>NZ_CP150233.1:5730693-6040924 GCF_037974265.1 Paenibacillus sp. FSL R5-0623 | reverse complement strand
AAGCTCACCCGTATTAAACGAAATGGGAGGCAGTTGCATCTGTTGCAGCAGTCGATATCCGCCGTAGCGTCCATATTCGACATAGATGGGGGCACCTAACTCTTCCAATGAAGCGATATCTCTTAACGCGGTTCGTTTGGAGATCTGGAACTCCTGCATGAGATCTTGCAGGGTGAACTGTTGTTTTTGATTAATGAAGCGCAGCATCTGGTTCATACGTTCTGATTTTTTCATATCAAACCTCTTAATGGTGCCATGGATTGGCACCTTTCGTTGTTATAGTGATAAGTGTAATCCAACAGGAACAAGGAGGCAATATAATGAATTTTGAAGTGATACCATTTTTGTCGATGAACGGGGATGCGGCGGCGGCCATTGCTTTTTATGAAGAGTTTCTGGGCGCCAAGGTGATATTCAAGAAAAGTTATAAAGAGATGAAGGAGATGAACCCGGGCTTCGAGTACCCTGCCGGTCAAGATGAGTATATTACACATTCGGTGCTGGAGATTGGGGTTAACAAAGTCATGATTGCGGAAGAAGCAATGGACACGGAGAGAGCATGGCAGCTGGGGAACAGTACGTCACTATGTATTCAATCCAAGGACAAAGATACAATCGATCAACTGTATCATTCTCTGATGCAACATGAGGGTGTGAAGGTACTGGTGCCATATGAACAAAATGAATTCAGCCCAGGATACGGTATTGTACGGGACCCATTTGGCATTGCGATTCAGCTGTGTGTCACTGTGCACGATTTTTAAAATGAGTTCAGGCCCCCGGTTAAGCACTCGGTATGTAACCTTTAACTAACTTAAAAACATCAAAAAAGAAGAGCCATGAATATCATGCGCTCTTCTTTTTTTCGGTTTCTCTGTTTTTCTTGTATAAAGGCACTAAACGGTTACTAAAAAAACAGAAATTATGTTACAAATACGTTACAAGTGCAGAAGTGTATCCTTTTTTGCCTTATGTTACGATACGTACAAGTAGATACAGAGATATTTTACGGATAATATAAGTTATAACATCTCTTTTCTGGACGATGAATATGCTCCAAAAGTATGATGATGGAAGCCTTTTATCCAGGATATTGCAGAAGCATTGAAACGCAGAAACAACTATATATTTTGACTGAACAAGGTTGCAATAAAGTGCAGGGATACTACTACAGCAAGCCATTGCCAGCGGATGAGGTGAAGCAGATTTTCTTTTGGAAAAATAAACGACAACAGGTGATCCAAAATGCTGCAAATCGGGTATCAATAGTAGAGTCATCTAGAACCTGATGGATACATATGTTGTTATGATCGTTTTTGCTAGTTAAAGGCTGTCTATTATGGAATGAACTGTGGGGGTTATCAAGTGTCTGTATTAGATATGGAAAAGAAAGATGTTGTCACCGATGCAATGGTCATCAAGGCGATGGAGAAAAGTCTTGCTATCATTCGATTTGATCTGGATCGCCGGGTAACCTACGTGAATGAAGTCTTTGCCCAGACGATGGGATATACGGTAGATGAGATGTACGGCATGAAGCATCAGCAACTATGCTTCGGTCAATTTGCAAATACCCCGGACTATGATGCTTTTTGGAATAGCATATTTAATGGTGTCAGCTTCCAGGACAAGGTTGAACGCAAGGATGCAAAGGGAAATTCCGTATGGCTTGAGGCGACATATATGCCGGTGTACGATGAGACAAATCAGAAGATATTGGGTGTCTCCAAAATCGCCACCAACATTACCAACCGTCAGAACAACATTTCGGTCGTAGTGAATGAGCTAAAAGCGATGTCTCATGAACTAAATGGGCAGGCAGATGTAGGCATTGAACGGAGCCAGGAATTAATGTCCAGTATCTCCTATATCTCAGAGGTGTCCGCTACTAACCGTGCAACGCTGACTCATTTGCAGGAACAGGCCGGATCGATTCAGGGCGTGGTACGAACGATACGCGAGATTTCGTCTCAGACGCAATTGCTTGCGTTGAATGCTGCCATTGAGGCTGCACATGCAGGAGAATTTGGACGAGGATTCGATATCGTGGCTAAAGAAGTTAAGAAACTATCCGCAATGGTGGAGAGTTCGATTAACGAGATTCGTGATAGCGTTACCGGAATAACAAAGGAGATAGGTAATATCACAGGCGGTACCAAAAAAGTAGAAGAATATGTCGAGCAGAGCCAGAAGCAGATTGAGATCGCTCTGAATGATTTTACAGCAATTGCTGCATCAGCTCACTTGTTGGATGCCAAAGCGGAGCATGTGACCAGAATCGTATAAGAATATATAGTAATAGCGGTTCCTTACACAGGAACCGTTTTTTTTGTCGTTCAGTACACAAAAAAACGGGAATTATTGTGATCAAACGGGGACACAATACTTGGGAATACCTGCAGCTTCATCATGCAGAGAAATGTTGGGGTGGGAACATGTGGTCAACAATTGTATCCTACGTGCCGGATTGGACCATATGGATTCAGGCATTCTTGGTCCTTATCATACCGATCGGCATTACAGTAACCATGCGGTGGATCAATGCCGCCATTAAGCGTGGAACCTTCTCTCGTTCCGAGAAACCCTCCATATCCTCGAAAGATATTTCTCCTGCTACCGCGGGTCAGGGTCAGGGAACCGAAACAGGCCAATATGCCAATATTAAAATGACCGGCAAGTACAATACGGATCTGACCAGTGTAAGAGAAAGCTTTGGTCAAAATGCTGATGTGCACATTCGGGAATTTACCATTAGAGGTACCAATACAAGGGCAGCTGTCATCTATACCGAAGGCCTGGTAGATCAAGACTTAATCGATGATCACCTGATTACACCGTTAATGATGGAAGGCGTTCCAGAGCTTAAGCGGGAGGGGTTCCTCCATCCGGATAATGCACATTTACTGTCGGCCTATCTGCAAGATCAATTATTACCTGTCAGTCTGGTTGAGGAGACACAGTCCCTCCAAAAGGTCTCAGTTGGCGTGCTTTTTGGCAAGAATGCACTGTTGGTTGATGGATTGCCGGGGGCTCTATTAATTGGAGCTCATAAGATTAAAACACGTGGTGTGAATGAACCGGTGTCAGAGGGGCTGCTGCGTGGCCCCCGAATTGGTTTTACTGAACAGTTAAGTGATAATACAGGCATTTTGCGTCGGTATGGTAGTGATCAGAGCCTCTTTATTCAGAAGTATGAAGTAGGTTCACGGATCAAGAAAGATTTGGCTGTTGCCTATATTCAGGATATTGCTGATCCTAATCTCGTGGCGGAAGTCCAAAAGCGAATTGAAGAGATGGATATGGATTCCATGTTGGAATCTGGGTATGTTGAACAGCTCATCGAAGACAATACGCTCAGTCCGTTTCAACAAGTGTTGAATACAGAAAGACCAGACCGGGTGATGGGTGCTTTACTGGAAGGGCGAGTGGCTATTTTATTGGATGGGACGCCATTTGTCTTAATTGTGCCAGTGTCGTTTAGCATGTTGCTCCAATCTCCCGAGGATTATTATGAACGATGGATTCCTGGAACATTCCTGCGAATGCTGCGCTTTATGTCCGCCATGCTGGCCTTGCTCGCACCTGCGCTCTATATCTCTTTTATCTCGTTCCATCCGGGACTTATCCCAACCAAGCTGGTATTGACGATCATTGAAACGCGGACGGGAGTGCCGTTTCCTTCAATCATCGAAGTACTGATCATGGAAGTTTCGATCGAGATATTGAGGGAGGCTGGCATTCGTTTACCTAAGCCGATTGCACCCTCGCTGGGTATCGTTGGAGGTCTGATTATCGGCCAGGCGGCCGTACAGGCAGGAATTATAAGCCAATTCCTGGTCATCGTTGTTGCGGTTACCGCCATATCCTCCTTTACGATCCCTGTCTATAGTGCCGGCATCACACTGCGAATTCTGCGATTTGCTGCCATGTTTAGCGCAGCTGTACTCGGATTGTTTGGCGTGGTTATGTTCTTTCTCCTTATATGTACCCATCTGGCGAGACTCTCGAGCTTTGGCCTACCTTATGTTGCACCGGCCGTTCCTTATCACTTTGGGGAATGGAAGGATTTCTTTATCCGTGCTCCGCTAAATATGATGAGGAAGCGTCCCGAGATGTCTAATCCAATAGATAAAGACCGCAAAAAATAAATCAAGCAAATCACGAGGTATGAGGTGGGATGAAGTGAACGGTTCTGAAGGAAATATTAGCACAAGGCAGGCCGTCGTAGTTATTGTTAATTACATGCTTGGCGCGGGGATCCTGACCCTCCCCCGAACGACGAGTAAAGCTGTCGGAACACCGGATGTCTGGATCTCCATCATTTTGTCTGGACTGATTATCACGGGTGTCGGAATTATTCTGGTTACCCTGTGTCGCAGATTTCCGGAGAAAACAGTGTTCCAGTTCACCCGTGAGATTACGGGGAGCTGGATTGCTTACATATTGGGATTCGCCATGATTATTTACTTTATGGTGATTGCCGCATTCGAAATCAGGGTCATGGCTGAAGTGACAGGCATGTATTTGCTAGAGCGTACTCCGACATGGGCCATTGTGATGGTGTTTATGTGGATTGGCATATATTTGATCTCTGGTGGACTCGCCGTCATTGTGCGTGTATTTGAGATTATTTTGCCGATTACACTGATTATATTTGTGATTGAAATTTTGCTTAGTAATCAGTTATTTGAGATCGGCAATCTGAGACCCGTTCTCGGAGAGGGTATCATGCCAGTCCTCAAAGGTTTGAAACCTTCGCTGCTGGCTTACACGGGGTACGAAGTCATGTTTGTCATGACTGCATATATGAAAAACCCAAAAAAGAGCAATGTAGCCATGAGCTGGGGCATCATCATATCGACTATGATTTATCTGATTACTGTAGTGATGGTTGTAGGCAGTCTGTCACTCGACGGCATCAAAACACGTACTTGGCCCACGCTGGATCTCGTAAGAAGCTTTGAGATTCAAGGTTTAATCTTTGAGCGGTTCGAATCCTTGTTATTGGTCATCTGGATTATGCAGATCTTCTCGAGTTTCACGATCACACACTATTGTGCTTCGGTAGGTATTCGGGATTTGTTTCGTACAAAGAAAATCAAAGTCATTATGTACGCCCTTCTGCCAGTAATATATCTAACAGCATTGATGCCGAAAACCGTAGACGAAACCTTTGCACTGGGTGATATGTTGGGCAACTCATCCGTACTTTTGTTTGCCACTTTACCACTGTTGCTGCTGATAATAAGTCTGATTCGCAAAAAAGGAGGCAAACATGCATGATTCGTTTTTTTATGCGTTTACGTGTAGTTTATGCTCTGTCTGTCCTTCTGGTAATATCCGGATGCTGGAGCAGTAGGGAGATCGAGGAACTAAGTGTCTATGTTGGTCTCGGGATCGATATCGCGAAAGAAACAGAATTTGAGAAGGACATCGCTGCCCAGGGAGGAAAGTATCCAAAGAATAATTATATAACGGCTACCGTGCAGATTGCTCCTGGCACGGGCGGTTCGAACATTAAACAGAGCGGACAATCCGGTTCACCTGCTTCGGGAAAGACTTCCTACTCCAATGAACAGCTTACTGGAGATTCCTTGCTGCAAATCTTTCGTCAGTTCGCACTAAGGCGAGACCGTCCACTTATCGGACATCATCTAAAGGTCATCGTCGTCTCCAAGGATATTGCCAAAAAGTATGGTCTGGACCAGCTGCTGGATTTTGTACTTCGGGATAACGATATTCGTCCAAATTGTCTGGTGCTGATAAGTCACCATCGCGCCGTGGATGTCCTGACTTCGGATGATCCCTCTCGGATTCCAGCATTTTATCTAACAGGAATTACCGGTAATTCATACTTGTCCAACAAAATCCTGGACCCTGTTTTGCTCTCCAAATTAGATGCCCAAATGCAGTCTGGTTCCAGTTTCTTGCTCCAGAATGTACTGTACTCCAATGGAGAGGGCAAGTTCTCAGGTGGCAGCATATTCGATGGGAAAACAACTAAGTTTATTGGAGAACTAAGTCAAACGGATCTGGAAGGTTTATCGTGGCTCAGGCCTAAGGAAAAAGGAGGCGTCTTGAAGACTTACAACAAAGAGGGATTCACTGTTGTATATGAAATGAAAAAGAAGAAAACAAAAGTAATTCCCAAGGTTGTTGGCAATGATATTTCATTCCATGTAAAGACCGAATCCGAAGGCTGGTTAATGGAGGATTGGCATGCTCCGGAAAGAGAGGAAAAAGGGGCTTATCGCGGGGAACTGGAAAAAGAATTTGCTGAACTGGCGGAACAACAGATTCGTCAGGTGTTATACAAGCTGCAGCATACCTACAAAGTGGATGTTGCGGATTTTCGGGATAGCTTACGTATTAAAGAGCCCAAAACATGGAAGAAAGTCAAAGATGATTGGGATAACATTTTTAGTACCGTGCCAATTACGTACGATGTGAAGATTAGCATTACCAATCCGGGATCATCCACCGAATAGCGATGTGTTTCATTTATGATTTAAATGTTGACACATTCATGATAGATCGCTATATTAGTAAAAAATCATTTTCTTATCCAGAGAGGTGGAGGGACTGGCCCTTAGAAACCTCAGCAACAGATCTGAAGGATACTGTGCTAATTCCAGCGGGTGAAAGCCTGATAGATAGGAGCGTTTGTTTTTATTTGTCAGTAACGGCGCACTCTTTAGGCAGAGTGGGTCTTTTTTGTTTTTTCTGGATGAAGAAGTAGGGAGCAGCAGGTATGGAGAACAACAACGACAAAGGGCATTTTCAGCGGAAAATGCAGGCACGGCATGTGGTCATGCTCTCTCTTGGTGGAGTGATTGGAACAGGATTATTCCTAAGCTCGGGTTACACGATTCAGCAGGCTGGACCACTTGGGACCATTCTGTCTTATCTGATCGGAGCCATCGTTGTATATCTGGTGATGCTCTGTCTTGGTGAACTGTCTGTTCATATGCCAGAGACGGGAGCATTTCATAGTTATGCAGCCAAATATATCGGACCGGCAACAGGCTACACGGTGGCTTGGTTATACTGGTTAACCTGGACTGTTGCGCTTGGCTCCGAATTCACAGCCGCCGGATTGCTGATGCAGCGCTGGTTCCCATCGGTGAACGTATGGATATGGAGCGCGCTCTTTGCCCTGATGATCTTTCTGTTTAACGCTTTAACGGTGAAATTATTTGCGGAATCCGAGTTCTGGTTCTCATCTGTAAAAGTAGTGACTATCGTAATTTTCATTATTATCGGTGGCGCAGCCATGTTTGGGTTCATTCCGATGGCGGATGCTGAACCAGCGCCGTTTCTATCGAACATTACCGCATCCGGGTGGTTCCCTCATGGGGCTACAGCGATATTGATGACCATGCTTGCTGTAAACTTTGCCTTCTCAGGCACCGAATTAATCGGCATTGCTGCCGGTGAGACGGAGAACCCGGAAAAGACAATACCCAAAGCTATTCATACAACGCTGTGGCGTTTGGTTATTTTCTTCATCGGAACGATTATTATCTTGTCGGCCTTGCTGCCCATGTCGGATGCCAGTGTACTGGAAAGTCCGTTTGTAGCGGTAATGGAGCGGGTGGGTGTACCCTATGCAGCAGACATTATGAACTTTGTTATTCTGACGGCGATTCTCTCTGCTGCCAATTCAGGCCTGTATGCTTCTTCGCGGATGCTCTGGTCTCTGGCTGATAAAAAAACGATCTCCCCGTGGTTTGCCAAATTGACCAAACAGGGTGTGCCATTGAATGCACTTCTGATCAGTATGGTTGGTGGTGCGCTGGCTTTGCTGTCCAGTATCATTGCGCCAGGTACCGTGTATATTACACTGGTTTCCATTTCAGGTCTGGCTGTCGTTGCGGTATGGATGAGCATCAGCGCTTCCCAGTACATGTTCCGCAGACAGTATATCCGGGAAGGCCATGCGGTCAAAGATTTGGTCTACCGCACACCGCTGTACCCGGCTGTACCAATTATTTCATTTATATTATGTCTGGCTTCATGCATAGGTATTGCTTTTGACCCGACACAGCGAATTGCACTGTATTGTGGGCTTCCATTTATCGCAGTGTGTTACGCCGCTTATTATCTGACAGAACGTGTGAATAAGAAAAGAGGACAAGTACATGACGCTAGTACAACAGACTAACCCCATAGAACAGATCCTGCGTGAACATCCAGTCATGATTCTGGATGGAGCGTTGGCAACGGAACTCGAACAGCATGGATGTAATCTGGATGATCCGCTCTGGTCGGCTCGTGTGTTGCTCGAGAATCCGGATGTTATCGTTCAGGTCCATGCAGATTATTTTCGAGCAGGAGCCGACTGTGCGATTACATCCAGTTATCAGGCGACGGTGGATGGCTTCCGCAAGAGAGGGATTGGTGAACAGGCAGCACTGGAGCTGATCCGCAAGACGGTGGAATTGGCTGCTCAGGCGAGAGATGACGTATGGGCAGAAGTGCAGAGTAGTTTAATAGGGAGAGAAAGCTCAACAGGTCAGCTTGTAGAAGCTCCTTCGGTACGTGCCGAGACGGTGGAGAATGAGGAGCAAATAACAGATCGTACAGTAGATCACGAAGGAGATTGTACTCGTCCACGTCCAATTATTGCTGGGTCCGTTGGGCCGTACGGCGCCTATCTGGCGGATGGTTCAGAGTATGTAGGACATTACGGCGTGTCGGATGTGACGTTGGCTGCTTTCCATCGACCACGTATGGCAGCGTTGCTTGAATCAGGAGCAGATATTTTGGCTTTTGAGACGATTCCTTCCTTGCAGGAAGCACAGGTGCTGGTTGATGTACTGAAGGAGTTTCCTCATGCGTATGCCTGGTTATCTTTTTCTTTAAAAGACGGGACAAGCATCAGCGAGGGCACACCGCTTGAGGTATGTGCACAGAAGTTTGGCTCTGAGCCGCAGATTGCGGCGATTGGCCTGAACTGTGCTCCGATGGAAGTGGTGACGGAAGCAGTGGGTATTTTGAGCCGTACCAGCGATAAACCTGTTATTGTGTATCCGAACTCGGGAGAAGTATACGATGCGGCAACGAAGACGTGGAGTGGACAGGGTACATGTGGCAGTATGAGTGATGCTTCTGAGCAGTGGGTTGCGGCGGGCGCGCAAATTATTGGTGGTTGTTGCCGCACTACCCCACATCAGATTGGTGAACTTGCGAAGAAGTGGCGGAAATAGTTCTTATCATAATAACAAGCCCTTCCACATCCTATAGAGGTATGGAAGGGCTTGTTTTATTGTGTTAAGGCATCCTTATTACATTATTCGATAACCAGCATACGTGGCGATGCTTCCCGAATAATTCTTGAAGAGAACCATGAGCCAAGACTGGCTGCAATGATGGTTAGACAGGTGAACAGTACCATGCCACCCCAATGCAGGATCAGTGGAAGTTGTACGATACCATAACCGGAAAGGACCATTTCGAGTAGAAGAGGCAGCAGATATACGCCGACGAAAATACCCAGTATGGCTCCCACGGAGGACAGTATGAACATTCCCATGGTGAGCGATAACCTGATTTGGCGGGATGTCATTCCCAGCGATTTGTATATCCCGTACGTTCTGCTTTCTTTACGAATATTGATTCTACAGGTACTGAAAATAATGATAAACGTCACAGTGATAAACAACAATCCAATCAGGCTCATCGGATAGATCAGGATGTTAGCAGCTTCCGCGTAAACGGAATCAAGCAATGTCTTCTGAGTAACTACCGAAGCGAAATCTTTAAATTGCTCATTTAATTCCGAGGCAACCTTATCCGCTTGTGCCATATCGTTCACATTGATAAAGATAACATCAAATTCACTATAACGGGGGTTTACACTTCTCATGGCATCAATGGTGATTCTGCCTGAAACAGACATGTTGGCGATCGCCTGATAGATTCCTGTAATGAGGAATGTACGCTTTTCTCCTTCAATATAGATATCGATAAAATCACCGAGATCTTTATTTGATGTGTTGGATACACTTACACCAAGGGCAATTTCATTCGCATGTTGTGGGTTAACCCCTTTTAACGTTTCGAATCCAAGTTCTTGATAACTCCCGTCCAGTACATTCAAGTTGATACTGATGGATTGGCCCTTGACTGTTGCCGAAGACTCCGGGCTAATTACACCCGTTGTGTTCCCTTGCCAGCCTGCATTGCTAATCCTTGAATCCTCTTCTAACGTTTGTTTTAATTCAGTCTTTGGAACGTTACTTTTGTTCACGACCACTGCTGCGATATTGGCATTGTCATACCCCCATTTAGCTGCGGTCTGTTCAATTCCGGTTATACTGGTCAGCAGAACATAACCCAGAACAAGTACGGAGGAAGCCATGGTGGTTAGCAGGAGTGTTAGAACAGAGCTTTTGGTGTTTTTGAACACATGTCCGAATCCAAGCACGGCGGTCACAGGCAGTCGTGTGAAGCCGATCCAGTGGGCCAATGGCGAATTCATTTTGCCAGCCATCCGGCCGTGATCTATCTCCGACATACCATAACGAATAGCTTGCACGGGCTGTATGCTGCGTGCCTTTTTGGCATATAACACAGTGAACATAATCACTAGAGCAAATAGTAGTACGCCGGACAGTATGGCCGCATCCAATCCATGGACTGGAATGTTCTGATTCCCCACTCGAAGAGAGGATACAGAAATATTGATGATCCATTTGGATATCCATATACTGAGTGCAAGTCCTGGGATAATGGCTACGATGGATAACATTGCATATTGAATAACATAGGTGCCTATCGTTTTTCGGGAAGTCAGACCTAGTGATTTGAGGATTCCTATCGTTCTGTAATTGGCCAGGATGGCATCTGCAATCGTAAACCCGATGGTCATCAAAGCGATGGAGAGCATGACAACACCCATGAATATCATGATGAATCCAATAACCTGATTGATGATCAGATAGAAAGAGGCAATCGCCTCGAACTCCATTTTGGATTCCAGAAACGGAATACCTGTCTCACGATTGTATCGTTCCCAATACACCGAATTCATGCTGTAATCGTTAAAATGGATGCCCATCATACGATTCTCGTTGCCAGTAAGTGTAGCGAGATCATGTTGATAATCGGTAGGATTCATCCAGACCCGTGCTGTATTGGAGAAGGGTGCCCCGTATGGTACATCGATCACAATACCCGATACATTCAATTCGAGTGTGCTTGAGCCGGTTTTGAAGCCAATGGTATCACCTACCGAAATATGATAGGTATTTGCCATGGACGTTGGAATCCAGACGGAGCCTTGTTCGGGAACTGTGTCGGGCGTCCCACTTGAGAAAATTAGTTCATCCACACCCCAGGGCGGTGGAGGCGTATTAAACATGTACAGGTAGATGTTAGGGATGTGAGTTTCATTCAAAATGATGCCTGACAATGTACGATACGTTAGCAAAGGGGACACCTGAGCTCCATCCTGAGAAGCCCACCAGTTGTGCACAGCGTCAGGATCATTGAGCCCTTTTTCAAACGTCAGGATCTGATGAGATCCATGGGTTCGGGTATGCATTTCATAAAACTGATTGCCTGTGTTCGCCAGAATGACAATAGCTGTAGATACAAGAAGTGTCGAGAGTAGCAGGAGCAGCGCAATCAGCGCATTTTGTATTTTGTTCCTGCTCAGATACGACAAGCTAAGTTTAAACATGACAGCCATCGTTATTCCTTCCCCGTAACTAAAGCGAAGATGATCGCTTCACGATCCTGAATTTGATGTTCGTCATAGGTGTTAAACTCAAGGATTCCGCCAATCTTGCCGTCCAAAATGTAGATCAGGCGATCTGCCCGACAGGCGGCTTTGATATCATGCGTCACCATAACAACGGACTGTCCTTTCCGGTTGAGGTCTGTAAGGATATCGAGAACAGCTGTGCCGTGTTCCATGTTCAGGCTTCCGGTCGGTTCATCCGCAAAGATGATATCCGGTGAATTGATCAAAGCCCGTGCAATGGCAGCTCGCTGCTGTTGTCCTCCAGATGTCTGGGAGGGGAGGCGGTCACGCTGTCCATCAATATCCATGGCATTCATCAGCTCAGCAGCGCGGGATTGGATGTCCTTCGTTTTGTTTCCAGCAATATATCCCGGTAAAGCAATGTTCTCTTTGATGGAAAGGTCTGGGACCAGATTGATGCTCTGATAGATATAACCAATCCGGCGGGTGCGGAAGTCGGACATTTCCCGTTCACTATAAACGTCAATCCGCTGATCGCGAAAATAGACCTCACCTGCTGTGATCTGGTCCAGTCCGCTTAGCAGATATAGGAGGGTTGATTTGCCAGAGCCAGAGTTACCCATGATGACCGTGAATTCTCCTTCATAGATGTCGAGATCAACATTACGGATGGCATGATATTGTTCACTTCCGCTGTTGTACGTTTTGCACAGATTCTGTGCACGGATAATCACTTTTTTGGACAAGTCGAATCACTCCCAAGTGCAGTATAGGATTCATTCTAGAGGAGGGATGTTGAGGAAGCCTTATCAAATTATGAATAAAGTATTACAGCTGCTGAGTGTGGGCTCAGCAGATCGGCAGATAGAACCGGAAGGTAGTACCTTGCCCTTCTTTACTAGTAAAGGAAATATGGCCTCCATGTGCTTCAATAATGCTTTGGCAGATGGAAAGGCCCAACCCTGTACCTTCCTGAACACGTTGTTCTGCATGGCTCGCCTGGCCTCTGAAGTAACGCTGGAAAACAAACGGCATGTCCTGTACACGTATTCCCTGACCCGAATCGGCAATCGTCACTTTCAAGTGTCCGGATTCCAGTTCCATATCTATACGGATCATGTCTCCTGGAGCTGTATGCTTGAGGGCATTGGCGGCAAGATTGGAGATCACCTGTTCAATTCGAGTGGGGTCGATAGCGATTAACACATTGGGGATGTAATTGGGTCCTTTATAGATAAGCCCCTTTGTTAGGACAACATGTTCAATCGGTTTCAACATCGTCTCCAGTATAGGCCCGCTGTACATTTCACGGATTTCCACCGAAATTTGCCCCAATTCCTGAAGTGCATGAACCAGTAGATCCTCCACAAGGCGGGCCGTTTTATCTGTATGGGTCCGCATGACTCCCATATATTCCATCAGCGTCTCCTGATCGTTGCATAGTCCTTCCTCAATAGCTTCTATGTATGCTTTTATTGTTGTAATTGGTGTTTTAATATCATGAGATATATTGGTGATGAGTTCTTTTTGTGCTTGTTCCTGCTGAATACGCTGCTCGCTCATATGTTTAATCTCCGTGCGCATTAGATCAAACATGGCATATACTTCGAGCAATTCATCGTTCCGGTTGTACTGGATTTTTTCTTCATAATTGCCTTTAAGCATGGATTCCGCATGTTGCTTCAATTGATGGATGGGAGAGAGCAGGTGTCTGTCCAGTTTTCGTTTCATCCAGAATAGAAATAAGCTCAGAACCAGTGACAGGAGCATGAGTGCGCTAATCAATATAACCGGAAAAGTCATCGGTTGCTGAACCGTAACCATCGTTTGGGGGATGGTAAAGATGGCATTGCCGATCTGACTTCCCATCGGTCCGTCCATCACGGGAAACGCAATATCAAGCGTATCGTTACCGTCAGCGGCCTGCGTGGCATGATGCAGATCATAATGAAGAGCTGTACGCAGATTAACTTGCGTTCCTTCAGAGGTGGGGTCGGAGGACAGAATGACTTTTCCATCCAAGTTTAGATAGGTAAGCAGAACCCCGGTCTCTCTGGCGGTGGAACGTATGTCTTCACGAATATTTTGTTCATTAAGATACTGATGATTTTGCTCCAAAGCGAGTAAGATCGGATTGATCTTGAGTCGAACCTGATTCAGAGACAGATTGGATTCGCCTGAATTTTGATCTTGTAACAGCATCATCGACAGTGCAAGGATACTTAAAACGATAATAATGAGAAGCCCAAGTGTTGTTAACAACCAGCGTTTGGACCAGCTGTTCAATGACATGTGGGAGCCTCCAATCTCACTTATTCGTAATTGAATTTGTAACCGACACCCCATACCGTCTTCAGAACGGTCGGATGCGAGGCATCTGCCTCGATTTTTTCACGCAGTCTGCGAATGTACACGGTTACGGTATTTTCATCGCCGTAGGTTGCATATCCCCAGATGGCGTCGAGCAACTGGGCTTTGGAGAATACCTGATTCTTGTTGCTTGCCAAGTAATGAAGCAATTCGAATTCCTTGGCAGACAGAGAAACTTCCGATCCGTTTAATGTAACTTTATAGGCTTTTTTATCAATCACCAGGTTTCCAAGATGCAGCAGATCTGTTCTGTCTCCAACGGATGTCATGCTGTCATAACGCCTGAAGTGGGCATTAATCCGTGCTAACAGTTCGCTCAGCGAGAAGGGCTTGGTCATATAGTCGTCTGCTCCAAAGCCAAGACCAAGTACCTTATCGGTATCACTGCCTCTGGCACTTAGAATGAGGATGGGGATATTGTTGCGCCTTCTGATCTCTCGACAGACCTCGATCCCGTCCATGTCCGGAAGCATAATATCCAGAATGATGTAGTCTGGTTGAATAAGATCCATGATCTGAAGCCCGTCTTGTCCAGTGGCTGCCACGGCGGCTTCATATTGATTTTTAGTTAAATAATCTCGCAGAATGCGCGAAATATCGGATTCATCCTCGATGATGAGGACTTTGCGCTGGTGGGTTAGCATATGTATCGCTCCAGTATGATAGATGGGAATTCAATGAGATATATGAAGTAGGTAAGGTGACAGTCTTTATAATTGTACAGTCTTGTTCTCTTGGAGTCACATGAAAAAATATTGAAGTGTACTTCATTCTTATATAAAACGTTCTGACTTCCAGTCGTACTGAGAGTTGATCACAGTTCAATGTATTAAAATAACCCATGAACCTCTTTAAGGTCATGGGTTTCTGATACTTAACATCATACATGCTCCAGATCATCGATAGGCTCATGCTGCTTGGATTTGAGATACTCTGCCGGAGACACACCGAAGTGCGCCCGGAATACCCGGTGGAAATAGGAGTAGCTTGCAAAACCGCAGGATTCCGCAATATGCTCCAGTGTCATTTCACTGTATTTCATTCGTTCCAGCGCTGCATTCAGACGGATCTCAATCGCATATTGAATCATGGTCTGATTGTAGTGCTCCTTGAATAAACGGACTGCACGTGACAGACTGAGCCCCGCATAACGAGCCGCTTCCTCAAGCTTGAACGTAACCGTGGCATGCTCCTCAATAAAACGTTTTAACTTCAGCGCAGAGGACACTGCCCGATCAGTCTGAATATTCTCTTTAATTGCCCGGTCAATATACAGACATAACCCGCGCAGTAACGCATCCTTTAGCTCCGCATTCTCCTCAAGAGGTCCGCGACGTTTCTCAAGTAACATATTTCTCCACAGGCTGATGAGCTTGTCATCAAGTCCAATTCGGCTCACGGTGGATCGATGCTGCCGTTTCCACCAGTTCTCGATCCAGCTGCCCTCGCAGAACAGATAATAATCTCCGCTGGACAAACGTCCTTCCTTATGTGGTTCATCTACAACGAGATGATAGTCGTCACCAGGCTTTAAGAGCAGCAAGTCCCCGCTCGTCATCCTGAATTCCTCATCCTGTACATATACTTTGCATGAGCCTTCGGTCTGCAGGCGGAACAGATAGGTTTGCAGCTCGCCCTTCATATTATGAGTGAACGCCTTATAGTGGTATGAGTAGTCACAGATCAGTACAGATGTCTCTAACGTATCCAAAGATAAAATCCCCCAATATGTACATCCTTTACATCATAAGTTTAACTTAACATTTACACGAAAACGGAGAGGACAGAAAGAACCTGAAGAAACGAAGTTAAAAGCTTTCTGAAAGAAAGCTGCATCGGAAGCATAAACTTGCCTTTATCTCCGGATTTTATCCTTTTGAAAAGGAAATCAAAAAAATCTGGGGATAACAGCGATCGGAAGGTTGTTCTGTCATCGGAGTGCCAGTGTAAATATCTTCAGTTGAAATTGGCTACATTCAATAGATGCAAAATGATGGAAATAAAATTTGATCAGATAGTTCATGTTCTGACTATATTGTATATGTTCATTCTAGCCTGTTTTGCGTTAGGATGATACCAGATAGAGCAATGAAAGCAAATTTGAGAACAGAGGTGTATCCTACATGAAAAAACTTAATATTGGTTTGCAATTGTTTACACTCCGTGATGAAACTGCAGCAGATTTTCGTGGTACGTTGCGTAAGGTAGCGGCCCTTGGATATGAAGGTGTGGAGTTTGCCGGATATGGCGATATTCCAGCTGAGGAAATGAAAGCGCTACTAGATGAACTTGGACTGAAAGGATTCAGCAGCCACGTTTCATTACATGCGATGCGCGAAGACTTGCAGAAACAAATCGATTACTTGAAAACAATTGGTGCACAATATATCATTTGCCCTTACCTGATGCCAGAAGATCGTCCTGAGAATGCAGAAGGTTGGACCAAGCTATTCGCTGAGTTACAACAATATGGAGCTGAAGCAGCGAAACAAGGATTGATCTTCGGATACCATAACCATGACTTTGAATTCCACGGTCAGGTTGGCGATGCCAATGCCTTTGATGCCATGTTTGCTCAAACATCACCGGAAGCGGTAAAAGTGGAAATGGACGTATGTTGGGTACAATTTGCGGGACAAAATCCGATCGAGTATATTAATAAATATGCGGGTCGCTTGCCGCTGCTTCATCTGAAGGACTTCAGCAAAGACGAACAGGGCCAGATGAAAACACTGGAATTGGGACAAGGTTCGGTTGACCTGCCAGCTGTTATTGAAGGCGCTACGAATGCAGGTGTGAAATGGCTGATCGTGGAACAAGACGTATGTCAGAACCCTCCGCTTGAGAGCGTATCCAACAGCTACAACTGGTTGAAAGAAAACTACCTGAATCAATTCTAATGGACCATCAAACCATGAAAAATGCGAATCTATTTGTCAAAGGAGACTTATGTACATGAGTAAAATTAAAGTTGCTGTATTCGGCTGTGGAGCCATTGCCGAGCGCAGACATATTCCAGAGTACGCTGCCAATGAGAACGTAGAACTTGTCGCTTTTGCCGACCCGATTGTGGAGCGTGCGGAGAAGATGGCCGAGACTTACGGCGGTAAAGCGTATTCCAGTTACGAAGAATTGCTTGCAAACGAAACGGTGGATGCCGTTAGTGTGTGTACACCAAACTATCTGCATGCGCCAATGGCGATTGCTGCTGCAAATGCGGGCAAGCATGTATTGGTTGAGAAACCAATGGCAGTATCCACTGAGGAAGGCGAGCAAATGATCGAAGCTGCCAAGAAAAATGGCGTGTACTTGATGGTTGGACACAACCAGCGTTTGATGCCTCCTCACGTAAAAGCAAAAGAAATTCTCGACTCCGGCAAACTCGGTAAAGTCCTGAATTTCCGTACATCGTTTGGTCACCCGGGTCCGGAAGCATGGAGTGTGGACGGAGCTGAAAGCTGGTTCTTCCGTAAAGAAGAAGCGATTATGGGCGCGATGGGCGACCTGGGCGTACACAAATCAGACTTCATCCGTTATTTGCTGAATGATGAAGTATCTGAAGTGGCTGGTTTCATCAGCACGCTGCACAAGGAAGGCACTAAAGTTGACGATAACGCAACTTGTTTGCTGCGTATGAAGAGCGGAGCGATCGGAACGCTCGTAGCAAGCTGGACACAATACAGAGCTGGAGACAACAGTACAGTGCTGTGGTGCGAGAATGGTGTTATGAAGATCGGAACAGTGGAAGGCGATGAAGTTATCGTTGAACTGACCAATGGTACAGTTGAGACGTACAAAGTTGGTGCCATGGCTACCAATGAGAAACAAGTGCCGAGTGGTGTGATTGACGCATTTGTAGAGTCGATTGTAACCCAAACACCTCCAGCGATTTCCGGGGAAGAGGGCTTACGTTCCCTGCAAGTGATCCTGGCAGCATTCGAATCCGAGAAAACAGGTCAGATCATTAAGCTGTAATTCAACTGAATAACAGTGCAATTTCTAACATTCTATATGGCTTAATCTATGATATAAAGGACTTACCTTCAGAGATGTGCTCTGGGGTAAGTCCTTCTGTATTTGTTGATGAATAATTAACTTTCTTTAGATGCCGGCCGGTACATCACTGCCCAAATCCAGCCATGTTATTTCAGCAGGAGTCAGCGTGATGCGGGACCCTTCGTCACAGGAGAGCAGCTCCGCCTGATTTTGGGCACCGATCAGGGCACAGGTTGGGAACGTCTGATTCAATACATAAGCGAGTGCAATCTGAATGGGTGATGTTTTCTTCGAATTCGCCAATTGTTCAGCACGGCGCAACCGTTCCCAGTTGCCGTCACTGTAGAATACACGCACCAGATCTTCGTTATCCCGAACTTCAGGTGTGAATCTTCCAGTGAAGAAACCACGCGCTTGGGAGGACCAGGATAGCAAGGGCAACTTGGATTGCTCATGCCATGCCAGTGTCTCTGCATCTGCTGACACACAGCCTTCCCAGAAAGGTTCGTTTGCTTTGGCGAGACTGAGATTTGGGCTGCTGAATGTGAAGCCCTTCAGGCCATTTGCCGCAGCGTATGCATTGGCTTCCTCGAGCCGCTGCCAGGTCCAGTTGGAGGCGCCAATTGCGCCGATTTTACCGGATTCAATATGTTCGTTCAGTGCTTCAAGAATAACACTGACAGGGGTATTGGGATCATCCCGGTGCAAGGCATACATCTCTACGTGATCTGTCTGAAGACGCTCCAGACTTTCCATCAAGTCACTGCGGATGGCATCAGCGTTCACGCGTGGCCCATTCTGGTCATGATGCGCGCCTTTGGTGAGAATGACGATCTGGTCACGGTTACCGCGTTCTTTCATATAACGACCAAGGACTTCTTCACTCTGTCCACCACAATAGATATGTGCTGTATCTACAGTGTTACCGCCAATCGACAGAAAAGCATCCATGTTCGTAGCTGCTTTATCATAGGCATTATGCACGAAATAATCGGTTCCTTTAATCAATCTGGAGACACGTTTACCTGCACCAGCAATTTCGATATATTCCATAACTCAGTTCATCCTCTCAATTATAGTGTAATTCGTGTACGTTCTTCCGCTGAACGAAGGCAAGCTTCCAGTACTTTCATATTAGCTACTGCATCGGAAGGGGCGAAGCGCAGATCCTTGCTCTGAAGTACAGCACGTGCCATATCATCTCCCTGTAGAGAGTAGTGGTTCACTTGCGGAACTTCAATCTCTCTGCGTTCACCACCAGCCGTTACATAGAAGTTGGAACTGCGGTCCTGTCCGCTGATAAATGCGGAAGGTACTTCAATAATCCCGTCGGATCCCAATACCTCCAGCGTGTTGCGGAAGGCTGCCCACATGCTGCTGTCAAACGTCACGCCAACGTGATTATCGAATTCCAGCAGTCCGGAAGCCATCATATCGACTTGATCATGCTGTGGAGAGAACATGCCAATAACGGTAACTGCGCTTGGTTCTTGACCAAGCAACAGACGTGCTACGCTGATGGAATAACATCCGATATCATACAGTGCACCTCCACCCCACTCCTTCCGAAAGCGGACATTGCCGGATGCATTGGAGTTATTAAATGAAAATGTGCTGTGCATACCACGGATCTCACCGATCTCACCGCTGGCGATGATATCCCGGATCTGCTCATATCGTGGATGATGGCGGTACATGAATGCTTCAGCCAGCTGCACACCTGCATCTGCACAAGCTTGAACCATCTCCTGAGCTTCCTGCTCTGTCAGAGCCAGTGGTTTTTCGCACAAAATATGTTTGCCTGCTTCAGCAGCACGGATCGTCCATTCCCGATGCAGATGATTCGGCAGTGGGATATATACCGCATCAATGGAATCATCCGCGAGCAAAGCTTCATAACTGCCATAAGCCTTGTCGATCCCAAGTTGATCAGCCGTCTGCTTGGCTTTATCTTCGTCCCGACTGGCGATCGCGGTTACTTCATTCAACTCGGATTGCTGCAAGCCTGGAATGACAGATTCCACAGCAATACTAGCGCTACCAAGAATGCCCCAACGCAATTTTTGAACTGAATTCATGTGTTGTATCCTCCTGTGTATGAATGTATATTGTGATTATAAAGAATAGACCAATTAATTAAAATAATAATATATTGAAGTTAGTTAACACAATATTGTTGATTAAGGAGAACCGGCTATGATGAGACAATCCGTATTGCTTACCCTACAGGATATTCCATATTTTTGTTATCCCGAGTCCGTTGGACATTATATGGACCACGTCCAGCATTCCGTGTTGCGTGAGGCTGGCGCACTGAACAACTTTAATATTCACTACGTTGCTTCGGGCAAGGGATATGTTGAAGTGGACGGGGTGGTGCATGAGCTTCGTGCAGGTCAGGCGGTTCTCTATTTCCCGCAGCAACGGCAGCATTATTATAGTAGTGAAGATGATCCATGGGATGTACGATGGCTTCATTTTTACGGTGAACGTCTGCATGATTATATGATCGAGCGGGGGTTACATCGCAATCTATTGTGGACACTGCGGCAACGCAGCTCTTGGGAAGATGCTCATCTGGCCTTGCTCACTGAGGCGGAACAGAACACGATGCTGCGTCCGGCTCAGCTATCCACACTGACTTATGCCGTACTCGCCGAGTTCGTGCAACATGCGGTACCTTTAAAGAGCACACGTACCACAAGTAAGGCGGAGAGTCGGGTTCTTGCACTTCTTCCACAGATGCAGCAGGAGGCCTGCCAACCTTTCCTGTTACAGGACTGGGCGGATCTAGCAGGTGTGAGTTCGTATTACTTTTGCAAAATGTTCAAGAGTGCTGTGGAGATGACACCCATGGAGTTTATCACTCGTTCACGACTACAGATGGCGAAGCAATGGTTACTCGAACGGCCTACGGCCAACATTGGACAAATCGCGGAGGAAGCGGGGTATCCCAATGCCAGTTATTTTAACCGCCAGTTCATGGCCCATGAGGGGATGACACCTACGGATTACCGCGGATTGTATCACAATTAACTCGTATCCTTTCGTTGTTGCCAGCGCTTGAGGCATAGTGGTTTGACAGAGAGCTCAATCAAGTCTATTATGGATAAATTAAATCCGTGTATAATGAGGTGCCCTCATGAAATATTCAAAAGCGACAAATTATGCTTTGCATACGATGCTTCATCTTGTAAGTACTGCCCCTGAGCAGCTGGTTAGTGTACACCAACTTGCAGAATTGCAGAAGGTATCACCAACTTATCTGTCCAAAATTTTGACCAAATTGGTTAAGGCGGGCATGATCGAATCGACTTCTGGCGCCAATGGTGGCTATCGGCTTAGTCGTAAAAATCCTGATCCTTCTTTCCTGGAGATCATTCATGCGATTGAAGGTCAGGCGTCCCTGTTCGAATGTTCCCAGAATCATAACGCTGGCTGTTTGATCCAGCAGGTGATGGTTCAGGCGGAAGAAGAGATGGAAAGTTTTTTGAACAATAAAAAAATGTCAGAACTGGCTTCCCAGATGAAGGGTGCACATTCCCTGTAACTTTTACTAGAAGTGAAATTTCGATGGACGCGCTTAACTCGTGTGGCACATAGGTATATCCAGGTCTTTCCCAACCTCGCGAGAGGTAAGGAAAGATTTTTTGTATTGTAGGTATTTCGTTGTACCTAATAGAAGCCGAATGGTACAATAAGGAAGGTATAGTATGCATACATACATGATCCAAATCTTACATCACATTTTACATCTCTGGAGGGACAACACATGAGCCAATCAACGATCACAGGACTGGAACAATTACTCGCGCTTGAAAACATTCGGAACACCAAGGCGCGTTATTGCCGCTATATTGATACGAAGCAGTGGGATACCTTGGGTGACGTGTTCGCTCCGGATGCAGTGGCCGATTTCAGCACAGAAGGCAATCCAATTCCGGTATTAACAGGCCGAGATACGATCGTACAAGTCTTCCGTGATCTGGTGGATGTTGCCGTAACCGTACATCATGTTCATAGCGCCGAAGTTGAATTTGTATCCGAGAACGAAGCAAAGGTCATCTCCCCAATGGAAGATTGGGTCACGTTCCCGGAGGGCAATGAGAACAAATCCTTCCACGGATTTGGGCACTACCACGAAACTTTTGTCAAAATCGACGGGCAGTGGTACATCAAACATACAAGTCTGAAACGTCTTCGTTTGGACCTGTTTGAATAGGATAAGGATGGATAAAGATCACTTACAGAGGTTCGGTGCTGTAAGTGATTTTTTGGTTACCATGGAGACGAGTATTGTTCCGAAATTCGATATCAGACAAAATGTGAGTGCTTTATGTGAATTGTAAGATTATTTTACATAAAATTGAATTAATAGCATTGACGTTCCAAAAGTCATGGGTTAAGATATTCACAACAAAACAATTACATTTTATTACACAAATTGAAACTTAGGGATTTAATTCTCTCATATTTTATGTATATTTCCGCTTGGCTAATTTGTTAATCAGAGGATGATGCCATGAACTGGTACGCATTGTTTGTACATACAGGAAGCGAAGAAGTCATTAGGAAATACCTACATATGTATCTAGGAACCTCCATCCGAGTTTTAATCCCCAAGAGAAAAGTTCCGGAGAAGAAATCAGGTATTTTTGAAGCCTGTACCAAAAAA
Source organism: Paenibacillus sp. FSL R5-0623 (assembly GCF_037974265.1). Taxonomy (NCBI): domain Bacteria; kingdom Bacillati; phylum Bacillota; class Bacilli; order Caryophanales; family Paenibacillaceae; genus Paenibacillus; species Paenibacillus sp. FSL R5-0623. The sequence goes on along the minus strand of NZ_CP150233.1, from coordinate 6,018,173 downwards.
GTCTTTCCTGGTTATGTATTAATTCAAGTCAACATGTCCGCCGAAATATACCACTTAATCTGTTCTATTCCTCATATCATTAAAATGCTGGGAACTAATGCAAGCTGCACGCCAATCCCGGATCATGAAATGACCACATTGCTTAACCTCATCAATCCGGAAGATATTATCGATTATTCAACCGTATATATGGAAAATACCAAAGTTGTGGTGCTGGATGGCCCATTGATGGGAAACGAAGGCATCATTAAGAAGATTGACAAGCATACACGCAGAGCAAAGGTGTGGCTTCATCTAACAGGCTACGATGAACCCAAATTAGTTGATTTGGGTGTTGAAATTTTATATGCAACACAAGAAAAATGAGTACTCAGACATGTTATGGTCACATACGACAACCAAAACCGGAGGAGCAGAATGAAGCTTAGGCACATTTTGCAACCAAAGGAGTCATATGCATAAACACTGAAATACACATTGTGTATCAACAGGGCGAAGCCATGTACGTTGAGCAGTCATCACTACATGTTGTTGAATAAGGTATTTCTGTGACAGTAAAGCGCAAACAAGCGGCTGAACTGTTTTTTTTGTTGTCTTCAGGAAATTTATTGTTTTCAGAGAGGGCTGCTCACCTTGGATTCAGGAAAGGAAGACGTGATGCATGAGACAAATGACCATTCGCGGTATCGGCATGTATGTGCCGGAATCCGTGTTGACGAATCAGGGGCTGGAGGCCATGGACATTAACGCCAATGCGGACTGGATCTACCATAACCTTGGAATCCGCGAACGAAGAATCTCCCATAAGCATGAGTATACCAGTGATTTGGCATTGGAAGCTGCGAGACAAGCTATAGAGCAGGCTGCGATGGATGCCGAGGATATTGATATGATCATTATGGCGACCTTCACACCGGATCGTTTAATACCACATCCGTCTGCTCTTGTGAAGGAAAAGCTTGGAGCAGACCAAGCCATTTGTCTGGATCTTCGCGCGGGCTGTGCCGGGTTCAGCTATGGATTATTGAATGCGTATTATACGTTCCAGGCTGAAGAAGATATAAGCAATATTCTAGTCATCGGCGCGGATACCTATTCGAAAGTAACGGATTGGCAGGATCGGGCAGCATGTTCCAGTGTGGGAGACGGCGCAGGGGCATTTGTCTTACAGGAATTAGATGAAAATGATTCTTATCACAGCGTTTTTTTGAACGGAATCATGCATCACGAGAATATGGAAGATATCAGTTATGGAACATTGCCTGTTCATTATGGACACATTCATGACGGATCTGTTTCCGTCTATACGTCCAATGGTCGATATTTATATGAACAATTGGTCCGAGGTATTCCACGGCTCGTGAACCGTCTTTTGCGCAAAGTAAAATGGAATATGGAGGAAGTAGATCTGTTTATTTTCCCGCAAACGAACAGTAATCTGATTCGAGAACTCGCCGTTGCCTTGGGCATCCCACAAGAAAAAGCCTATATGACGATGGAAAAATACGGGTATACCTCTAACGCCTGTTTGCCAATTGCGGTGACCGAGGCTGTGAAGCAAGGGGCACTGAAAGCAGGTAATCGTGTTGTGTTGGTTGGGGCCGGGGCTGGAACGTATTATTGCGCTACAGCGATTAGATGGGGAGAAGTCGTGTAAGTGGAGAGGAGATTATGACCAAGATGCGATTATATTGTGTCCCTTATGCAGGTGGTTCAGCATCAATATATAACAAATGGAAAAAGGGGTTATCCGAATCCATTGTGCTGAACCCGGTTGAACTTGCAGGACGTGGATTGAAATTCTCCAAGCCGCTCTATGAGAGTATTCAGCAAAGTGTAGATGATGTATTTGATTATATATCTAGCGATTTACCAGATGAGGAGCCATATGCCCTATTTGGACATAGCCTCGGAAGTCTGATTATCTATGAACTGTATAACAAAATGCATGAAGAGCAGTTCAGGAAACCCATACACATGTTTTTCTCGGGGCGAGAGACGCCGGATTATAAAAAAGAACAGGTCTATTACCATTTGCCCGAAGGACAGTTCATCGACCGCATTAAGGAAATGGGCGGTACCCCGGATGAGTTCTTTGAGAACCAGCAACTGATGGATATGTTTATCCCCATATTACGTAAGGATCTGGAGATGAATGAGACGTATACCTACGAAGAGAAGCCTTATAAGCTGCAATGTGATATCACGATACTGAACGGAGCAGAGGATGAAGGTTACATTCTGGATTGTGCAGAACGTTGGAGAGGTTATACGGAACAAGGAAGTGCCGCCCGGATATACAAAGGGGGGCATTTTTATTTATTTGAAGGCAGTATGCATCGGGTGACTAGCATGATCAATCAGACATTAACAAGTTATATGGAGTAGATCCTATACGGAGGTGAGGTGTCCAATGAATCAACGGCAGATTACTTCAATTGAACAGCTAGAGACAACTATTCTGGACGTATTTCATGTTGTGCTGGGAGCTGATGCAGGAGTCACAACCACGATTAATTTTTTTGACTTAGGGAGTGATTCTCTGCTTCTTGCTCAGGTCTATAATCAACTTGAAAAATTATATCCAGCCCAAATTACGTTAACCAATATGTTTGCCTATCCTACGATCTCCAGACTTGCCAAATTCATCGCAGACCAGGAAGGCATGGAACTGGAAGCATACCCTGTTCCATTGGATTACATGCAGAATGGTGGACAGGCCCTTCAAGACCATCGGTATGAATTCCGGATCGAGAAGGATCGCTTTAATGAAATCAGGAACTTGTCCAAAACGGCGGGCTGCACGCCTGTAGAATGGTTATGGTCTTTGTTTGCATATCTGTTGACGGAGATTGGCAATCAGCCGCAACTCACGGTCTATACACTGATTTATCGGATGAATCATATCAGTTCCATTCCGCTAGATGTGCAAGAGGTGCAGGATTTCAATGAGTTGTTTGCCCTAGCTAAACAAGCTTTACATACAGCAGACGAACAGCCTGGTCATCATATCCAGGATCTGGTTAGAGCAGGGATGAAATCACAGCATGACGCCATCCGTCCGCTATTTTACGAGGCAGATTATGTCAGTGGAGGCAGGGGGGCGCTGGAGGAACTGTTTGATGTCATCTGTGAAATTCAGAATGAAAAACGAAATATGGTGGTAACGCTGTATTGTAAACCCGGAATGAATACGGTTCAATGGAACCTTTTTTTCAGAACCTATGATCAAATGCTTGTCAAAGTGATTGAAAGTCTCCGCTCAGCGGCTGAAAGGGGATAAAACAATGAAAAACAAACTGATGGATTTCAGTGAACTGGGTATTCGTGACACAGCTCAGACAGAGTCGTCTAGTCAGCTGCCTCCAGTGGCAACTCCAGCTACTATCCGTCCGGGTGATATCGCGATCGTTGGGCTCAGTGTTCGTATGCCCTTGGCAGATGATGCGGAGCAATTCTGGAATAACTTGTTGTATGGTCTGGATTGTACGAGGGACCTGCCGGAGCAGCGACGCCAGGATGCCGATAATTACATCTCTCGTAAAATGAACCCTGGTGAAGACACCAAATACTTGGATGGCTCTTATCTGGAACATATCGATACCTTTGATTATCCCTTTTTTCGATTTACCCCAAAGGAAGCCAGTTTAATGAATCCGGCTCAACGTATCTTTATGGAGACAGCTTGGGCCGCTTTTGAAGATGGAGGATATACCAGTGAGAAGCTGGCGGGAAGCAATACAGGAGTATACGTTGGACTGGTATCCGATCTGGAAGGTTATCGGTATAAAGAGATGATTCATGATGTGGAGCCACAGTCTCTGCCGATCTCGGTCACAGGCAATCTATCCTGCATTTTACCTAGCCGTTTATCATACCTTCTTGATCTAAGAGGACCGAGTATGGTGGTGGACACTGCCTGTTCTTCATCTCTGGTTGCAGTGCATCATGCTTGTAATGCCATTCGTTTGGGTGAGTGTGACATGGCGCTGGCAGGAGGCGTAAAACTCAACGTGCTTCCTCTGGACAAGGATTACTACCGAATGGGCATTGAATCATCGAATGGCATGACACGCCCCTTTGATGATAGCTCAGATGGTTCCGGAATAGGTGAAGGTGCGGCAGTCATTATGCTGAAACCACTTCAGGATGCTATCAAGGACAAGGACCAGGTGTATGCAGTCATCAAGGGCAGTGCCATTAACCAGGACGGGAACTCCATGGGGATTACGGCGCCGAATGCCAGAGCCCAGAGTGAGGTCATTGTGAAGGCGTGGAAAGCTGCGGGGGTCGATCCGGAAAGTATCGCTTATATTGAAACCCATGGAACCGGGACTGTCTTGGGAGATCCGATTGAAATCGATGGCATTAAGGGAGCATTTGAGCAATATACCGATAAGAGGCAATTTTGTGCGATCGGTTCGGTGAAGTCCAATATCGGACATTTGTATGAAAGTGCTGGGATTACAGGACTTGTTAAATCCGTATTGTCCTTAAAAAAAGGAATTTTACCTGCGGTGCAGCATTTCGATCGCCCGAATCGCAATATTGATTTTAGTGGAACGCCTGTGTATGTAAATACACGTAACCGAATCTGGCCTGCTGAGGGTGAACCTGTACGAATGGGTGTCAGTGCATTTGGATTCAGCGGAACCAATTGCCATCTCATTCTGGAGCAGGCGGGTGCAATGGAAACCAACAGCGAGACTGAGACGCGGGAGTACCTCTTCCCTCTTTCAGCCAAGACGCTTCAAGCCCTGCAACAATATATATCCAAATATACGAAATATCTGAAAACAACCGATGACACGTTAGCTGATATATGTTACACGGCAGGCACCTCCCGAACCCATTATGAACACCGTCTGGTACGGATTGCTTCCAGCAAAGAGGATTTGCTCGCCCAACTGGCCGAACTTGAAGAAGGCGGATTGGAATCCATTCGAGAGCGAGTCCCGGAGTCCAGTCAGCTACATTTAAACGCTCATTGTGAAACCTATCTTGGGGGTGGGGAGGTAAGCTGGCCAAGCCTGTATTCAGGTGAGGATGTTCGCCGAATCAGCATCCCGACGTATCCATTTGAAGCTCATCGCTGCTGGATTGAGCTATCTGCTCCAACGTCCCAAACCAAGACGGATGCCAGCGCTATGGAGAACATTCACCATTATGAGTTGGGTTGGGTTCCTGAACCGGAACGTAATTCCGATCGGAAGTTATCGGAAGGTCATATCGTTATTTTTATGGACGAAAAAAGAGAGGAAAAAAGAGAAGATCTATCTCTTCGTAAGACACTACAGCAGCAAGGGCATCAGGTTATTGAAGTGTTTGATGGACCTTCGTTCCTTCAAGTATCTTCCGAGAAGTATGTCATTTCAGACCATCGTGAGAGCATGGAACAATTGTGGGCTCATTTGGAAAAATTGACGATCACCCGGATTATCTATCTTCAACAGGATCAGTCCTTTCATCCATTCTTCTATCTCCTTCAGGAGATGATAGGTGCCCAATCGCTGGAGCCTGTTGACCTGGTGTTGTTGACGAATCCAATCCATTCCATCACTGGGACTGAGGAAAATGTATTTCCTCAGGCTGCCCTGATGTTTGGTCTGGGTTTGGCTGGACGAAAAGAAGATGCGCGCCTGCAATGCCGATCCATCCAAGTGGACGCTGAGACTTCACTCCAGGATATTGTGGCTGAACTGGATCATGAAAGTGATGATTATGGTGTAGCTTATCGTGCAGGTACGCGTTACATTCAGCAGTTTGGAGCGCTGGACCCGAGTGCGTATCCTAAATGGAACTACAACATTCGCAATGACGGATTGTATCTCATTACTGGCGGACTGGGCGGCATTGGGCTGGAGCTTGGATTACAACTCGCGGAGCGATACCCGGGAATTACACTCGCACTGGTGAACAGAACTTCGCTTCCCGCACGAGAAGAGTGGGATAGCATTGTTGCTACACATTCCAACGAAGTGTTAGCTCAGAAAATCCGATCTGTGCAACAAATGGAAGCTGCTGGTGCGACAGTTCTTCCTTACCAAGCAGACATTTCAGATGAAGCTTCCATGCGAATGATTTTGAGTGAATTACGTCAGAAATACGTTCGCATTGCAGGTGTCATTCATGGAGCAGGGGTCGCTGTAGGTGGAGATCATCCACTTAAGGATAGAACGATAGAAGAAGCTGAACGTGTATTATGCCCTAAAGTGCAAGGAACCCAGGTCGTGGATCAACTCACCAGAGAGGACAATCCAGACTTTTTTGTGATGTTTTCATCCATTGCAACGTTATTTAGCGGACCGGGACAGGCCGATTATGTTGCTGCCAATGCGTATCAGGATGCTTACGCAGCCTATCGCAACCAAGAGATGGACGGAACGATGACGGTCAACTGGTCAACCTGGAAAGAAACAGGCGCAGCTGCCGCAACGGGCTACGGAGTAGACACCCTTTTCAAAGCCATGACCAATAAAGAGGCTCTGACTTGGCTGGATCAGGTGGAAGGACGTCAGATTGAACGTGTATTGATAGGACAGATGTCGACAGACCGTGGCATGTTGAAGATGATTCGCAACTATCCGTTTAGACTTTCTCCTCAAGTGGAGAGCTGGATTGATTCACGTCTACAGAGAACTTCATCACCGAAGGCGCCAGCGCCAGTGACCCCGCAAAGTGTAGCCCGGCAGGATACCGTGCTGAATGGTGCGGATGACGGAGAATACACACCATGGGAGAGAAAGGTTGCCGAAGTGTGCCAAGCGATTCTGGGCTTTAATGAAATTGATATCCATGACAGTTTCTTCGAACTTGGAGCTGACTCGATTCTGGTGAAACAAATGTATGCACAACTTGACCGTCAGTACCCGGGGGTGCTCGTTGTTGCAGATCTGTTCGAACATCCGTCTGTGCACCGATTGGGTGGATATCTCGCTGATAAAAAGGGCCACAAACGGGAGAAGAAACAGGTAGAGGAGCCTGTAGGTGGTGCAATTGCGCTGGACGAGGAAGTCCATTCTCTTTTTGATCAGTTGGAAGATGGCAAGATCAGCATGGAGGATATGCTCAAAGGATTAAAACATATCTGATATGTAAGGGGACGATACATTGGAACAGTTGCTTAAATACATTATTGAGAATACATCTGGTGGCAAAATCGACAAAAAAACGGCGATTGATATGATTACGCTGTTGAAACAGCAGAAAAAGAACACTCGTGAAGATATTGCCATTATCGGCATATCTGCGCATATGCCCATGGCTGATCATGTGGAGGAGTTCTGGAACAATATCGAGAACAAAGTGAATTCCATTGTGGAGTTCCCTGAAGCGAGACAAGAGGATGTGCTGAAATATGTACGTTTCAAACAGCAGGATGAAGATGGGCTGAGCTTTATTAAAGGTTCCTACCTGGATGAAGTGGACAAATTTGATTATCGCTACTTTAAGCTGACACCCAAAGAAGCAGCCCTGATGAGTCCTGACCAGAGAATTTTTCTCCAGACGGCATGGGAAGCGGTGGAAGATGCAGGTTATGGAGGCGCAAAGTTATCCGGTAGCAATACGGGATTGTATGTAGGGTATTACAGCAGCACCCGAGACAATTATGCCAATATTATCGCCGATGTAGAACCGGAATCCATCTCCATCTCGGTAACGGGCAATGTGACTGCGGTACTGGCGGGGAGAATATCCTATTTGCTGAATTTGAAAGGCCCCAGCATGGTGGTGGATACTGCATGTTCATCATCTCTTGTTGCTGTTCATATGGCCTGTCAGTCGATCCGAAGTGGTGAGTGTGATGCAGCCATAGCGGGTGGGGTGAAGGTGAATACGCTCCCTGTTTTTAATAAATATGAGCAATTTGGCATTGAGTCCTCCGACGGGGAGACGCGGACATTTGATGATGCCTCAGATGGGGCAGGTGTGGGTGAAGGTGTGGCCGCCATTCTTCTGAAACCGTTAAGTCGGGCCATTGAGGATGGGGATCATATCTACGCCGTCATTAAGGGAACTGCTGCCAATCAGGATGGAACCTCTATTGGGTTGACTGCACCGAATCCGCGTGCCCAATCCGAAGCGATCGTGAAGGCATGGGAAGAAGCGGGGATTGACCCTGAGACCATCCGTTATATTGAAGCCCATGGTACAGCGACGGAGCTGGGAGACCCGATTGAGATTAAAGGGATTACCAATGCTTTTGAACAGTTTACCGCCAAAAAACAATTTTGCGCGATTGGCTCTGTGAAATCCAATATCGGTCATTTATATGAATGTGCAGGCGTAACCGGGCTGCTCAAAGCAGTGATGGCCTTGAAACATCAGAAGCTGCCGCCGTCTCTTCATTTTGCCAAACCCAACCGCAACATCCGGTTTGAGCAAACGCCAGTGTATGTGAATACACAACTCCGACCCTGGGAAGCGGAAGAGGGAATCCCGCGCAGATGTGGTGTCAGTGCTTTTGGATTCAGCGGAACCAACTGTCATGTCGTGCTTGAGGAGGCTCCAGCCGTTACTGCTCAAGACCCAGGAGAGGATCAGGCTTTAGGCAAGCAGCTGTTTGTGTGTTCGGCTCAGACGGAAGAAGCGCTTATTCGATTGCTCCAGCGGTATGAGCGTTTCCTGAAGGAGAATCGTGAAGTTCCTGTTGCGAATGTCTGTTATACGGCAGCTACAGGTCGTGGGCATTATGAACATCGTCTGTCCCTGCTTGTGGAAGACACGGCTCAACTGATTCACCTGTTGGAACAACCGTGGACCCAATTGAAGACACAAGAGGGAGTCTATACCGGTGCTCCCGCTCCTAAGCCTACAGGAGCCGAGCGTATGGGATCGGAAGAACGTGAGCGCACCAGACGTCAATCGTCTCAGGCACAGGAACGGATCAAAGAACTTGCTTCCAGTCCTCTTGTATGGGATGAATCAGCACTTCGGGAGCTGGCTTTACTCTATGCCGAGGGTGCAACGATGGATTGGGGGCAGCTATATCAAAGGAGACAAGTACGGAAGTTAAGTTTACCTACGTATCCGTTTGAGCCCAGCAGATGCTGGATTGATATTCAAGACCCGACTGCTGTGTCGTTAAAGGACTATTTTCATACGGTGCGCTGGATAGAGGACGATGGGGATACGACTTTGTATACCTCAGTGCCTTCCTCTTCAGGCACAGTCATGATGATCGGTAATGGTACCGAATTGGAACAGGAACTGTCGGCAGAACTGGAGGGCGAATGCAAGCGGGTAGTCCATGTGAGACCGGGTAACCAGTTCCGGCAAATATCGGAGAATCAATACGAAGTCGGCGGAGCTGCTCCGGCGGCCTATACTGAGCTGTTAAACATGTTCACAGACGGTGAAATTACTGAAATCATCTATTTATCCATGATGGGCAATTCATTATATCCTGAAGATTTGGCAGCTATTGAAGCCAGACAACAGGAAGCTTTCTACTCACCGGTCTATCTGATTCAGGCGCTTATGAGCAAAGGCTTTGCTGAAGAAATTCATCTGAACCTGATTGCTGAGTACGCTGGACAAGTCACAGGAAGAGAAGAGAGGATTACCCCTCATAATGCACTCTTAAAGGGACTTGGTAAAGTGATTCAGCAGGAATATGGACATATTCGGAGCAAGTTTATAGATGTGGATCAGTCCATATCTGTGAAGGATATCCTCAAGGAAAGACATATCAACGGTGAAGCTTATGCTGTTTCGTATCGTGAAGGCCAGCGTTATACGGAGACCTTTACAGAGATGGATCTTAATGAACATGAGAGCGTACCTTTCAAGGTGCGTCCAGGCGGTTTATATCTCGTGACAGGCGGTACAAGTGGTATTGGTCTGGAAGCAGCACGGTTTCTGGCTTCTTCGGAGCAAGTGAAGCTGGCGATTGTTGGTCGGACACTTCTTCCGGCAAAGGAGGAGTGGGAAGACATATTGGAAGCAGGCGAAGATTCCCGCGGTTCCAAGATGCAAGGCATCCTTGAACTGGAAGCATTGGGCGCAACCGTTCATTATTATAATGCAGATCTTGCCGATGTTGCGGGCATGACGGAAGTGATTCAGGATATCACCCACCGCTACGGGGACATACATGGTGTTATTCATGGAGCAGGTATTCCCGGAGACGGATTTATATATCGCAAAAGCGATGAGGAGTTCCAGACCATTCTTGGACCCAAGGTGAAGGGAACCTGGATTCTGGAGAAACTGACGCGAGATCAAGACATGGACTTTATGGTATTGTTCTCATCCGGTATATCTGTGGTCGGTGAAATTGGACAAGGGGATTATACGGCTGCCAATTGTTATTTGGATTCCTTCGCGGCATGGAGGACGGGGCAGGGTCGCAGAACACTCTCCATTGATTGGGTATCGTGGAAAGAGACCGGGATGTCCGTGGAATTTGGTATCAATGTGGATGGCATGTTTAAAACCATTCCTACAACAGATGGTATCGCAGCGATGGAAGCAGCCATGAGCAGACAACTCTCGCGAGTATTCATCGGTGCGATGAATTATGGAAGTAAACATCTCGCTGCACTTGGGCAGTTCCCGTTCCGTTTGTCGGATAAGTTGGAAGCTGGAGTGAAGCGGAGTAAGGAAATCGCTGACCAGGGAGCATCGAATCGTTCCAACCGGACCGTACCACAGGAGAAGCATACGGGGCCCGTAGATCTTTCAGGGAATGAAGGGGGACTCTATTCGGAAACCGAGCAGCAGGTAGCACGCATATACAGTGAGATTCTGGGTTATCAGGAGATCAATATCTATGATAATTTCTTCGATCTCGGGGGCAACTCCATTATGCTGATCCGTATGCATGAGAGGCTGAACGAGGAGTTTCCGGGTAAAGTGAAGATTGCTCATTTATTTGCACATACGTCTATCCATAAGCTGGCACTGCATGTGAACCAGGGTAACGGCACGGCTGTAAAAGCAAAAGCGGCTGCTCCTCTGGAGCAAAAGAAACCAATCGTTGAACAGGATGAGGCCATCGCCATTATTGGGATTGCTGCGGAAATGCCAATGGCTGATACGGCAGAGCAGTATTGGGACAACATCTTGAACGGTGTGGACTGTACAACGGATTTTCCAGAGGGACGCAAAAAAGACATGGATGCCTATCATCAATGGATGAATGCCAAGCTGGGTGCGGACAAAGAAGTGCAGTACCTTCAGGGTGCATTTCTGGATGATATTGATCAGTTTGATTATAAGTATTTCCGTTTGTCTCCGAAGGAGGCTGGATTAACGGACCCGATTCAGCGGTTATTCATGAAGACGTCATGGCATGCGGTAGAGGATGCAGGTTACGGAGGGCGCATCGAAGGAACAAATACAGGTGTCTATATGGGTTTTGCCAGTAGCCTGAACGATTCTTATCTCAAAATGATCTGTGATCTGGACCCCTATCAATATCCGATGTCCATTGTCGGGAACATCACAGCCATGATGCCGACTCGTATTGCCTATCCACTCGATCTCAAGGGGCCTACGATGGTGATCGACACGGCATGTTCTGCATCACTTGTCGCTACCCATCTGGCCTGCCGGGCCATTCGTAATGGTGATTGCGAGATGGCGATTGTCGCAGGTGCACGGATCAGCCTCAGTCCGTTGGATCATGATTATTTGAAAGTCGGCATTGAATCTTCGGATGGATTAACCAAGCCATTTGATCAAGAAGCAGATGGTTCGGGGCTTGGTGAAGGCGGAGCCGCCGTAGTATTGAAGTCGCTAAGCAAGGCGATTGCGGATAAAGACAATATTTATGCGGTTATCAAAGGAAGTGCCATTAATCAGGATGGAGCTTCGATTGGCATTACGGCTCCGAATCCTGAAGCACAGACGGATGTCATTGTGAAGGCATGGCAGGATGCCGGTATTGATCCTTCGACCATTGGTTACGTGGAGACGCATGGTACAGCGACGAAGCTCGGCGATCCAATTGAAATGGATGGACTTACCACAGCACTGCGCCGATATACAGACAAGCATCAGTTTGTTGCTATAGGCTCGGTCAAGTCCAATATAGGCCATTTGTTTGAAGCAGCTGGTGTAGGCAGTCTGGTTAAAGCGGCTATGGCCTTGAAGCATCGGGTATTACCACCTACGCTTCATTTTGATAAGCCTAACTCATCCATTTCATTCCAGGATTCGCCGTTGTATGTCAACACGAAATCGAGACCATGGGACGGGAACGGGGAGCCGCTTCGCTGCGGAGTCAGTGCCTTTGGATTTAGCGGAACCAACTGCCATCTCGTACTGGAAGAGCCGCCTGTGATCCAGGAACGGAAGATTACCAGAGATGTGGAAGTGTTCACGCTAAGTGCCAAGAGCCGCAAGTCATTACTTGCGCTGGTTGATAACTATATCCGTTTTATCTCAGAACGTCAGCAGGAACTTTCGCTCAAAAACATATGTTATACCGCGAATACGGGGCGCTGGCATCATGTATATCGGATTGCCTTTGGAGTGACGGACACATCCGATCTGCTCATGAAGTTGCGGCTACTCGCTACATCAGGTCTCGAATCCATAGGTGAGCATCAGCTCTATTATGGCGTGCATAAAGTAGTCACAGAGAAGATCGAAGGGAAAGACCACGAATTGACGGGGCAGGAGAAGTCCATCTTGAAGCAGGAGGGCAGAGATTGCCTATCCCGATACATGGAGTCTCCAGATCCGGGTTTATTACATGAATTATGCAGACTGTACACTACAGGCAGTGAAGTGGATTGGAGCCTGATGTACAGGGAAGAGGAAATTCGTAAAATCAGTCTTCCATTGTATCCATACGATAATACACGCTGCTGGGTGGATCTTCCCGAGCAGTCTTCAGTGTATGCACAAGCGAGCACCAGATCGGTACCGGAGGCCTACGAGCTTGTATGGCAGCAGAAGGAGATAGCGAAAGAGGATTCCGATCAGCTGATCGAAGCGAGCCATGGTACTACACTGGTACTTCTGGATGGGTCCGATTATGCAGCTGAGATAGCAGCACGTATGGAACAGTCGGGGATGCAGGTATATACCGTACTTCAGGCGGATGTTCTGCAATCTGACCCGGACAGTCGAAATCTGGAACAGGTGGAAGTCTATCAGCGTGTGCTGCAACAGGCGGGCCTAGACCAACTTTCCAGAGTGGTGTATCTAAACGGTGTGGGCAGTGATGAACATGCAGCAAGTGTATCTAGTGACATGGAATCATTAGAGTCTGTTCTAGATGAACGTGTATATGGGTTCTTCCGGTTTATTCGAGCGCTGTTGTCCAGTTCTCTGAGCCAGCCCATGGAGTTAGTTCTGGTATCCCGTGAGGTCAATTACATTACCGGTACGGAGCGGATAAAGCCTTATCTGGCTTCTGCCTTTGGAATGGGCAGAGTGGTAGGCAAGGAGAACATACAGGTTCATTGCCGTTGTATAGATATGGATGAGAACTCTTCTCTGGAGCATTTGTTGCAAGAGATCGGTACAACATCTTCCTATTATGAGGTGGCCTATCGTAATGGAACACGGTATGTTCAGGAGTTCAGAGCATTGAATGAATCTGCACCTGCTGAAGATGCCTTTATTTTTGACAACGATGGTGTGTACATCATTACCGGTGGTACCGGCGGAATTGGCTTGGAAACCGCGCGATATCTGGCTTCCGACGCTCCAGTGAACCTAGCATTAATCAGCCGTACACCGATGCCTGCACGTGAGGAATGGGATGCCATTGTTGCAGAACAATCGAGATTCAAGGTGATTCATCAAATTACAGTTATTCGTGAACTGGAGAGCCGGGGACATCAGGTTAGTTGCCATGCTGCAGATGTGTCGGATCTGGATGCCATGCGTGTAGTTCTGGATCAGCTTCGGGCAACGTTCGGGAAAATTAAAGGGGTTGTCCATGGCGCAGGGGTTGGAAGCTCGGAAATGATCACAAGCCGTTCACAGGCGGGATTCACCGAGGTATTCTCTCCCAAAGTACATGGTACTTGGGTATTGGATCAACTTACCGAACAGGACCATCTCGATTTTATGGTGCTATATTCATCGATCGCTTCGGTATTCAGCGCCCCGGGACAGGCGGATTACATTGCTGCCAATGCCTACCTAGATGCATATGCTGACTACAGATCAATGATGGGCAAGCGCACGCTGACTGTGCAGTGGTCTACCTGGAAGGAAACGGGTATGTCAGCAGAGCACGGGTTTGCTGTGGATACGTTGTTCAAAGCCATGCCTACGGAACAAGCGATGAATCAATTATCTCTTGTGATGCGGCAATCATCGGTTCGCCGAGTACTTATTGGTCAGATTCATTATGAGGGTCAATTGATATCGGCACTGGCCAAAAGTCCGTTTGATCTCTCTTCCGCTATTCGCGTTCAACTGGACCAACGGATGAAGCAAATGGCCAACAAGCATCTCCGGGTATCCTCGTCAGAGGAACGTGAGGGAGAAGTGGTTTTGACAGGTAAATCAGACGCATCCTATACACCAACTGAAAAGGCACTCGCTTCCATCTGTCGAACGATGCTTGGTTTTCATGAGATTAATGTAGGGGACAGTTTCTTCGAGATGGGTGCTGATTCCATTGTGCTTATACAGGTTCAGGCCCGGATTGATCAGCAGTTTCCTGGTTTGACCAAAGTCACGGATTTGTTTGCGAACTCCAATATTAGCAGATTGGCTCGGTTTATGGATGAGAAGGCTACTTCGAAGCCACAAGACATGGAGCAGGATCTGAAGCGTGTAATCGACCAGATGGAAAGTGGCGACGTTACGCTGCAGCAGGCTTTGAATAACCTGATTAACCTGTAAAGGAGGAACTGTGGTGGAGAGTGTATACAAGTTTGTCATGGAACATCTGCAAGACGGAAGCTTGGACAAAACAGTGGCCGTGCAGCTGCTCAAAAAACTCAAATCGGAGGAGGACGCCTATACTGCGTCCGGGTCAACCAATACTGCCAAAGATATTGCCATTGTGGGCATGGCTTTGAAATTGCCGCAAGCTGATTCTCCCGAAGAATTCTGGGACAACATCGTCAGTGGTACGGACAGCATTCGTTCCTTTCCGGCATCCAGAGTGCCGGACATTCATTCGTATCTGCAATATCTAGGTATGTCGCCAGACGAGATTCAATTCAACGAAAATGCCTATCTGGATGAGATTGATAAATTTGATTATGCCTATTTTAAAATGTCACCCAAAGAAGCCAGTCTGACGGACCCCAATCACAGGCTGTTTCTGGAAACGGCATGGAAAGCGATCGAGGACGCAGGGTATGGGGGAGGGAAACTGGTTGGCAGCCGCACGGGGGTATACCTAGGCCTTTCCAACAATATTCGGGATCTTTACTCACGTTTTATCTACGATGCGGAACCGGAATCCTTTGCGTACTCGCTTGTGGGTAATCTGGCTTCTGTAGCGGCTGGTCGGTTATCCTTCTTACTGGATTTAAAAGGGCCGAGCTTGGTGGTGGATACGTCTTGTTCATCCTCTCTGGTGGCCATTACACTGGCGTGTCAGGCGATCAAGGAGGGGCAATGCGATCAGGCGCTCGTTGGGGGAATCAAGATTAATCTGGTTCCGCTAAAGAGTGATCATATCAAAATTGGGATTGAGTCCACCGATTGGAGAACCAAAGCGTTTGATGACGATTCGGACGGATCGGGTATTGGTGAAGGCGCAGGGGTGGTGATGCTCAAACCATTGGATAAAGCGTTGGAAGACCGTGATCAGATCTACGCTGTTATCAAAGGGTATGGCGTAAACCAGGACGGTAAATCCATCAGTATCGCTGCCCCGAACCCGGAGGCACAGACGGAAGCGATTCTTCAAGCCTGGGCGGATGCGGGTATCGATCCCGAGACGGTCTCTTATATTGAGACTCATGGCAGTGGCACCATGCTGGGCGATCCGCTTGAGGTACAAGGGATTGAGCAGGCATTCCGGCGTCACACGGGTAAAAGTCAATTTTGCGGAATCGGCTCGGTCAAAACGAATATCGGTCACCTGTCAGAGGCGGCTGGTGTCGTGGGTTTGATCAAATCGGCCTTGTCACTGAAACATAAACAGATTCCTGCCTCCAAACATTTTCACAGACCGAATCGGGCCATCGATTTTGCGGCATCCCCGGTCTATGTGAATGCCCGGTTGCGGGAGTGGGATAACGCTGCCACGCCACGACGTAGCGGTGTTAGTGCATTTGGCATCAGTGGGACCAATTGTCACATTGTGCTGGAAGAAGCGCCGACCACTACGGTTAAAGAGCTGGAAATACGCGGAGAACATCTTCTAACCGTATCGGCCAAAACGCAGGCAGCGCTCCAGACGCTGATTACGGAATATACTCACGTTCTCTCTCAAGTTGAAGCTCAGAATGTACCTTCTCTGTGTTATACCGCCAACACTGGGAGGGGGCACTACGCCTACCGTTTACTGGTCACCGGGCAGGATGCGGAAGAGCTCTTGCTTCGATTAAATGAAGCTGGACGAATGATCGGAGCCGATGAGAATTTAAGCAAAAGTACTGGTCCCAATGGGCACCAAAGCCCAGGGATCTATTACGGTTATCACAAGGTTAGCAGCGATCAAAACCGTCCAGATTCAGGCGAAGAAGGGCAGAAGAGCCGTCAGACTGCGAGTTTGAATCCGGAACTGGCGAAGATGGGCAAAGGTCAGCAGGCTGTACAGGACATCCTGAACCAGATTGGACTGCATTATGTACAAGGTGCAGAACTGAACTGGGAGCTTCTATACACAGGAGACGGACTGCGCAAAACAAGTCTGCCAACCTATCCATTTACCCGAACCCGCTGCTGGTTTGAAGTTCCTGAGACGGCTCGTACCGCCGCTACCGTAAAGTGCAACAGTGCGGTCTCGGAAGAACCGACGCCAGCCCGATTCTATCGGATGAACTGGAGGAGAGCGGATCTAAATGAGCCTGAACCGATTCAAGGAACAGGTGCAGTTTTGATTTTGAAGGACGAGGGTAATCGGGGAAGTGTATTGATTGAACGCCTTAAGCAGTCAGGGCGACAAGTAATTGAGGTGCGTTACGGAGAATCTTTCAAGCATGAACCGGACGGTTCGTTCACGGTGAATGGTTCGGAAAACAACTTTGCGGAGCTATTTGCAGCGCTGGGGAATACATCCATAAGTGACATTGTACATCTCTTTGCGGTGCCGGGTTCTGCGGAAATTCATACACTTCAGGACTTGGAACATAGTCAGCAAAAGGGCGTATATAGCCTGTTTTATCTGATTCGTGCACTCATTGAACACGGAAGTGACAACGCACTGAATATGATGCTGGTCTCCGAACAGGTCTACGAAGTTACAACGGATGAGAGTCGACTTTCTCCTGAAGCGGCCTCGTTATACGGTTTGGGTAAAGTGCTCGCCTTAGAATATCCGCATATTACCTGTCGAAGCATTGATCTGGACGAAAGCGCAGGGGCAGATGAACTGCTTCAGGAAATGGGTTCCCAAGATCAGAGTTATACCTCTGCCTATCGTAGTGGGGTCCGTTATATCGAGGAATTGGGTGAAGTTCAAGCCGATGAGCTGACAGATTCTCCTGTCCATATTCAACAGGGTGGTGTGTATGTCATTACTGGGGGTACAGGCGGGATTGGTCAGGAAATGGCAAAATTTTTCGCTTCCCAAGCAGAGGTCAAACTTGTGTTAATTGGGCGTACCCCAGTGCCTGCAAGATCGGAATGGGAGACACTGCTTAATGACCCTGAGCTTGAATCCAAGACGGCTGCTCGTCTCCGCAATTTCCTGGAGATTGAACAACAGGGTTCAGAAGTATCCTGTTATGCAGCCGATGTATCGGATTATGAAGCGATGCTGGATGTACTGGCCGATGTCAGGGAAAAGCATGGGTCCATCACAGGAGTGATCCACGGTGCAGGTGTACCGGCGGTTGGATATTTGATCCGCAAAACGCAGGAAACGTTTGACGAAGTCCTTCATCCAAAAGTGCAGGGAGCCTGGATACTGGACCAACTGACCCGTCAGGATGAGCTTGATTTCCTGGTCTTTTTCTCTTCCGGTCTGTCGCTGTCAAGTGAGGTTGGACAAGGAGATTATTCAGCGGCCAATGCATATCTGGATGCTTTGTCTTACTCGCGCAGCAAAAGCGGCCTGAAGACCTTGTCTATTAACTGGTCTTCATGGAAAGAAGCGGGCATGTCTGTGGATTATGGTTTTAATGTGGACGCCATTACAAAAGCCCTTCCGACCGAACAGGCAACGGCCGGATTTTTTGCAGCATTGAACAAAGAGGTGCCGCGTGTGTTGATCGGGGAATTTACATACCACCCACGGTTTGCCAAAGCACTGTTGACCAAATTTCCATTCCGATTCTCCGAAGAGATGACGAACAGACTGAAAGAAGCCGAGAAGTTGGAAGAGTCGCGTCAGGTGGCTCCTGCTGCAGCTAAACGAAACAAATCGGCGAATGCACATGTTGAACTCAAAGGAAAAGACGGCGAGGATTACAACAGCATCGAAAGGCAGATTGCAGGCATGTATAACGAAGTGCTTGGTTTTGAAGAGCTGGATATCCACGATAGCTTTTTTGATCTGGGCGGAGATTCCATTCTGTTAAATCGGTTATTCTCTCTGCTTGAAGAAGCCTATCCAGGCAAAATGAAACTAATCCATCTGTTTTCGTACACCAGTGTACATGCGCTATCCCAATTTGTCATGACCAAGCTGGATATAAAACCGGCTGCTGAGCCAGCCCCACCGGTGGATGATTTTGAACAACTGTTTAAGGATATTGAAGCTGGTAGCCTGAGCATTGACGATGCAGTCAAGAGCTTCGAGGATCGTTGAGGAAGGAGAACCCGATGAACCAAACAAGCCAGATGCTGAGAATCATTATTGAGAATGCAGCTGCGGGCAAGATTGATAAGCAAGTTGCCGCCCAACTGCTCAAAGGATTGAAATCGGAGGGGAAGCGAAGCGACTCTGAGGGAATCGCCATTGTTGGCATATCGGCCATGCTTCCGTCTGCGGATAATATCGGCGAGTTTTGGGACAACATCCGTGATCGCTGTGATTCCATTGCCAATTTTCCGGACTCTCGTCGTCAAAATATTGATGCGTACCTCCGATATGCGGGCTATGGAGAGGACATCAAATATAGTGATGGTTCCTATCTGAAAGACATCGATCAATTTGATTACAAATTATTTCGGATACCCCCACGGGACGCGGCACTAATGGATCCTTTTCAGAGGCTGTTCCTGCGAACAGCCTGGAGCGCTCTTGAGGATGCGGGATATGGTGGGAAAAGCCTGGCTGGCAGCCGGACAGGTGTGTACCTGGGATTTGCCAGCAATATTAAGGACAGCTACTTGCGAATGATCCAGGATATTGATATCCAGTTAACTTCGGATGCGGCTGTGGGCAATATTTCTGCCATGATGCCTGCACGAATCTCGTATCTTCTGGATCTGAAAGGCCCTTCGATGGTGGTGGACACCGCCTGTTCATCCTCATTGGTGGCCGTGCATCTTGCCTGCCAATCCATTCGGAATGGTGACTGTGATATGGCACTTGCTGGTGGATTGCGTGTGAACCTGATGCCTCTGGATACGGAATATTACCGCGGGGGACTTGAAGCATCGGATGGACGAACCAGAGCTTTTGACCATTCATCGGATGGTGCTGGAATCAGCGAAGGGGTTGCTACGGTATTACTGAAACCGTTGAGTAAAGCACTCAAGGACAAGGACCAGATCTATGCAGTCATCAAAGGCAGCGCCATTAATCAGGACGGAGCTTCCATTGGGATTACTGCTCCGAACCCGGTGGCCCAGGCTGATGTGATATCTAGGGCGTGGGATCAGGCGGGAATTCACCCCGAGACCCTGTCCTACATTGAGACCCATGGAACGGGTACTAAGCTGGGAGATCCGCTGGAACTTGAAGGCTTGGAACTTGCCTTTCAGAAGTACACGGATAAGAAACAGTTTTGTCCGATTGGTACTGTGAAATCGAATATGGGTCATCCCTATGAAGCGGCAGGTCTGGTCAGTCTGATCAAGGCAGCACTGGTAATCAAAAATCGCGAAATTCCGCCGTCTCTTCATTTTGACAGACCCAATGGACAGATCGATTTCAAGACATCACCTGTGTATGTTAACACAAGACTCCGCAAATGGGAGCGGAAAGAGTCCCCGATGCGCTGTGCGGTCAGCAGTTTTGGCTTTAGCGGGACGAACTGTCATCTGGTGCTGGAAGAAGCACCGGTTGCCACGGTTGTTGACGCTTCTTATGCGAAGGAAGGTCTGGTCGTGTTGTCCGCCAAGTCTGAGTCAGCTCTGCGGGAACTGGTCACAACATATAGCCGTTTAATACATGAAAAACCGCCTGCATGCCATCTGCAGGATCTGTGTTATACCGCGAGTGTGGGCAGAGGACACTACAACTTCAGATTGGCTATAGTGGCAGAGAATCTCACCGATCTGGGACTGAAGCTGCAAGTGCTATCCTTGGCGGAGACGTGGAATGAACCTGAGTCGTGGTTCAGCTTTGGGGAGCACAAGATTGTACCTGCCAGCAAATCACAACTTGAACCTGGTGACATGACAGAAGCGTCACGGAAGAAGCTCGATCGACGGGTACAGGAGATCACACAAGGGATCAACCTTTCCGAGTGGGATGATGAGACAGGCGTGTCCGAACTTAGATCGTTGTACGTCCAAGGAGCCGATGTGGATTGGGTGGAACTGTACAAAGGTACGGGGGTTCGTAGGGTCAGTCTACCCGTGTACCCTTTCGAATCTCATCGCTGCTGGATTGATCTCCCTGACGAATTGGTATCCAGTCGTATCGACAGAGGCGCGGCAGTGTCTGAACAACACACAGAAGACTTTCATTATACGATGCAATGGAGAGCTGCTGAGTGGAAGCGTACAGGCAGCGGGATCTCCGTTTTACCGGGAACGGTATTGTTGATGGAAGGCATGTCTGGTGCAGCTGATTCTATAGCTCATGTGATTGCACGTACTGGCGTGAAAGTGATCCGGGCAGCACTGGGCTCTGCTTTTGCAGACTTGAGAGATAATCGATATACACTTGGTGATCAGGAGTCGGATTATGGCCGTCTCTTCGCAAGCCTTCGGGGCAAGTCGGTGGATCACATCATTCATGTTGGCTGTTCTCTGGATACCGGGCAGTCGGGTATTCAAAGTTTGAATGAATTGCAGAGCAGTCAGCGCCGAAGTGTGTACAGTGTGTATTATTTGGTACGTGCTCTGATGAGAAGTGACTTTGCCGAGATTGCTGGTATGACACTGATAGCACAGAATGCTCACCATATTACGGGAAACGAATCCACTCAGCGGCCGGAACATGCGTCATACCTGAGTCTAAGCAAGGTACTGAACCGTGAGCATCCGTCCATTACTTTCCGCTCCTTGGACGTCGATGCAGGTACTGCCGCAGATGCCTGGATCGAGGAAGCAATGGGGACAGAAGATCAGGGGGACTATCTGATCGCGTATCGTGGTGGACAACGTTACGTTGAAGAATTTACGCGTGTGCAGGTTGAAGGAGATGCCCCATTAGTTGTACGCCCTCAGGGCGTGTACCTGATTACAGGTGGCGGCGGTGGTATTGGTCTGGAAACAGCGCGTTTCCTGGCTTCCAAAGCTCCTGTGCGTCTGGCTCTGATCAATCGCACCCCGATACCGGAGCGTGTACATTGGGATAACCTGATGAATCAGCCCGGTCAAGCCAAGCTTCGCCGTTTCATTACAGCCGTTACGGAGCTGGAGGCCGCAGGTTCGGAAGTCTCCTGGTACAGTGCGGATGTGGCTGACCGGGAAGCGATGGATCGGGTAATTCGGGATATGCGTACACGTTATGGTGCTATTCATGGAATCATTCATGGGGCGGGTGTCGGTGGAGATCAACTTCTGGTGGATCGAAGTGAAGAACGATTCAGCGAAGTGCTGGCATCCAAAATATATGGTACCTGGAATCTGGACGAACTCACCCACAGTGACGATCTGGATTTCTTTGTGATGTATTCTTCTGTAGCGACGATGTTCAGTGGTGTAACGCAAGCAGACTACGTGGCGGCTAATGCTTACCTGGATGCCTTCGCCGATGAGCGTTCCTTAAGAGGAAAACGCACACTCACCGTGAATTGGACCACATGGAAAGAGACGGGCATGTCGGTGGATGCTGGTTTCACCGCAGATACCATCTTCAAAACAGTCCTTACTGCACAGGCCATACAGGGCTTGGAACAAGCCATGAACTCCTCCATTCGCAGGGTGCTGATCGGGCAACTGAACTTCAGTGGCGGCGGCGTTCGTTTGCTGGATAAAATGCAGGTTCGATTGTCCACAGAACTCAGTGGCAAAGTGGCTGAATATCTGCAAAGTGCTGCTTCCAAAACGAGGTCGACCAAGAAGGCGGGCAGTACTTCAAGCGGTGAAGTGAAATTATCAGGCAAGAGTGAGGGTGGATATACGGCTACTGAACGGCATGTTGCCAGCGTATGCAAAGAAGTTCTGGGATTTGACGAGATCGATATCTATGAGAACTTCTTCGAGCTTGGTGCTGATTCCATTCTGCTGTTGAAAATCCACGCAGGACTTTCCAAAAGATACCCTGGCGTTCTTGCCGTAACGGACTTGTTTGAATTTTCGACGATTCACAAGCTGGCTGAATATATATTCAAGGAACATGGTGAATCGGAAGAAGAGACGGTTGCTGTACTGAGCGACATGGATGCTTCTGCAACCAGCGAAGAACAGACATCACCGGAAACTGAGAAGCAAGCAGAAATGTGTGCTCAAGATGAGCAGCATTCACGACAGACTGCTTCCGGACCATTGTCTGGGGATCTAGCCATTGTGGGGATGGCTCTGAATGTAGCTTCCACAACCGATGTATCCGAATTCTGGGAGCATATTCAAGGCAAGGTGGATCATATCCGTCCTCTCCCGGAACGACGACAGCAAGATCTGGACTGGTATTTGCAAAATACAAGACTGGACCTCCCGGAACTGGATTCCAAAGCGGGAGCTTTTATAGAAGACATTGACTTATTCGATTATTCATTCTTTAAATTATCACCGAAAGAAGCGAGTCTGACAGACCCGAATCAGCGTCTCTTCCTGGAGACCGTGTGGAGGGCCATTGAGGATGCGGGTTACGGCGGCGGGAAACTGGCCGGTTCGGATACCGGTGTCTATTTGGGGTATTCAACAAACACAGTTGATATGTACTCTCGTTTCATATATGAGACGGATTTGGGCGCTCTTCCGGATGCCGTGGTGGGTAACACACCATCCATCATTCCTGCTCGCATATCATATTTGCTGAACTTGAAAGGGCCAAGCATGTTGGTGGATACGGCCTGTTCTTCATCCCTTACAGCGGTGCATATTGCTTCGCGTGCCCTGTTAAGCGGAGAGTGCAGCATGGCCGCAGTGGGTGGAATCAAAATCTCAACCATGCCGATCACCAAAAAGAACGAAAACATGCTCCAGGGTCTGGAGTCTGGTGACGGAAAGACCAGAGCATTTGATGATGACTCTGATGGTGCCGGGCTTGGTGAAGGCATCGGAGTAGTCATGCTAAAAAGACTGGAGGATGCGCTTAGCGATGGGGATCAGGTATACGCTGTTCTCAAAGGCACTGCCATGAATCAGGATGGCAGTTCAGCCGGCATTACGGCTCCCAATCCAGCGGCTCAACAGGAAGTCATTACGAAGGCCTGGAAACAGGCAGGTATTCATCCCGAAACGATCACGTACATGGAAACGCATGGCACAGGAACCGCACTGGGTGACCCAATTGAAATTAAAGGCATCCAAAATGCGTTCCGACAATTCACGGATCGACGTCAATTCTGTGCGGTCGGTTCCATTAAAACCAATTTGGGTCATACCTCTGAGGCAGCAGGTATGATCAGCCTGATCAAGGCGGCACTTGCTGTCAGGCATGGTGTGATTCCGCCGAATCTTCATTTTAACCGTCCAAACCGAAATATTGATTTTCATGCTTCGCCTGTATATGTGAATACACGATTACGACCGTGGAAGGTGAAGGACGGACCTCGTCGCTGCGGTGTCAGCGCATTTGGCATCAGTGGAACGAATTGTCATGTCATCCTGGAAGAGCCACCAGTGATTACACCTGTATCTGCACCAGCACGTCCTCATTTACTGGTATTGTCTGCTCGATCCGAAGAGGCACTTCAGCGGCTGGTTGCTGAATATGTTCGTCTGCTGGACCGAAACGAGCGATATGAACTCGTAGATATGTGCAGTACAGCAAGCACAGGACGGGGGCATTACCCGTTCCGGTTGTCACTTATGGTACGGGATACGGAAGGTTTGCTGAATACGCTGAGACAGCTGGAGAACAGATCATTCCAATCCATTGCACTGCCGGGAGTTGAGTTCGGTGAACATCGTACTGTTCCCAAGAGTAAGAAGGATAGGGCAGCTGGTGAAATGACCGAATCGGAAAAATTGGGTCTGAGCCAATTAATGCGTTCGGCCATTCAGAGCTTTGTACAGGATGGACGCGAGTCGGAGTATTTGTTAAAGCAGATTGCCCATCTGTATGTACAGGGAGCAGATGCGGACTGGGAAGAACTGTACGCAGGTGAACATGCTCGTAAAGTCAGCTTGCCCGCGTATCCGCTGGAACGGAAGCGCTGCTGGATCCATATTCCCGAACGTCCACAGCTGCGTGAGGTCTCTATAGAAGAGGCCGCGGCTCCACTGCATTATGCGGCTATGTGGAAAGAAATGAATCGAATATCAATGGATCAGCATGGAGGCAATACAGAGCCGGTTGTGATATTGATGGATAGAAGTGGTATTGCCTCATCCGTAGCCGGGAAACTGGAAGCGGAAGGGCGGCTCGTGATCAAGGTTTACCGCGGAGAGTCCTATACCAATCAAGCCAACGCCGAATTTACCATTCGATCATGTGAAGAAGATTATGAACGGTTCATTCGAGCGGTAGAGCCTTATAAAATCTCGCAGCTCCTTCATTTCTTTGCACTGGATCAACATGCGGATGTAGGTACTGTGGGCGAATTGGAGGAGTCGCTTGATCGCGGCGTGTATAGTCTGTTTTATCTGTCCAAAGCGATGTCCAAGGTTCATTTCAAACGACCAGTCGATCTGGTACTGGTGACATCTTGTACACAAAGCGTTACAGGCAGTGAGCCGTACATTCGTCCAGAGCATGCACCCATGGTTGGGCTTGGCAAGACTATCTGCCATGAGATGAATCAATTCCGCTGTCGAAGCATTGATATCGATGATGAGACACCAATAGATCAATGGTTGCAGGAAATTCGTGATCCTGACACGTTATATCTTGCCGCTTATCGTAAGGGGCATCGATATGTCCAGGAGCTGGGTGAAATCCCAATTTCCTTGCTGCCCGACCAACCGATACACATGCGTGAAGGTGGTGTGTACCTCATCACTGGAGGGACAGGCGGGATTGGACTGGAGACGGCGAGTGCATTATCTTTAGCGCCGGAGAAAATCAAACTTGTGTTGATGAATCGTTCACCGTTTCCAGAACGGGCAACATGGGAAGATGTGCTGTCCTCAGGTGAGGAAACCAAGTTAACTGCTCAGATTGGGCGGATCAAAGAGATGGAAGCTCGGGGCGCAGAAGTACATCTATACAGCGTAGATATTGCTGATCCTCTTCAGCTCGCATCGGTGCTAAGCAAGATCAGACAGCAGCACGGTCCCGTGTCTGGTATCATTCACGGCGCTGGTGTGGCTGGAGAAGGTTTCCTGATGAACAAAGAACGTGAAGCCTTTGAACGTGTCATGCGGCCTAAAGTGCTGGGGACATGGAGTTTGGATCAACTGACACGTGCGGACCAACCGGACTTCTTTGTCATGTTCTCCACGGCTACAACGTTCTTTAGTGAACCTGGACAAGGAGACTATACTGCTGCCAATGCCTATATGGATTCGTTTGCGGCACATCGCAGGCAGGCAGGTCTGTCCACCCTTGCCGTGAACTGGACCGCATGGAAAGAAACCGGCATGGCCCGGGATTTTCATGCCAATTCAGATGGGGGATTCAAGGCGATTACGACGGCCAGAGGTATACAGGGACTGCAAGAAGCCATGGGCAAGGATGTAACCCAGGTTCTGATCGGGGAACTTAACCGGGAGGGAATCTATCAGCATGTCTCTGATGACATGCCGCTCATGCTGTTCTCTTCTGACATTAGCGAAGCTATTGAAACCGGACGCAAGGGGAATGCCAGTCGTGCACAGGAAGAATCGGGCGACATGAAGTTATTGGGCAGGACAGACGAAGATTATTCCATCATTGAGAGCGCCTTAGGTCGATTATGGAGTAAGTCACTTGGGGTCAATGAACTCAGTATTTATGATGATTTCTATGAGCTGGGTGGAGACTCCATCCTGGGTCTCAAGATCGCCAATGGTCTCACCAAAGAGTTGTCGATCCTGGTAAATACAGCAGAGATCCTGATGTATCCAACCATTGCGGAATCGGCCGCTTATCTGGAAGAGTCTTATGGTCTCTCCATCAGCGGAGATTCCGAGGGAGCACTGCCTGTGCTGACTCGTGTGGAGCCCCAACCGTATTACCCGGTTTCTTCTGCGCAGAAGAGATTCGTAGTTCTGGACCGGCTTGAGGGTCAAAATACCAATGCAAACATCCCAAGAGCCTCCATCATGGAGGGAGATTTTGAGCACGGGGCATTTGAACAGATCATTCGTAAGCTGATTCAACGTCATGAATCTTTCCGGACTTCCTTTGAATTTCTGGACGGAATTCCATATCAGAAGGTGTGGGACCAGGTCGACTTCAACGTCGGTTACTCGGAGTCCACTCGGGAACAACTCACCGAGAAGCTCCTTGGTTTCGTGAAACCTTTTGAGCTGGATCAGGCGCCTTTGTTCCGCTTTGAGGTGGTTAAGCTTGGTGATCGTGTACACGCCGTATTTTTTGACATGCACCACATTATTACGGATGGCATGTCGATGGACATCATTATGCAGGAGATCATAGATCTGTATGAAGGGCGTGAGCTGAAACCACTCACCATCCAGTACAAAGATTATGCGGTGTGGCATAATGCCTTGCTCTCTTCCGGTGCTCTGCTCAAACAGGAAGAGTATTGGCTGAACCTGTATGAGGATTCTATCCCGCAGCTCAAATTGCCTACCGATTATCCTCGTCCTTTGGCTAATGAATTCGAAGGAGATCAGGTTGTATTTATCGGCAATGAAACATTGACTATGGATCTGGATCGCATGGCTGCCAAGACAGGAACAACCTTGTTTATGTTGCTGCTTGCAGCGTACAACGTGTTGCTTTCTAAATATGCAGATCAGGATGATATCGTTGTAGGCTCTCCCATTGCGGGCAGATCTCACGCCGATCTGGAGGATGTTGTTGGTGTGTTTATTAACATCATCACGATTCGTACCAAACCAAAATCCGGGAAAACATTCCTGGAACTGCTGGCTGAAGTTAGGGAAGCTGCCTTGAAATCTTACGAGAATCAACAGTTTCAGTTCGAGGATCTGGTGCGGAAGCTTAACCTGAACAGAGACAGACACCGCAATCCTTTATTTGATGCGATGTTTGCACTTCAGAATGTAGGTACAGTGGACGTAACAGTCGGCAAATTCACCACAACTCCGTATGAGTTTGGAGCTGCGGAAAGCCGTTATGACGTGTATCTCGAAATCATCGAGAAACATGACAAGCTGCGATTTAATCTGGAGTATCGGACCAAGCTCTTCAAACGGGAAACGGCGGAGAAGATGCTTCACGATTATGTAGCGCTGCTGCAACAGTTATTGCTTCATCCGGAACAGAAGCTTGGTGAGATTGAACTGGAAAGCAGCAAGCATATGCTGGTTTCTTACGATTCAGCCGCAGAAGATCTTGATTTTAATTTCTGATCAGGGAGAGCACGGCTTCTCCCCCACAAACAGGAGGAACAGGGACGATGAAGAAGATCGGGGTAATTGGAGCAGGGGTGATGGGCCGCGGTGTAGCCCAGAGTTTTGCACAGACAGGTCATGAGGTTGTCTTGGTGGACATCAAGGATGAAGTGCTGGAGATCGCCGGAGAAGAGATCTATAACAATATCCGAATGCTGAAGTTATTCAAGAAAGTAGAGGGACTGGAAGACCCGGAGATTATTATGGAGCGCATCCATATGACGACGGAACTGGAGATGCTTCGTGAAGCGGATATCATCGTTGAAAATGTGAATGAACAGTGGGACATCAAAAAGGAAGTGTACAGCCGGATCGACTCGATCTGTCATGAGGCATGCATATTTCTGGTGAACACTTCATGTATCTCGATTACCAAAATTGCGGCATTAACCAAACGGCCTGATCGGGTCATTGGTACTCATTTTATGAATCCGGTTCCCTTGAAATCAGCCGTTGAAGTAATTAAGGGGATGCATACCTCGGAACGTACCATTGAAGAAGTAACTGAACTATTGTCATCGATCGGTAAAGAGACGATTCTGGTTAACGACTATCCCGGATTTGTCTCAAACCGCATTTCCCATCTGTTTATGAATGAAGCTGCTTTTGTTCTTCAGGATCAGGTGGCTACAGCACGTGAGGTGGATGATATTTTTGTTAAATGTTACGGCCATACGATGGGACCTTTGGAGACTGCGGATTTAATTGGCTTGGATACCGTTGTGGATTCTCTTGATGTGCTGTATGAGAGCTACCAGGACCCAAAATTCCGTTGTTGTCCTTTACTGAGAAAGATGGTGCACGCCGGACAGACCGGAAGAAAATCAGGGGAAGGTTTCTATAGTTACTAATCAACGACATGAATAAT
This sequence comes from Paenibacillus sp. FSL R5-0623, assembly GCF_037974265.1. Lineage (NCBI taxonomy): Bacteria > Bacillati > Bacillota > Bacilli > Caryophanales > Paenibacillaceae > Paenibacillus > Paenibacillus sp. FSL R5-0623. The sequence goes on along the minus strand of NZ_CP150233.1, from coordinate 5,989,294 downwards.
TCATGGCATAAACAAGCTTTATTGCGTATTCAAAACCATTTTAATGAGGGAAAGGGTGTTATACACATGGAAGAAGTTAAAGGTAGAGTTCGCAAGTTTTTGGGTCGTTTTTTCAAAAAGCATGAGCTTCAGGACGACGAGGACATCTTTGCCCTTGGTTTTGTGAATTCGTTGTTTGCGATGCAGCTGGTTATGTTTCTGGAGAAGGAATTCTCCATTCGTGTCGACAATAAAGATCTGGATTTGCAGAACTTCAAGTCCATTAATGCCATCGTTGAGCTTATTGAGAGCAAGACGGTCAGTTCCTAAAAGCCGCCGATTCTCTCCCCAGTACAGTGTGAAAAATGTGCATTCATCCGGTCCCATTATAGGAGGTTAACGTGTTGAAAATGGAATTGAGCGAACAGCAGTTACACTGCAAGCAGGATGCTGCATCATTTACCAATCAATATATCGTCCCGTACGCAGGCTTGCACGATAGAGAAGAACGGCTTCATCCAGAGGTGATCGACTCGCTGAAATCCTCAGGTTATCTGGGTTCTATGATTCCTCGGGAATATGGAGGTATGGGGCTTGATCCGATATCAGTTGGGGTGCTGAACGAGGAGATCGGAAGAGGATGTTCATCCGTACGAAGTCTGCTTACGGTTCACGGTATGGTTGCCATAGCCATTCAGAAGTTTGGTTCTGAAGAGATGCGTTCCTATTGGTTGCCACGTCTGGCCTCGGGTGAAGTCATTGGAGCCTTTGGTTTGAGCGAACCCGGAGTCGGTAGTGATGCCAAAAGCATCGAGAGCGTAGCCGAATTCAATGGCGAAGGATATGTGTTGAACGGGAAGAAAAAGTGGATCACGATGGGTCAGCTTGCTGACCTATTTCTCATCTTTGCCCAGGTGAATGATAAACCAACCGCGTTCCTGGTGGAACGGAACAACCCAGGATTGAAGATACAGCCGATCAACGGGATGTTGGGGGTTAAAGGCTCGATGCTGGCGGAACTGCATCTGGAGCATGTTTACGTTGAATCCGATCGTATGGTGGGGAGTTCAGGTATAGGTGTCTCTATGGTGGCCTTGCATTGCTTGGATTATGGTCGCTATACCGTAGCTTGGGGCTGTGTTGGACTGGGACAAGCCTGTCTGGATGCTTCGCTGAGTTATGCAGGCAGCCGCCGTCAGTTCGGAGTCCTCCTGCAGGAAAATCAGTTAATTCAGAAAATGCTGACGGAGATCATAGTGGATGTGAAAGCGGCGCGGCTTTTATGTTATCAATCCGGATATCTGAAAGAAGTGATGGACCCGGATTCCATTATGGAAACCTGGACGGCGAAATACTATGCGGCAGATATGGTCAACAAGGTAGCGCACTGTGCGGTACAGATTCATGGAGCCAAGGGCTGTAGTGCGGAGTATCCGGTGGAGCGATTTTACCGGGATGCTCGTGTGAATGAGATTATCGAGGGCACCACACAAATGCATGAGATGGTTATTGCTTCATATGCTGCGAGTACCTATGAATCCGTACAAGAGGAGGCTGTTCTGTCATGAAAAAAATAAAATGTGTAATCTGGGACTTGGACCATACTATTTGGAACGGAATTTTGCTGGAGGATGAACAGGTCACGCTGAAAGAAAATATTGTGGAAGTTATCTGTACTCTGGATGAACGAGGAATTCTGCAATCGATTGCCAGCCGTAACGATCATGAACTGGCGATGGCCAAGTTGGAAGAATTCGGTCTGCGCGAATATTTTATCTATCCACAAATCAATTGGAATGCCAAATCCCGATCGGTGAAAACCATCGTGGAATCCATCAATATCGGAATGGACACGATTGCTTTTATCGATGATCAGCCTTTCGAACGTGAGGAAGTATTATTCACTCACCCCGACGTCCTCTGTATCGATGCGATGGCCTATCTTGAATTAACAGATATGGATGAGATGAAGCCACGTTTCATTACCGAGGATTCTGCCTTACGCAGAAAGATGTATATGAATGATATTGCCCGCAATGAGAAGGAGGAGGAGTTCGAAGGTACTCAGGATGAATTCCTGGCCTCCCTTGGCATGATCTTCACGATCTCTGAAGTGAAGGAAGGGGATCTACAGCGTGCAGAAGAACTGACGGTCAGAACACATCAACTGAACGCCACAGGTTATACCTACTCTTACGAGGAACTCGATCAATTCCGGTATTCTCCACGCCACAAACTGCTGATTGCAGGACTGGAAGACAAGTACGGTACGTATGGCAAAATCGGCCTGGCGTTGCTCGAATTAAATGACGAAGTGTGGACACTGAAACTGCTGCTGGTGTCCTGCCGCGTCATGTCCAGAGGAGCAGGTACATTGCTGCTGCATCATGTGATGCGTATGGCTAAGGAAGCGAATGTCCGTTTGCAGGCCGAGTTTGTATCAACAGATCGAAATCGTACGATGATGATCACTTACAAATTTGCCGGATTCCGTGAGATTGAGCAGAACGGAGATTTTTATTTGTTTGAGAGTGATCTAAGCATGATCCAGGATCAGCCTGCGTATGTGTCCATGGAAGTTATCGCGTAAATCCAATCTAAGAGGCGAGGTGTTTAATCAATGGAAAAAATAGCATTTCTGTTTCCAGGGCAAGGTTCTCAATATGTAGGGATGATGAAAAACTTCTATGATCAGTACGAGATTGCAAGACAAACGTATGAAGAAGCCAACCATATTCTGGGCTTTGATTTGGCCAAATTGAGTTTTGAAGGCAGCCTTTTTGATCTGAACAAACCTTCCAATATGCAGCCGGCATTGTTGACAGCGAGTGTGGTTGCCTATCGTGTCTACATGGAGGAGATCGGGATCAACCCGCAATTCTGCGCAGGCCACAGCCTGGGTGAGTATGCAGCTCTAGCGTGCTCCGGTGCTATGACATTTGGTGATGCTGTGCAGATCACCAAGCGACGCGGGGAATTGACGGAACTTATCGCAGATGAAGCAGATGGAGCCATGACCATCATTGATGGTGCCGATGAGGAGATGATCCGCAGAGCCTGCGAGCAAGTGTCAACCGATACGGCTTGGTCTGCGATTTCCTGTTACAATGCTTCGAGCCAGTATGCCATATCCGGTCATCAGGATTCGATTGAACAAGTGGAATCCATCCTGCTGGACCAGGATGCCCAGACAACCCCGTTGATGATGAGTGCGCCGTTCCATAGCCGCTTGATGGAGTCGGCTGGTGAACAGCTTGGGGTGGAACTTGCCAATTATCGTTTCCATCCATTCAAGTGGCCTGTCGTATCCAATGTTACCGCCACGCCATACACCGAAGCCGGGAGAATTACGGGACTTCTCCAAAGGCAGCTGTCCCAGCCGGTCAAGTGGGCACAGACGATGCAATATCTCAAGAAGCATGGAGTTACGCTGACGATTGAACTTGGACCCAAAAATGTCCTGAGCGGACTGGTAGAAATGGATAAGCTCGGTATGAAATCTTTTGCCTACGGACAGAAAGAGGATCGTAAAGCACTGAAAGAGTTACTGGATCAGGCTGTTGTATCCAGACCGAGACCAACGGTAGTAACGAAATGTATGGCTGCGGCTGTAGCTACACCTAATCGGAATTGGGATCAGGAGGAATATCAAAAAGGAGTCGTAGAGCCATATAAACAGATTCAACAGCTTCAAGAGGAGCTTGAGGCGGCGGATCAGGCCCCGACTACGGAGCAGATGAAACAGTCGCTGGAATGGCTCGGAACAATATTCGAAACCAAACAAGTAGAGCAGGAAGAACGGGATGACTGGTTCCACCAGATCCTGGACGAGACGGGGCAGTATTATTTGTGGAGTGACCTGAAAGTTACTACGGCATAAACAAGCACGTGTACAACAATCAACCGGCAGGACAGGTGTGATCAGCACTTGTTGTGCCGGTTTACTATGTATTCGGGGTGAGATCATGGATATCCATCTACTTAATGTTATGATGTCGAGTGATAAATTTAAGGAAGAACGAGCGTATTGGCAGAAACAACTAGATGGCGATATTCATATTGGAACGTTGTTTGATGGAATTCTGCAACCTTCGATACAGACTGGAGAACCCAACGTACAGATCCTTTCCTTATCCTTTCCAGATGAATTGTCCGCAAGATTGATCCGCATGAGTGGGGGGTCAAATTTGGCGTTGTATATATTGCTCTTATCGGGATTTCAACATCTGTTGTATCGTTATTATGGACATCAAGATATGTTGCTGGGTATGCCCCTGACTCCAGAACAAGTCGAAGATTTTCGAAGTTCCCACTTGCTCGCAATTCGTGGAAAAGTAGACGAGACAGCATCGTTCAGACAATTGGTATTACATACCAAATCTGAAGTCATGTCCGCCCGAACGTACTGGCATTTTCCTTACGATAAGATGGCAGAGAAGCTGGGGCGGCTTCCCGAGGAGTGCGAGTTGAAGACGGTTCTGTATATGAAAGGAATCCATGAGGAACCTATTCTGGATGAAGGAGCCCATTGTTCACTGGCGTTTGACCGGGTAGATCAACGACTTCAGATGACTCTCCGTTATGGTGCCATATCCCATGAACCCAGCCAACCTGAGCGTTTATGTTCCCACTACATACGATTGCTGGAACAGACAACAGCCTTACCAGACCAACCGCTATCCATGAGTCAGCTCCTTTCTCTGGAAGAGGAGAATGAAATCATGGAAAGATGGAACAGGAGTCCACGTTTGTTCCTGCCGGAGGCACGTTCTGTCTGTGCTCTATTTCTTGAACAAGTAAACAGAACACCCAACCAGACTGCGGTTATAGAGGGAGATCGCCAGATTTCGTATCAGTCTCTGGAGGAGCAATCCAATCAGCTTGCCCGTCTCCTGATTGCTTCTGGGGTGACTGCGGAGAGTCCAGTCCCCGTTATGATGGCAGGCTCCATGGAGTTAATCATTACAATCCTGGCGGTGTTCAAAGCAGGAGGAACCTATATTCCTCTTCATCCTGAATATCCCATGGAGCGTATACGCCATATTTTAATGGAATCGGATGCCCGCATTATTCTTACGGGACTGTTGGAAACGAATGTACATCGAGCTTTAGAGGAGATGACATTGGCAATGCCTTCAGGCTCAGGCATAGAAATGATTGAGCTGGATGCTGCCCCATGGAGAATAGAAGATGGAAGTGGTTTAAGTTTCGTACCCGATATGAATGGTCTAGCCTACATTCTGTATACGTCCGGCTCAACGGGTGAGCCCAAAGGGGTCGGAGTAGAGCAACGAAATCTGAGTGCATACGTGAACGCTTTTCAAGCCGAGTTTCAACTAAATTCAACAGACAAGGTGCTTCAACAAGCAGCGAGTACCTTTGATACTTATATGGAAGAAGTGTTTCCTGGATTAACTGCCGGGGCAACACTGGTTGTGGTTCAACGAGAACAACTGCTGGATATCCACGGACTGGTGCAGTTACTGGACAGACACAAGGTCACCCTTGTCAGCACTACACCTCATATCCTGAGGGAACTTAACCGGATGCCCAATCTTGCGAGTGTTCGCACCATTATCAGCGGCGGAGATGTATTGAAGATGGCGGATATTGGACATCTGCTCACCTATACCAATGTATACAATACGTATGGCCCCACCGAGACGACGGTATGTGCACTCTATGAGAAGCTGTCATCAGAGACTGTTGATCCGATTCCAGTGGGGCGCCCTATTCAAGGTTATTTTGTACACATTGGAGATCGTCATGGACGAATGTTGCCCGTAGGCGTACCCGGAGAAATATGTATTTCGGGCAACGGGGTGTCTCGCGGGTATATAGGATTGCAGGAATTGACAGATCAGAAGTTTATCGAGTCACCGTTTGTTGAAGGAGAGCGGATGTTTCGCACAGGGGATATAGGAATGTGGACAGCGGAAGGCCACATGTTATTTCTGGGAAGGATGGACAAGCAGGTTAAGGTCAGGGGCCATCGGATTGAATTGGCAGAAGTAGAGCGACATCTGAACCGTTACGGTCCAATTGACGAATGTGTTGTACTGACGACCGGAGTCGAAGGTGAGAAGGTGCTGACCGCTTATATTGTGGCCGATACGGAACTGTATGTCATGGATATTCGCCAATATCTGATATCATTGTTGCCCGAATATATGCTGCCTTCAAGATATATTCAAATATCACATATGCCACGAACGATCCATGGGAAGATAGATACACGAGAGTTATTGAACCAGAGGCAGTCATTACATTTTGGCATGAACTATGCACCGTCTACGAATGAGCTGGAGCACCAACTGGTGCAAGTTTGGCGTACATTGCTGGAGATGGAACGGATCGGTATTGACGACGACTTCTTTCAGCTTGGTGGGCACTCCCTGCTTGTGATCCGAATGGAGGTTGAACTGGAGAATCTCGGTATTCGGGTCCTGCCTTCCATTTTGTATGACAATCCCACCATAAGGATGCTTGCAGCAGTTCTGGAAGAGAATCCCGGGCTTGCCGATTCATATGAAAGTGAAAATAACGGGCAGCCATCTGGCGTTGTAAAGGTTAACAAGACGTCATCATCATTGGGTATGGAGCATACACAGCTAGCCCATTCCGGTGGATATCAGCCTTTTAACGAAGTCTTTTTCAAATTATGCTTCTATAACTCTCTATTTCCCATTGTATTGCAACAGAACAAAAGCATACATCCGTTTTTCATCCATCATGTGGATGAGTATCTATGGTCTGAGAATAAGCAATTTCTTGTGAATGGTTTCTTCTCCTGTCGCAAGGATACAGACATTCTGGACGATCTGGGCATTGGTTATGAAATGGTAAAAGCTAGCGAGGACATTATACAGGATGTCAGTCGAGCGGTTCTGAATGCCAAACCGGTTATTGTCTGGGTTGACGTCTACTACACATCCATACGCAATGATACGTATCTCAAAAAGCATATTCCACATACCTGGCTTGTATACGGTGCTGATCCGATCAACCAGACGTTTACCGTGATGGAGCATAAGCATCATGATAACTTGTCGTATGAAGAACGAATTGTTAGTTACCAGGATCTGTCGGATAGCTATCATGGCTATATCGAGCATTTTAATATGGAAAATCACACCTTCTATACGTTCTACAATAAGCATTATCCGGTGATACATCAAAGAGATGCCAGTTCGAAACAGTTGGAGGCTTACTGGAAGATCTATGTGGATCATATTGAAGAGCAACAGGAGCGGATAGAGAACAGTCTGGCAAGACTGGAGGAGAGTGTGCCACAGTTTGAGGCCGTTGTTCAGGATCAACATGTGGTGTCTTCCATAGCGGAGGATTGGGTCATTTCGCTTCATAAATTGATTAGTGCCAAAAAGGCCGAGGTGTATCGTTGTGCCAATCTAACTGGCGCGGATTCCAGATTGACACATATTCGTGAGCGCATTGTCATGGAGTGGAGTGACATTCGCTCAGTTCTGGCCAAGTATGTGCTTACTTCTTCATATAAACCAACATCGTTTCATAAACTCCATGAGATATACAGAAATATAAGTGTGCTTGAACGGGAGTATTACGATGAGTTGGTTAAATCTCACATGATGGGGAGGATCTGAATGAGTGAAATCATGACATTGGAGACTCAAATAATACAGGTCATCGACAAGGTTATGGAGTATGGAACGGATATTCAGATGGATCAAGCCTGGGGGGAACTTGGAACGAATTCACTCGATTACATTAAAATTGTGGTGGAGATGGAGAAAGTATTCAACATTGAGATAGACGATGATCAATTGGCATTTGTGCAAACCGACACCATAGCCGATTTCAGGGATTACCTGGTCAGCCTCATTGAAGGAGATTCGGAACATGAGCCGGACTAAACGAATAGGACAGATCTGGTTCCGGCTTTCGATTCAATTACCCGTGGCTGCACTTATCATTATTGGATTAACTGTGACAGCATTAGTGACGTTAGCCATGCAATTCCATACGACCTCCTATCTGCGCAGTGAGACGGCAACGGCAACTGCAGGGTCTGAATCACTGCAAGGGGAGGATGTCAAATTACACATTATAGCTGAATTTACAGAAGAGCCTATTACGGGGTTTCAGAAGGGTGACTCCTTGATCTGGTACACAGAGGAACAAGGTAAACGTTACGCTGCCCAGATCCTTGAGGTTAACCAGGACCCCACATCATCTACGACTCGAATTACAGCTGAAGGTGTATGGAATGAAGAGCTGGCGGAGCGGATGAAGTTATCCCATACAACCGAATTCTCGATTGTTACCGAGGTACAATCCCAGAGCCAGACCGTACTTGAGAGCTGGATATCCTAGAGGAGGATGGCATGGAGAATATTTCACTGAGCAAACGAATCCGTACATTCGCCAAACCCTACCGAATCAGCTTGATGACCATGTTGTTCTGCGAGCTAATCATGGTGGTGGTGGATCTGATTGGACCGCTTATTTTTGCCATCTTGATCGACGAAGTATTCTATCACCGTAATCTTCATTTCTTCGGCTATGTTATTTTGACTTATATTGCTTTGTATGTAGGTGTAAGGGCTCTAAGTTGGATCATTAAATCCATCTGGATCTACCTGAATGTTAAATTTCTATTTGATATTCGAAAAAGTTTATTTGATCGCATTCTTCATTTTAAAGCATCTTATTTTCAAAAAGCCCAGACCGGTGATCTGGTCACACGTCTAACAAGAGACACGGATTCTGTCATGCAGTTAATAGAGTTAATCATTTTTCAGATGGCAGCTCCATTTACGAAATTGCTGGTTTCGTTTGTTTTTTTATTTTATCTCAATCCGTATATCGCCCTGGCCATGATGGTGCTGGTTCCGGTTTCGGTCTGGGTATCACAGTATTTTAATCGTAAGATGACCAAGCAGCAGACCATTTTGCGTGGGAAATACGGCCATTTTGTCAGCTGGATGCTGGAGATGCTTCAAGGCATGAGAGATATTCGTTTGTTGGGGAGTGGCAGAAGGGTCACTACACTGTTCACGGGACAGAGCGCAGACGTTATTCGTCTCGACAATCAGACAGAAGTCATGAAATGGATGTCTACCCGCTCTAATGCATTTATTTTTTTGCTATCAGATCTGTGTATCTATGCCATTGCGGGTGTGCTTATTGTTCAGGGACAGCTTACGGCAGGAGCCTTTGTTGCCATTATGTCGTATCTGACCAAGAATAATCAATCCATGATGATGATCTACGAGGCGGTTGTGAATCTGCCCAAGCTGACGGTACAGTCCCGCAAAGTCTTTGATCTTCTGGATGAAGAGACGGAGAGGAGCGGTGGTCAATCTGAAGTTGAGATGGAAAATGGGGAGACGTCATTCGAGCAAGTGAGATTTCGGTATGATGAACAGGGTCCCTATGTGCTGGACGGTCTCACGTTGGAGATCGGTGCTCATGAATCTGTTGCGCTTGTAGGTAAGAGTGGTTCGGGCAAAACAACGATTGTGAACATGCTGCTTGGTTTCTACACCCCGGAGGAAGGGGAGATTCGAATTGGTGGCAGGCATATAGATGACTATTCTCTGTCTCGACTGCGCAAGAGAGTAGGAATTGTGCAGCAGGAGGCCATTCTGTTCCATGAAACCATCCGTTACAATCTGATGCTTGGCAGCGCTCACGCGGATGATGATCAATTGCTGGAGGCATGTGATCAGGCCTATATTGGAGACTTTATCCGTTCTCTTCCTCAGGGTCTGGACACCGTTATTGGTGCAGGGGAAATGGAGTTCTCCGGTGGACAAAAGCAGCGTCTGTCTATTGCCCGCATTTTTCTGAAACAACCCAAATTAATTATATTCGACGAAGCCACTTCCGCTTTGGACTATGAAGCTGAACAAGCGGTCCAGCATTCCTGGCAGAAATTGAGCAAGGATCGTGCTTCGATTGTCATCGCTCATCGCTTATCCTCCATCCTGAATGCTGATCGGGTTGCTGTTGTACATCAGGGACGCATTGTGGCTACAGGCACGCATGGATATCTGCTGGAGAATAGCGAGCACTACAGTGAGTTATTTGCAGAAGATTTCATCCGGAAGGAGGGACTGATGTCGTGACGAAGACACCGTCAACTTCCCGGTATGCACTCTTTAAACAGATTAAGCCATTTATCAAAAATGCGAACCGTCAAATCTTCATTCTAGGTACACTGAAATTGGCCTTGACTGCTATTGCGCTCATGATCCCTTATCTGTATAAGCTGCTCATTGATCATGTCATGGTTGGACGAGAGCTTGGAATGTTACCCTATATCCTTGCCGGATACCTGGGCTTATTTGCGTTGGAGACAACCACTCTGGGTTTACAAACGCTGTTCAGTAACCGGTTATTAGGTCGGACTAAGCTCGATTTGCAGCTGAACATGTGGAAAAGATTAGTGCGCATGAAGCCAACTTTATATGAGCGCTATAGTGCGGGAGATCTGAAGAATAGGCTGGATGGAGACGTCACACTGGTTAAAGACTTTATCTTTTTGCATTTGATTGATTATACGTTCAAATGGATCAGCGTAGGGGCGTATGTGGTTATTCTGTTATCGCTGAATTGGAAGATGGCTTTGCTGGGTTTTGTTATGCTTCCCATTTCCTTTGTCATCAGTTCCCGATTGGGCAAAAAAGCCAAAGTACTGGTCTCTGAATTCCGCCAGACTACCGGAGAATATGAGACATGGATATCGAACAGCTTCAGACACTGGAAGGAAATCAAGGCACTGAATATGCAACGCAAAGAATCCATCAAGTTTGTGGGATATTGGAAACGTTTTGGCAAAATCAAATTCCGACATCTGGCATATACGTATGCCAATGAGCTGTACTACACCTTTCAGGATGACTTTATTAATAAGATGAATCTTTATTTTATCGGCGGGTTGCTGATTTTTCAGGGAGAATTAACAATCGGGGGACTGCTTGTTTTTCTGACATACTATCAACAGATGATTAACAACATTAATGAAATTAATGCCTCCAATGTTCAACTTCATGATGTGACACCTTCCATTGAACGGATCGTTGAATTGCTGGAACTACCCGTTGTACCACAGAGAAAGCTCGGATTACAGCCAGAGTTCCAAGGGCATCTCGAATTCAAGGATGTCTCCTTTCGTTATCAGGAGAATCAAAGTGATGTCTTGCATGAGATTAATCTGAACATCCAGCCTGGTGATTATACAGCGATCGTAGGCAGAAGTGGTTCGGGTAAGAGCACGTTAATCAAACTTATTCTAGGGCAGAATGAAACACAGCAAGGGGCTATTCTCGTTGACGGACAGCCCATTGGTGACTTGGGATCAGACTACCTTTATCAACATATAGGGGTGGTTATGCAGGAGAATACCTTGTTCAGTATGTCCATCATGGATAATCTCAGACTCGTACAGCCACGGGCTACAGAAGAAGAGATACGAGAGGTTTGCCGCATGGCTTTGCTGGATGATTTCATTGAAGAATTGCCTGACAAGTATAATACGGTTCTGGGTGAGTCAAGTATTAAGCTGTCCGGAGGCCAGAAGCAGCGTTTGGCGCTTGCGAGGGTGCTGTTAACAAGACCCCGAATGCTTATTCTGGATGAAGCAACCTCTGCACTGGATAATGACTCGGAACGGAAAATAAATGAGGTGATCCGTAGGATCGCACAGCATATGACGGTGCTTGTGATCGCCCACCGGTATTCAGCTATTCAGGATGCCAAGCAAGTCATTGTGCTCGATCAGGGAGAGATTGTTGCTACGGGCACTCATCTGGAACTGGCCGGGCGGCATGAGGTGTATGACACGTTGTTCAAGGAGCAGCGGCAAGGTGTCGGGTCAACTGTCACCTGACGTAAATAGAATGATTCTAGGAGGTTAATGACATGACCATCTATTGTCCACTACCTTTGGAAGAGCACTATAACAACAATGGTTTTAGCTATCTGGATACAAACCAGATAGGGAATTTCACGACCTTTGGTTCCTCATACCCTGGAGACGAACTTCCTGATCAGGAGAATGTGCAATGGCGGGATGTTCCGTTTCATTTTCCTTTACGCAGACAGGCATTTAATAATATAGAACTGGATAGGCAGCGCATTCCGGTACCATTGGATCTATATTCGACATTATATATTCTGGGTGCGGCAGATAATGGTTCATACCATGAATTCATTGATTTTGAACGAGCCGGAGAGCGGATGGGAAGAGCGTCATTGGATCTGACAAACTGGACCGAGACGAGCCCACATTATAATGAAGAAATTATGTTTCAATGTAGCGGGATGTGTACACAAAAGGGTATCTTACTGACATCCAAACAGCCTATTATTTGGTTCCAGCAGATTACGCTGGAAGAACCCATTTCATTTGACAAGATCCTATTGCCAGACAATCCATGCATGCATATCTTTGCACTAACCTTAGGGAAGGAGTGGAATATATGAATATTCAGTCAAGAGAAGCACATACAGAAGGTGAAGATTGCTTTACCCTATGTGTAAGCAGCATTCTCAACTATAAAGAAATCACGAACTTCCTGGCGGTATGGAAGCAATGCGGGATGATGTACCATGAAGACCCGGAGAGAGGCACCCCGAAACTTGTCCCTACTTATATGACTGTTGAAAATGAGTTTCAACGCATTCATCATATTGATTTGAATATCGTCAGAACAAACGAACGGATCGAGGTTATCCAGGAAATCATGACGTTGCTTCAGCAAAACGAAGCAGTCATTGTATGGGTTGATGTATTTTACATGAAGTACAATTCACTTTATCAATTACTTCATTCGTCGCATTGTATTGTCTTGTCCGACTATGCAGATGGACAGTTTGAGTTTATTGATGATTTTTATCATTTGAAAGGTAATATGGATGAACAGACGTTATTTGAAGCGCTTGATCTAGGTCAGACGCCATTAATCCGTGAGGGTACGCGTTATCGTTATGCTACATTAGATGTTGGGAATGCCGTTGAGCAGGTGAAAGAGAGAGAGTTCTACGAAATGCTTCAACAAAATCATGAAATCATGGATGGAATATCCGGGCAGCTAACCAAACAGGTTGAGTGGTATGAATTGGTTAATCCGTATGTTGGTTTGCCTGCCATTGAAAGGTATATCGACGCTACACGTCAGCATATGCAAGATTCATCCGCATTGACAGAAGAATATCTGGACAATATGTATGGCGACTTGGCGGGCATAAGTAATAACAGATATTTGTATGGCCATTTCCTAAGAGAAGGAATACCGTACAATCCGGATATTTCTCAACTGGTGGAGACGTACGAATATGCTGCGCAACGATGGAATCTCGCGGCTAATATGACATTGAAAAGTCAATACCTGGATCTGGATCGTCGACATCATATGTTAGATCGAGTGCTGGGTAAAATCGGAGAAATTATAGCTCTGGAACAAGAGGCCCATGACTTGGTCAAACATCTTGTTGCCAGTTAAGGGTATCACTAATCTTACGAAAATCAAAAAGGCCCGTAAAGCAAACGTCGCTTTACGGGCCTTTTTGATGATTTGCTTCATATTAAGCAGCAGCTTTTTTCTGTGACTGCATTCTCAGATACACCTGAGAGAAGATAACCGATGCGAGTGCAACCACGGTCATACCCCAGAAAATATTGGTGTACGCCGAGGAGAGTGGCAAGTTCTGCATCGCAGTTAATGCTACGCCAGTAACAGCAACGCTGAAAGCACCGCTGAAGAACTGACTAAGTTGGAACAATCCCATACCTGCACCGACCTGATCCATGGTCAGATTGCCAGACAATTCATTGGACACGCTGGTGGTTAGGGAAGAGAAACCTACGCTGAGCAGGACATAGACAGCCATAATGGCGTAGATGTTATTGTCTGCAAATAAGGCGAATAACCCGGCAGCTGCCAGTAGCAACCATGGTGCAAACTTCAGCAGCAACGTATTGCCATGTCGGTCAATCATCCGGCCGATCCGGTTGGACAGCAGCATGGACACGACTGCACCCGGGAAGATGACAAGTCCCGATTGAGCAGGTGTCAGTCCATATAGATGTGCCAAAATTTGCGGTAACAGAAACAACGTTGAGAAGTTATTAATGTACGATACAATCCCCAGCGAGCTGAGCATCATATATTTTTTGTCTTTGAACAAAGCAGGTTGAACAAACGGGTCTGCCGCTCGCCGAATTCGGAGCCAGAACAGAAGCAGTGCCGCAGCACCGATAACAAGCGTGTACCACTGACGGGAAGTCAGGAATAACAACACACCTGTAGTACCGATGGCGAGAAGCACGGCACCGAGCAGGTCAAATGAACCTTTTTGCGGTGTTTCCCGAGGAAGCAGTTTGAAGAATACAGGAATCAAGAATAACGTTAATCCTGTAACGATAAACAGATCATGCCATCCCAGAAACTGAGTAATACTTCCGCCGATGACGGGACCAAGTCCAAGCCCCAGTGAACTCGCGGACATGATGACAGCCATCGATTTACCCCGGCGATCATTGGGAATGTATCGGGTAATCAGTACAATAGCGAGCCCGGGAACCGAAGCAGCACCCGCAGCCTGGATCAGGCGTGCAATGAGCAAAATGATGAAATGATTACTGAAGAACCCGAGAACGGATGCCGCACCAAGTAACGTAAGCCCGGTCGTGAATAATGTACGAATAGGTATGAAATCCGATAGACGTGAGAACGTAATCGAGGAAATGGCAAATACAATGGAATACCCTGTAACAATCCATGAGGAAGCGACAGATGTAAGCATAAATTCGGCTGCAATTTTGGGCAGGGCCAGATTAAACATCATTGTATTCATCACAACGAGTACAACGGTGAAGCCAAGCAAGCCTACAATTAATCCTTCCTGTATTCCGGTCCGTTCCCCTGATGATGCGGTTGCGGTGTTGTTCATAAAAACCTCCTAAAGTGATGTGTATTTCGCAACATTTCAGAAACGGTGTGTAACATTTGCAAAATGTAGTATGATGTCAATCCCGTGCCTAACAGCAGGGGTTACATAACGAAATCATTAAAGTTCGATTGATGTCGAACATTAGAAATATATCATGGATGTGTGTTAAAATACAATGGATAGTCTGAGAAAAGGAGACTACAGTATGAAAATTTTACATCATCCACAGGTGTCAGATATTGAACTTTCCTCCGTATTGTATGCGTTAAGCGACCCGACCCGTCTTGGGATTGTTGTAGAAGCAGCCAGAAGTGGAGAGCAGCCGTGCAGCCATTTTCATGCACCTGTTGTGAAGTCAACGATGTCGCACCACATTCGCACCCTGCGGGAAGCCGGAGTTATTCGGGTCAGAGTACAGGGCACACAGCATTTTCTCACCCTGCGATCCGATGATTTGGAAACGCGCTTTCCCGGACTCCTGCAACCGTTATTGCAGGCCGCAGCTCAGAAGAGCACAGATCCTTCCTAAACGTTGTCCTTTCTTCAGGTCGAAGAGGGGACATTTTTATTTCCTAATACTGCATGTTCAAAAAGTTAACGATTCAGCACCGAGAAGGTTCTCGCAAGATTCGATGTCGAGTTCGCTTCGTGGTCTACTTCGTGGTCTACTTCGTGATCAATTGGGGACTTTTAGAAATACTTCTAATACTGATGCGACATTCTGTGTCGTACCATGCCCTATATAATAACGGTGAACACACAAACCATATCGAAAAGAGGTTCACAACCATTGGCAAAAACGAAAAGAGGACGCGTCTTGTGGAGTCTTCCTTCCAGGGGCCGGGGAACATGTCCGGTGTGTAGCAGTACCCGAATTAAATTGTTGTATACGCAAACAAAAACAGACGGTACAAGTCTGAAAGTATGCAAGAAATGCTTCAAAGCCGTGCAATCCAGAGTGGATAAGGCACATGTGTAACATAACCGGCCTGTTCTTCGGAACGGGCCATGTCTTTTGATATAATCGAATATATTAGGAATGGATGAGATGGGGGCGGGAAGATGAGTAACATGCATCGGATTCACTGGTTTGACGAACAGATTCGGGGTGGACGTTTTCCGAATAGCAGCTGGCTTGCCCGTGAATTTGAAATCTCCCGTCGTCAGGCTCAGCGTATATTGAATATATGGCAAGTTCCCTGCGAGCCCCTTTGGTGTATATGGCAAAATATCGGGGCTATTGTTATGAGGATCAGACTTTTCGATTGCCCCATTTGTATATGACCGAAGAAGAGCAGCGTGTGCTGAAATATCTGGCGCATCGATATCGACATTATGATTATGATCAATCGGACGCGGTGAAACGTGTAGCACATTTGCTGGAGCGTTTTACGCTGGAGGAACAACCGATGGGAAGTAGCGAGCTTCCGGTATTTTCGGCGCAACCGAAACAACTGCAATTCTTCGAATTGTTGTCCCATGCCATAACTGACTTGCGCAGAGTACATATTCATTATAGGGATCACGATGGAGAACGGCAGTTTTCCTTGTGTCCATTGAAGATGATATCCCAGTTTAACGCCGATTACGTGGTGGGTTATGAAGCAGACCCTGTACAGCAAGTGGCTATTCGCTTGGAGGGCATTGTTCATGTATCGATCTTGGATGAGAGATTTGAGTACAGGTCAGATGCGCTCCTAGGTGGATGGGAAGAACCACTCCCTGTGCGTAAACCGTTTGTAGCTGAGATTCGCTTGAAAGAATTGCAGCAAATGGACCTATGGCAAGGGTATCGTATCCAGTCTAGGCAAGATCAGATTTATTCAATTGAATTTTATGACACGGACGCTTTCTTGCAGCATTTGTTTATTAGCGAATGGGAGGAACTATTGTCTCCTGGGTGGCTTAGGCGCAAGCTTCAGCAAAGCGCGGAAGGATTAATGGACAGACTCTCGATACAACGTAAGCAAAACGTGGAATAAAGCAGCATAGAGAGGAGAAGATCCATCCTTGGCTGAGAATATTTTAGATAACCTCATCATGAAGCGGGAGTCCAAATCGTACGTCGATAGTCTGCATGCGATACTAACCCATACGGGCCAGTTTCAAGGTTCCAAGGTTGTACTTGCCGGATTTACGGGCATGGCTTTCAAGCTGTCGGTGCATCGCAGACTACTTCCCATGTCGGTTACAGCGTATGGACAATGGGGGGAAGCACATCGTCCCGGAGTCGATAACCTGGGGATATTCACGATCTGGGATGGGGGACGTACACGTCATTCCACGTTCGGTTATTACCAGCAGGATGCAGTGAACTGGGTGAGACGGAGTATTGATGAAGGCACTGGTGTGATTTACTGGATTCCTGAGTTCGGTGTTATTCATGGATATGATGACAGTGACCGCATCTTTTATGTGCAAGACGGATGGAGCGAGGAACCGCAGATTTTGTTGTATGACAATTTCGGGTTAAACTTTACCGGATTTTGGTATTGTCAGGTGTTTGGTGATCAGGTTCGCATCCCTGAACAACAGATGCTGCTGGAATCCCTGCGACTGGCGATTGAGGATTGGGATATTCCCTATCGTCTGTTACCTGATCAGAATATTGCTTCGGGTAAAAAGGCATATGATGTGTGGGTGGAGGCCCTGCGGAGTGGGGATTTCGATGAATCCGGTGCAGGTTATATTTTGGAATCCTTCTGCCATTCGCGATCCGAAATACGAATGTATTTACAGGGTGTTCGAGGGATATGGAACGAACTGGACCACGCTTGTTCGTGTTATGTACAGCTTGAGACGTTAATTGACCAAATGAAGGGATATATGGTTCAGCAGGAGAATAGACGTGTCTTGCGATCAGATACCACAGAAGATTTAGCACAGGTACTAGTGAAGGCGAAAGCACTGGAAGAGCAGGCTATTGATTATTTTCGAGTGATATCCAGTAAGTATCCTGACCGTAAAAGATCCACTATACCACGGTGGGGAGCACACTCCGCACGATAGGATGAGAGAGGAAGGAGTGAAGGATGATGGCGACAAAAATGGTATTGCAGGACTGGATTCAATCTCCGCAAGCTGTGAATTTTGCTGATGAATATAGATCATGGAGCAGTGTGAGCGCGTATACAGATGCGATGCATCGTATTTTATTACATAAACAGTGGACGGTTTTCCCACACTACATGATTGCAGGCATGACTGCAAGTGCATTCAGACTAGTGGTGGATCGGCGTCTGACGTCAGAGTCAATCTCCGCATACAACTGGATGGCAGAGAACTTTGTCGCAGCAGACTTCATTGGGGTGACGGCGAGCCAGGCAGCGGGCTTTTCATTCGAACCAACCTTTCCCCTGTATCAGAAGCAGGCTCTGCTGGATATCAAAGCTTCCATTAACCGGGGCGTAGGTGCGATTCTCTGGCACGATCAATTTGTCATTGTTACTGGATATGATGATGTGGAACAGGTGCTATTGATCTGTGAAAGTAAAGGCAATGAAGTCATCCGTCTGCCCTATGATTCGTTTGGGAGGAACAGTACACCCTACTGGTATTATCAGGTTCTGGAAGCCTGTGCACCCATAGATCTATGGGAGGTCTGCAAGGAATCGTTAATCCAGGCCGTGTACAAATGGGAAACCCATGATTATATGCTGCCACCCCAAGATTATGCCTGTGGGGCGGCTGCGTATGCCGCTATTGCTGGTGTTTTGCAGTCAGGAATATATGACGCAGAACAAGCGGCAACAGTCCTTCGCTATTATGCCAAATCAAGATGGGATATGGCCTCTTATGTGGCAGGACTTAAACATCTGTCCATACTAATGGACCAGGTCATAGACGAGTATGAGCTACTCGCAAACCTGTATACATTGATCGTTGAGGAAATAGACAACTCCATCTCTTGGGATTCAAGAGAACCGGAATGTGTGCAAAGGATAATTAAGCTTATAGGGAAGGCAGGGGCTACGGAACAACGTGCCATTGATGCCATTAAACGTGTCTTTCCAGAGACGATAGGCAATCGTTTTAAGGATGTTGGATTAAGATAAATGGAGCATGATAGAGAAAATTGAAAAACTCAGCAAGAATAAAACCGGACAGGCCGCAGCCCATCCGGTTTATTTGTATTGAACATATACATATCAGCCCATGTGATCCACGCTAATAATAACTTTTACAAGAAAAAATAACCAAAATTTTAATTTTGGGGTAATCCAAACCCCCTCTTGTTCCGAATATTATATTAGATGGTCTTTTTTGGATGATGATATACAAGGACAACAGGGGGCGGGAGTATGGTACATAATCCGGAAACCATTCAGGAATGTATCGAACATGCACGGCAAAGGCTCTACCAGGTTGCAGCTCAATACCCGGAACTATGGCATCCGGAGGTTATTCGCCAATCCATGGTATTGGATGAGTTAATTAATGAATATAACAACGCAACTCGTGGGAGAACGATCACGAATCAGCTGAAATCATAACCTTTCTGAACAAAGAATTCCAAGAAGGAATTCCGTGTGTTTGCCTTACTCTTTTACCGCCCCGAGCACAATTCCCTTAACGAAGAAACGCTGCAAGAACGGATATACGAGCAGAATCGGCAGAGCGCCAATAAATATCTGGGCCGCGTTCACCGTACGTTGAGACATGTTCTGGAGCTGCGTTGCATCCACGTTCATGTTGGAGAAATCCTGCTGTACGATTATAGTCTGCATTAACGTGGCGAGTGGATATTTGGAAGCATCATTCATATAGATCAGCCCGTCGAACCAGGAATTCCACTGACCTACCATCGTGAATAAAGAAATCGTGGCAATGGCGGGCATGGATACAGGCAGGTAGATTTTGAACAGAGTTGTGATATGGTTGGCCCCATCAATAAATGCGGCTTCTTCCAGCTCTTTCGGCACGTTACGGAAGAAGTTCTTCATGAGAATCAGGTTCCAGACAGCCACTGCTCCCGGCAAAATCAGAGCCCACATCGTATTCATCAGTCCAAGCTTCTGGATCAAAATGTAGGATGGAATCAATCCCCCGCTAAATAGCATCGTGAAGATGAAAAACCACGCATATAATGAGCGCCCTTTGAAATGCAGACTTTCCTTGGATAACGGATAAGCCGTCAGGAAGACAAGTGTCATACTGAGCAGTGTGCCCAGAATCGTACGTTGGACTGAAATCCAGAGTGCACTCAGAAAGTTACTGTTACCAAATGTTTTGGTATAGGCGTCCACCGTAAAATCTATGGGCCAAAGTGTCACCAGATTGGCGGATGCTGCCGCTTTACCACTGAAGGAAACGGCCAGAATATGGACCAGTGGCAGGATGCACAGGATTGAGACGGCCGCGATGAATATCAGGTTAAAACCATTGAATATACGGTACCCAGTTGTTTTGTGATACACCTTGATTCCTCCTTAAAATATACGGTAATTGGCGATTTTGTAAGCCATCCGATACGCAGAGATGACCAGGAACATCGCGACAAATGATTTGAATAGTCCAACGGCTGTCGCAAAGCTCATTTTGCCATTCAGAATCCCCATCCGGTAGACAAAGGTATCGATAATATCACCTTTCTCATATACCAAGGGATTGTACAGGTTAAAGATCTGGTCAAAGCCTGCATTCAGGATATTGCCCAGCGATAACGTACCTACCACGATAATCATTGGCACAAGTGCAGGCAGGGTAATGTGCAATGTCTGTCTGAGTCGTGTTGCCCCATCTACCTCCGAAGCCTCGTACAATGCCGGGTTAATGCCCGCAAGTGCTGCCAGAAATACAATTGTTCCGAATCCAAATTCCTTCCACACATCACTGACAACCACCGTTACACGGAACCAGTCGCCATCCCCCAGAAAGAAGATCGGTTCAACGCCAGCCGCGGCCAGCACCTGATTTACCAGCCCACCTTCCGGTGATAACATATCGAGCAGAATGCCGCCCAGGACAACCCAGGACAGGAAATGGGGCAGATACACCAAGGTCTGTGAGAAACGTTTGAACGTGGAGTTCCGAACCTCGTTCAGCAAAATGGCAAACACCACAGGGGCTACAAGTCCAGCCACAATCTTCATTGAAGCGATCAGTACCGTGTTCCAGATGACCTGAACGCTGTCGGGATATTCGAACATGAACCGGAAGTTGTCCCAGCCCACCCATTTGGAGCCAGTGAATCCCAGCCACGGTTTGAAGTCTTGAAAAGCAATAATAATGCCGCCCATGGGCACATAAGCGAACAGTAAAGTGAGCAGTACAGCAGGCAGCAGCATTAGATGCAGCGGCCATGTGCGTTTGAAATTCCAGCGGGTACGTTTGCGTGGATGGGGTGTCATTTTTCGTACCGGCGTATTGGTTGTTAACGGTTGTTCTATAGCCATCAGGGTCCCTCCTTTATCTCGTCCAACCCCGGCAATATGAGGCGATCATGCCTCTGCACAGAGTGGAGCAACTGAATTATAGCAATGGAAAAGGGCGGACTATAGAACAACATTTCAATTCGGATGTTGAAATATTAACTTGTTGATGGAAACAGAGGATTTCAAGTCACAGGAAAGCTGGAGAACATAAAATCATATAGAAATGTAAGGGTTTTCAATATAAAATAGGACTTCGGTGTAGAACGACTTCAAATTCAGGGACAGGGTGAAACAATGAAATTCACAGTATTTGCGAAGACGGTCATTCTCTTAATCTGCCTGCTCGTACCCATTCTGCTGCTCTATACGTATGCGAACCAGGCAAATGTGGACATGGTCGTTGAAGAAAAACAGCAGTCGAGTCTGAACCAGTTCAATTATTTCAGTTCCCAGGTTGATAAAAATATCGAGCAGCTCTCGCTGTATGGCCTGACGTTGCTTCGAGATCCGAGCATCCTGCACTACCGTTACATGACGGATTCCACCAGCCAATATGAGAAGAACAGCATCTATCTGGATATTCTCGACAAATTATCGTTGTACCAGTCCACGAGCCGCTGGAAGAACGATATTACCATTGTCCTGCCACAAGCGGAACTTGTGTTATCCACCATGTCCAGCCGGACGGTCTACGATGAGAAGATGTTGACGTTCCCGCAACCTGGCCAATGGCAGCTGGAGAAGGGGAGTTTCACCTACTTTTTCACGGATAACTACGAGTGGAATGAAAAACCGGTGAATACAGGCGTACGAACGGTGATGGAGATTAATTTTGACCCGATGAACGTGGTTGCCATGTTGGATGATTTCAAAGAGACACAGGGAGGAGATCCCTTCTTGCTGGTACCAGGTAATGATCCGTTGCTGAACCGTACGGCGGACCCCGAACTGGTCGAAGCGATCATGCGTGATATGCCTTTTAACGGGCCGGAGAGGGAAGGCAATCATCAATTGGAAGTGGGCGGTAAACAATATCTGGTCAGTTACGTGCACTCCAAACAACTGCAAGCGGTATACGTGAACCCTGTGGTATTGGATGATTTGCTGACCCCAATGGACAAGAGCCGAAATATGTTTATTACCTCCATTCTGTTACTGCTCGTGCTGAGTATCGGGGCCGCACTGCTTTTGTATCGAAAAGTCCAGGTGCCCATCCATCGTTTGATGAGAGGGCTGCAACAGATTCGTAAAGGCCAGTTGTCCACTCGGATTCCAGTCGATCACTCCCGTGATGAATTCGCGTATCTCACCCAAAGCTTTAACCATATGGCAGAGCAGATTCAGGAACTGATCGAGAAGGTATACGAGGAGCGTATCCGTTCACGGGAAGCGACATTGAAACATCTGCAATCACAGATCAATCCGCATTTCCTGTACAACTGCCTGTTTTATATCAAAAATATGACCCAGCTTGGCAACCGTGAAGCGGTTATTGCCATGTCGCTAAGTCTGGGAGACTACTATCGCTATATTACGCGGGGCGAGAATGACATGACAACAGTAGAAGAAGAGATTCGGCTGCTGGACCATTATCTGTCCATTCAACAGATGCGGACCAACCGGCTGACCTACGAGATTGCCGTACCGCAGCAACTGATGCAGCTTCACATTCCGCGACTGCTCATCCAGCCGATTGTAGAGAATGCGGTGATCCATGGCATTGAGCCGATGGAAGGCAGTGGGCATGTCGTCGTAACGGGAATGGCGGTACCCGAACATATTGAGGGTCGGAAATATACAAGATATAGCCTGTTTGTTGATAATGATGGTGTCACGCTGACAGCGGAAGAGATTGCCGAATTGGAACGGGAGATCAATGAACCAATGGGTGAAGAGATTGGAACAGGCACGTGGAATGTGCACCAGCGTCTCGTTACGCGATATGGGCTGTCGTCGGGGCTTCATTTTGGAGCGATTCCCTACGGTGGACTTAGTGTAGAAATTCGATGGTTTGAGGAGGAACAACCGCATGATGAATCTGATGGTCGTGGATGATGAACATTCGGCAGTAGAGTCGATCGCTGTTTCGATACCGTGGAGAGAACACGGGATTGGTCAGGTATTCAAAGCCTATTCGGTCAAAGAGGCCCTGGAACATATGGCATCACATCAGGTCCATATTATTATTACGGATATTCGCATGCCGGGTCTGTCCGGTCTGGATCTGGTCAGTCATATCCGGCAAAAGTGGGAACAGACCAAATGTATTATTTTATCGGGGCATGCTTCCTTCGATTATGCGAAGCAGGCGCTCAAACATGGAACAGTCAGTTACCTGCTCAAACCGGTCAGGGATGAGGAACTGATCGAATCCGTGCAGCAGGCCGCCGTGCAGATTCGCCTGGAGGGTGAGAAACAGATGCTGCATCAGCGGGCCATGTATTCAGTGAGGGAACATCTGCCCGAGAAGCGGGCGGAGCTAATGAAGGATGTACTGTTAGGGCATAAATTTGCGGATGCTGAACTCGAAGGTAAGCTGGAGCAACTGGAGATCGGGTTCCGTCCACAGGATAAAATGCAGCTGCTGCTCATCCGGTATGATGACCATCAACCCACACATAAAGCGTTTCGACTGATGAAGTACGCCATCTCGAATGTGGTGGAAGAGATCTACGGCAGTACCTATCATCTCTGTCATACGGATGATGCCTATGATGATCTGGTCTTCATGGCCAGTCCCAAACAAACCCAAGCCGAACCTGAAATGCTAATGGGCCGACTTGGAGAACGATTGCTTCACAGTGTGAGGCAGTATCTGAACGCGACCATTTCCCTGTCCGTTAGCCGCATGGGGCGTTTCCCAGATCAGGTGCCCCAGCTATATCATCAAGCCGTCAGTGCGCTTCGCAAGCAAGCCGAGGCTGGCAAAGGATTACATCTGAATGCGGCGGCAGGAACCAATGGGGCCACGTTGAAGTCTCTTGCAGCGCTGTATGAACCGCCGGGTCTGACGACGTTACTGGAAGCCGGGCGCATGGAGGATGCACACCGTAAGATTGATCAGATCTTTGCTGAACTGTCGAACAGTGTGTTTCCGGAACATGTGTATGTGGCTTTTCATTATTTGGCGGCGGCATTCTCCTATATGGCTCATCGGGAAGGAAGACAGTTAGCCGAAGTGCTTGGCGAGCAGTACCAGCAGTTGCTCAAGGATGGTTATGGCATCTCGCTGCGTAGTCTGGAAACGTGGACCAGAAGTGTGATGCAGCAGTGGGAAGAGAGCACAAGCGATGCGGGACAGGATGCCGGATCAACGCTGATTCGGCAGGTGCAGCAATGGATTGACCATCATCTAGGCGAGGATCTATCGTTACAAGTCATTGCCGGAGAGGTGCATTTGCACCCTGTATATCTGTCGAAAATGTACAAACAATCCACAGGTGAAGGCATTAGTGATTATATTATCCGTTCCAGAATGGAACGTGCGGTTCATTTGCTCAAGCATACGGCGATGAAGATCTATGAAGTCGGTCAGGAAGTGGGGTACAATAACACGCCTTATTTCATTCAGGTGTTCCGCAAACATTATGGACTGACCCCGCAGGATTTTCGCAACGGTTAACAAATCAATATGAACATTGAAATTGTGATATATGTTTGCCTCCCCGGCTGCACTATCCTTTTCATGTAAGGTGCATTTGGCACATAAGGGTATCCAAGTTACCTGAGGAGGGGTTAGTTCATGTATAGAAAAATGATGACAACATTGCTCGCGATCACGATGGTTGCTGTAACGGCATGTAGTTCGGGGGCCAAGGAAGAACCGGCGAAGGAAGCCGCTGCACCACTTGCTCTGCAAGATGGGAAGTATGAACCGGCTGTACAGATGAGTTATCTGCGGGCCTGGAATGATGATACGAAATTCAAGAACGGGGAAACGGCACAGAACAATGTGCATACCAAATGGGCCAAGGAACGACTTGGCATCGATCTGACCACACCGTGGGCCGTATCAGTGACCAATGATGCATTTTACACGAAATTACGCTTGTCCCTGTCCGCTAACGAAGAACTGCCGGATATCGTCTCCATTCGGGGAGACTACAATCTGGTCCGAGAATTAATTGAGTCCGGCAAATTTGCGAATGCAGGTGAGTTGTTTGACAAGTATGCTTCGGACACATGGAAACAGGCATCAGAATCGGCGCCGGAGGAATGGTATCCGTACATGTATGAGGGCGAGCGTTATGGCATTCCAATCTTCGATTATGCCTACAACGGCGATTCGGTCATGTTTATTCGGGAAGACTGGCTGAAGAAGCTGGGACTGGAAGAACCAAAAACCATGGATGAACTGGTTACGGTCATGGATGCTTTTACGAATCAGGACCCGGATGGGAACGGTAAGAAAGATACGTATGGTCTGACCGTGGGTATGAAAAATGCGCTCAATAGCTGGATGACGGAATCCGGCTGGATCTTCGGCATGTACAACACGATGCCTGGACAGTGGAATGATGCCGGAGACGGAACACTGCAATATGGCTCCATTCAGCCAGGTGTGAAGGAAGGTCTTGCAACGATGAAAGATTGGTTGTCCAAAGGTTACCTGCCCAAAGAAGCAGGCGTCTATGACGAGATCAAGGCAGCAGAATTGTTCACTGCAGGTAAAGCTGGCATTATCGTGGGGCCACACTGGATGCCAAACTGGCCGATTGATGATGTGAAGAAAAATGTGGACGGTGCCACGTACAAGGCCATTGCCTTACCTACAGGGCCAACAGGCGAGAGCCATCAACATGGTTCTGGTGCAAGTAACGGGGTGGTGCTGATTAATAAGGATATGGCGAACCCGGAGATTTTCTTCACGTATCAAAATTATCTGTTCGACAACTTTGCTAATCCGGAAGTGGGCAGCGAGTTCGAACATGGCTTCGCGCAAGGATACGACTATGACATCGTGGACGGCAAAGTGGTTGGTGAAGCTGAAGTGAAAGATGGCGTATCCCCACTCAAATATACGATTACGTATGACGGTGCACGGATTCCGAACCTCATGATGGATACGTTGGCGGAACTTGCGAAGGGCAAAGAGCCGGAGACCCCTTTTGAGAAAAATACGAAAATTGCCAACAAACCGGAAGTATTTGTCGCCGCTGAAGTCGTCGTTGCGAATAAAGATAACGCGATCAAGAACAAGTTCACGGGAGCACCAACTGAGACGATGAAAATGAAGAAGGACGCGATCGACAAGCTGGAAAAGGATACGTTCAGCAAGATCATCTATGGTCAGGTGGGCATTGAGGAATTTGATGCGTTTGTGACAAAGTGGAAATCCATGGGCGGGGATGATATTACCGCCGAAGTGAACGAGTGGTATAAGACAGTTAATTAATTTACAAAGCAGGGGAGAACGATGAATTCATCGGATCTACCCTGCTTTTTTTGTCTCGAATAACATTTATGGAAAAATAGAGTCTTTGGAGTTATAACTATTAATCTATATCGTACATAATCAATTAGACTCGCAGCGGACAAAAGTAACGTTTTTTCCTAAAACCACATTATCCACCTTCCATCCGGCATTTAACCAGGATAGTGCCTGTGTATGATTATTGGAATTATTCACCCACCATTGTTCGCGATTATACGCTGTAGGGGGTAACGTAAAACCGAGAATTTCCTCAAGCTCTGCGTATGTAAGGGTGATTGAAACTTGATTCAAATAGTTTTCCAAGGGGAAGTATTTGCTGTAGCTCATTTCGTCAGACCTCCTGAAAAGGAATACAATGATTATACAACGTGGGGATGATGATAGCGAGGGCATGCCAAGAGCGTACATAGTTATGAAAGGAATCCGTAGATCTCTTTGACTAGCAAGCAACCGTGCGTAAGCCTTATTGTTCCGGGTGTACTTGAGAGAGTAAAATAATAGGTAGTATACGAACATCAATACGTATGTATAACATAGATACCTCGGACTGGTCCGGGATTCATAGAAATTCAAGTGTGGTTGATGAACATCATAAGATGTATGGGAAGGCAGGAGATTAGATGAGTACACTTTATGATCAGGCGATGGAAGAGATGATAACGACGATTCATGAATGGTTTGATGAACAGGAAAAGCGGGATGACTTGGAAAGTATTGTGAAGCGAACTACACTGCAAATGGGTATTTTTAATGATATTGTGCTTGATTACAGACCTGGACGGACCACGGTAGACAGCCTAGATCTGGGTTTGGATAATGATGTGAAATCAAAGCAGGCAGGGGCCTTTACCGAGGAACAGGTACGGAACGAGATTGAGCCTAAGCTTGCAGAGGTAGTGCAGGGAAGATTGGACAAGCTGGAAAATTCCCCTTTGATTGACTACCGCTTTACCTTCCGCGGGAAATTCCCAACAACCGAAGGCAAGTTGCAACTGACTTTATTGGAATGGATAAACGAAGAGAAAAGACAGTTGCTCCTTGAGCGTATTCATACCTATGTAGACAAGAAGCTGGAGAACAGTACATATCCAACGAAGCCATTGGAATCCTTTTTTTTGACGAGTCATCTGCTCGATCCCAAGCTGTTCCCGGAGTTGAATGTAGCATGGACCATCAGGCAGTATGAACGTATTCAAGCGTTGAATCAGGGGCGCCCCGAGGCACTTGCGGAACATCGTGGTGAGATTACTCGTGCGGTGACGGCATGGACGGAGAATCAGTTTTTGCCACAGTATTATGATGTTCAGTCTTCGCCTTATCGTACCAATGAATATTCACTTAAGCCCGGAGCAACGCTTCAATCGAACATTGAAACACAGACAGGCCAACATTTGGACGAGCATGGGGGGCAGCAAACATCCGAGTCTCAACCAATCGATCTGCTGTTATACGCGGCGGTCATGATTCTACGTTTTGAGCCGAGTTATAGCAAACCCAAAGGTGTGACTTTTCTGGAACTTGCGAAGCAGCTTGGTAGCAAACGTGCGGCACGGATGATGACAGAAGGTAGCGGAACGTATGCGAAGGACGATATTCATGTGAAAACGGAAGAAGTAGAATGCAAAGCAAATGATGTATTTGCACTGATGACCATTCACATTCGTAAGGAAGAGCCAAGTGCCTATCAGCAGGCACTAACCTTTATCACTCATTTATTGAAACAGGGCTTTCCGAAAAGTTATAAGATCAAGCTCAAGTCCAGCGTAAAGCAGTATTTGCCGATCAAGGGACTCGCGAAGTCGGATACCCACCGATTCTTTGCCAATGCACTGGAGTACCCGGAGTTGCATCCACTCCTGGAAGAGTATGCGCGTGAGGCTATCCAGGAGTTTGAGTTCTACGAGGATACCGAGGGAGAGAAAAGCTGTATGCCAGGCAGTTATGCAACCTTTGGGCTGGGGCTCGTGGATGAGCGGTATTTCCCGCTGCTTGAATATTACATGGGTGAAGTGGATGATGAGCATCAGTTGATTCAGGATAAGTTCATTGCGGCATTTGTAGAACAACAGGGTGTCACGGCTCAAGCCATACCTGCGTTAGTCGCCAGCTTGCGTCGTTCGACCGATAGTCTGAAGCTAAAGATTCAACCCGAACTGGAGAATGAGGAAATACTCGAACTGCTGGTTAGACAGATTCAAGAACTTGAGCATTATGAAGCGGAACGTGTACTCTATCCGATCTTTGGCAAAGTGGAGAAGCTCTCAACGCTTGCTCGCAAAGCGGAGGGAAGACGGAAGGAATTATTGTTGGAACTGTTGCAGGCTGCAGGGAAGTGAAAATGTAAACAACACAAGTAAGATTGTGCTGTGCCAGCTAGTAAAACATTTTAGAGAAGTGAAAGTGCATAAGGAAAGGTGGGGGAAGTTGTGGAGGCATTGAGACGAGACATGTGGCAGGCGTTGAATGCTCAGGACAAAGAGGCTATGATGCGTAAGCTTGTTCGTCGGTTACCAGACGGTATGGTATATGAGGGTCTCGAGACATTTGAACGATTCGGTCAGCGGATGGAGACAGGTGTATTTACGGAGGATGGGCTGAGATTTGTGTTTGTCCCTGGGGATCAAGTAACACTCGGCTGGGATCGTTGGCAGCATGGTATGAACGAAGAGACCTCAGCCGACCTGCATGAAACGGTCAGTGAGTATGGTGTGGAGGACGTGGATTCGTTTCTGGCGAGTCAAATGTCACCTGTGAGAGAAGTGAATATTGGGCCAATGCTCGTTGAATGTGACCTGATCTCTCTTGGCTGGATTGAAGTGTCTGAGGAGGAAGCATTTGCACAGGAAAATCCTGATTTCCCGTCAGCACTGGAGCAGTTTAAGCAATCGGAAATACGTGAATATGAATTGCATCAACAATTTCGTCTGATTCGCCAAGGTGAGGATGAAGTTCGAATCCTGTGGTTTAACGAAGGAATAGAGCTGGAAGACGTTCTGAGGGAGGAAGCTGCGGCGGGCTTTGGTTTGCTGACCGAAGACGAATGGGAGTATATCTATGGCGGCGGTTGTCGCACGTTATTTCCCTGGGGTGACAGCTTCGACTATACGATGAGATTGAAGCATTTTGGAAGTCTGGAAGGCATTGATGAGATTGTGGATGGATTGGCAGAGGCGGCCTCTTCACGAGTTGAAGAAATGGATGATTGTCCTTATGATCTGGAACTGCCAAATTTCTTCGGAGTGCAATTTGCCGGTGATCCCTACAAGTATGAGCTTACACTGGATTCGGTTGAAGATGTGATGCCCAAAGGCGGAGACGGCGGGAGCCTGATATGTGGTGGTACAGGGCCGCTGGTTGGTTTCTTGCCTGCTACTGCGGTCTATTATCGAGACGTTAATGCCAGTGAGCTCGATTGGGAGGATTTGATGGATGCGATGATGTATCGCAGGGTTGTTCGTTTGGCTGATCTAAAGGTTTGATGGATTAATCAAAGCAGCTAGTAAGCGGTAACATCCCATATGGAGAAAGAGATTTAGTAGATTCTAAGGTGGCAGCTGACAGATAAATGAATATATCCGTCTCTGTCCTTTGGAATGTTTCATTAGGACCGAAAGGTGGAAGAAAAAGTAATGAATATTTAGATTAAAAGTTCTATACTTAACGAGTCTCAACCAAATCTATTACACAGAAAAGGAGTTAAGTATGTCCAGAGTATCCAAATGGCTCATCGTCAGTTTAGTTTCAATCTTTATACTTAGCATGTCGGAATTCACAGTCTCAGCGTCTACTTCAATAACTCAAACCGCTCAGAACGCAGAGCGATCCATTTCATCCACAGATCGGGTGCAACATAACATTCGTTTTGCAATCAGAGGCACGGAGGTGACCGTGACTACGCTTCGAACGAGTTTTGATACTGGTGAACTCAAAGAAAATGAGTACCATTTTACCGATCCAGCTGTTCTCCCTAGAATACATACCGGTCTGACGACAACTTCCCATCATTATGATCCTATTGTTAGTGACACACCAGCAGGGTTAAAAGGATACATAACTTATTATGCCACGGATGATAAGCAGCATTATTACGTTTTGTACGAGTATGACTATAGCTCGAACACACTTCGCAAGGTCCATGAGGGTGAAAACCGTATCTACTTGGAACCTCAAATCGGAATATATTATACGATTTACGAGAAAAACGTACATAAATCCAACTACTATTCCATGGTCACAGGAAAAAAAATATACACTCGCGGAAATATTTTGTTGGAAAGGGATTTTACAGATACCAAATATGTGGTATCACCAATTCCACAAACCCGTAATTTTGGGGTGTATTGCACAGATACTTTAGATTGCCACTATCTTGAATATGGCGGTATAAAGGGGAAAAAGGCCAAAGTAAGCGACTTGTGGATGAAGCCTGACCAGAATACAGGCTTGTCTACTAAAGCTTTTCAGGTAAGTGCAGATGTTCATCTAAATGTTTCTCAAGGTAACACGAGGGATCGGAAATCAGACTGGACCGTGGTTGTAACCAAGAATGGTAAAAAAACCACACTGATTAAAGAGCGAGTAGGCTATGTGCATTCATTTATCTCGCCCGAAAGAAAAACATTGGTTCTGGTCACAGAGAACGGTCTGGATAGTAAAATGGAGTCGTCCAAGGTACAAGTTTATGATCTGAAGACCCTTAAGCGGATTCGTTCCTATGATTCTCCTTATCGTGCTCGTACCGAAAGTATTCAGTGGATTACTGAGGATGAGTATATTATTGAACAGTATTTTTCCAATCCAGGCTCTTACCCGCCATCCTTATATGTTATTTCAGAAAATAAACATCTTAAATTGAATTATGGTACGTACATTGACTGGAAAAATTACTGGAATTCCTTTCAGTTCTCTACTATCTTTTTCCCCATGGAGCCTGTAGCCATTAAGTCTGATCAGGGTGTATTGGAGTATAAAGGACAGCCCACCTTCTATATGGAAGGGCAGCATTATGTTCCTTTAGAAGTATTCACTAAAGCATTTCATATTCAATATAATCTCGGCAAGGATCGGATCACCTTCACTCGTGGACAGCGTTCTTCCAGTGTAAATCAACCTTCAAAACAATTGTTGACGCTATACAATCAGACCTTTATTCCTTTAGGTCAGTGGAGTAAGGACTTGGGGCTCAAAGTATCGGAGACAAAAGGAAGCAGGTACAACAAACAATTAAGCATGAGCGATGAAGAAAAGGGAACTGATCTAGCCATGGATTCCAAAATTCTTCCTTTTCATGCAAGAGCACGATGGATGGATCGGGTAGGGGACAGTTACCAATTAGATCCGGTAAATACTAGGCCGATGGAATCAGCTGTGCCAGACCGAATTGATGGTGTAGTGCTGAATTTTGATCGAACATTGACCATTTCCTCCTCTAAAGATTCAATTACAGAGTTGCTGTTCACCAATCCAGACTACACTTCGGTGATCGGGAAAGTATCTTTAACGGACATACCTGAAAGGAAGTGGGGATTTAGCACAGCCAAAATTCCGGAAAACATGTTACAAGATGGTGTGCTTAACGTGATTGTTCCCGTGAACGAAGGAAAATCAACGATGGTGTACTCCTTAAAGCTTCCAGAACCATTTGATAAAAATAAATTCTAAAGAAAATAAGCAGTTCCGGTACAGCATCATTTTTGCTGTGCCTTTTTCATTTTTTTGGGTAAATATAATCAGGCCTAATGGCTTAATATCAGGAGTGGGGGCGCATTGAGCCCAGCCAAGGTTCCTTTTACAATAAAAGAATAGAATCTTTCGCCAACGTCTTTAAATTGACAGCATGGAAAAGGGGAATGACTTTGCCTTCATATACATCGTTTCAGTGTTGCGGCCGGGAGGCCTTGTTGTTGTTCCAACTGATGAATATTCCGGAAGCGGATCAGCTTCTCATGGATCTGAAAGACCCTTCATTACAGGGTGAACAGGCCAAGCATAGCTATGAACAAATTCTCACAGGTCTTGTTGAAGAAGGTATTATTGAATTGGACAATCAACAGATCACCATAGACCCGCAAATATACAACCTGCTTACAGGCTGTAAGCTCAGTAGTGCAATAACCAGACTAGATTTGCGTGCAACAGATGGGAAATCATCGGTGACCTATGGATTTTTGTCAGGCATGCAGTTGGTTGAGTGGGTCTGGGAACCTGCACAAGATCAGGCGCTACTCACTTCTTTTGACGAATTCGAAAAAATGTTTCAGGTCATTGGGAATCGGATTGAACTACCTGATCCATTAGCTTCCAATGTAAACCCTCAATCACAGGATACAATTCGTACACCCATGCAGGTAGAAACGTTGCAGCGTCTGTCTGCGTTGGCGGTCGATTCAGCACTGGAGATGTTCGAATCTATCTTGCAAGAGGATCGGCATCTGGATCAGGCTTTGATGCAGACATTGGCTAAAGGCTTTGCCACGCTGGAGAAGTGGGGGCAGTATGAAGTGTACACCCGAGGACAGGAAGGACAGCCGCAAACCATTTATTTTATAGGTAGTATCCACGGTAATTGGTTGTTCCTTGAGGGGGAAGAGAATGGTCTATTTACAGCTTTCAAGATAACGGAAGAAGAACTAGTGCAAAGCCTGTTTCTGCTAACGACGCGTTCATTATCCGTACTGTCCGGAGTTTAAGTCCGATATGATTCATACATATATGTAAACTAAGGGGGAATCCAGTTGACCAAAATTGTCATGAAGTCAGACTATCTGAATTCACTCGCACAGCAGATTGAACAGGTGACGGCACAACTGCAACAGGTGGACAGTCTTCTCCAACATGCCATTCAGGGAGCTGCTTGGCAGTCGGGGAATCGACAGACGATTATTGGTCTGTACCAGACACATCAGCAGCGGTTTCAGACGGCTGGACAGAGCATGCAGCAGCTGGCTGCATATGTAAAGACAACCCGTGAGAAGATGGAACAGGAGGATCAGTCAGGGGGGACATTTGGGCTTACGGGTATCAATCCACTCGCTCCTTTTGATGGCCCTGGGAGCACGGTAGGAACATTGACAGGAGCAGCGGCAGTTGCCAGATTGGGTTATCGCGTGAAGAACGGTTATATGATCAAGGCTCAATTGGATCGGAATTCTCCTCGCGTTCTAGTCCGTGAGAGCTATGATTCAGTTAAAGACAATAAGGCTGCGAACGGCAGACCAAGGGATTACAAAATCCATTATGTGCGTGATATCGAAGCCAAAATTGCCAATGGAACGGCTACTCCTCAGATTAAAGAAGTAGCTTCTATGATCAAGCCTGGTTATGCCGTAAAATCGGCCTTGACAGACAAGCTTGGCTGGGCAAGTGTGGGAATAGACGTGTTTACAGATACCCAAGAGAACATCAATCAGAACGCGGGCAGTGACAAAATTGCTGGTGATATCATTGGGAATGTTGTCGTAGGCGGTGCAACAACGGTAGGTGCAACGCTGTTGACTGCGGCCATCTTGCCTGCGGCGGCACCTGTGCTTGCAGTAGGTGCAGTGGGGTTGGGCGTTTCCGTAGGTCTGACTTACCTAGCTGAAGGGGTTACGATGAATATGGATTTGGACGGTGACGGGAAGGATGATTCGGTGAAGGATGTTGTTAAGCATGGTGCGAAGAAAGCCTGGTCCACAGTGGCGGGGTGGTTTAAATAAATGGCGAACAAAAAACGTTCAAAACCCTCGGCCCGTGACGTCGTTGTTTCTACAATGTATGAAGGCACTCCTTACCCAAGGGAAACATTTGAGAACTATCTGGTCATCTATGCGGCAGATGGTATTCGACTGAGTGTAGGTACGCTGGTTCTGTTTTTTCTTAACGTATTTCTGCTCATTCCCGTGTTCAGTGTCCCGTTCCAATCTATGTATGCGTATATTCTCGTGCCACCGCTAGTCTTTATGAATATATGGGCGATTGCCCTTATTGCTGCCCCACGCAGACTCCAACTGAATTATGTATTGTTCCGAGGGGTATTTGGCATCGTTTGTTCTGTGGGATTTATGGTGATTATACAGAAATTTGCCTACGGGACACTTGCTCTGACGACACCTTGGTACGCCATTGGATCATTTGCAGTATATGGTTTTGCCTTGTTTCAATACGTGAAGTTTCGTTTGCGTAAGCTACGGCAGCCCCCTCAGCGGAAAAAAGGGGATAAAAGCCCGGGTATGCCTGTTGCCACATTAACGATGATTACGGGCGGAGCATATCTTCTGGCCAATATTTCACTGGCCTTTGTTACGCAACAGACTGTGGCTGTTGTGCTGATGTGTGTATACATTATGCTGGCCTTTGTCGTGTTTCACTTCATTATGGACTTGCATCGGTATTACTGGCTTCGCCAGGTTATGAACAAATCAGAGGGGTAATTGCAGGATAGAGACATAATTAAGGAGGGCGATCATTTTGGAAAAAAATATAGCTTCGTTTCTGCCGAATGGGTCTGTTATTCGTTTAAAAGAAGGCACCAAGAAGCTTGTCATCTATGGACGCAAGCAGATGTTAATGACAGAACCACCCCGTCAATTTGATTATATTGGCTGTCTATACCCTGAGGGTTACATCAATCCGGATTATACGTATGTATTCAATCATGAAGATATCGAAGAGATCATTTTCAGAGGGTATGTGGATCAGGAGGAAGAGACATTTGCGGCGGAACTGGAGCGTAAGTAGCCCGAGTTGTAAAGGTCGGTTCTACATATGAGGAAATGAAAAAAAACGGATCAGTCCTAACGTGACTGATCCGTTTCGCGGAAACGCGTCGCTGTCTGTTGAAGACTGGTGCTGGTTTCCTGTAAACCGCGCAAATAATGACCGATGTTTGTCATGCTGTCATTCATACGCCCGAGAAACTCTCGCTGGCGTTCCCCTTCCCACTGTCCCTCAGACTGATCAATCATCGTTTTGAGTTGGGTAAGAATATCATGTCCGTTCTGGGATGCCTTATTGAACTCACCCGCAAGTTGTTGCAGTTCTTCTGGGGACAGATCAATACGCTGGTTCATGAGGTCCACTCCGTTTCTCTTCTTGCATAAGATAATGTATATTCCATTATAACCCCATCTTTTTCAAAATGAAGCTGGACAAAAGCCTTGTTTTCAGATCAGTGCAGCGTGTCTTACATAGGACAAAACACACATCAAATCAGCCCCAGCTCATAGAGCGGGACCGAAATGATGTATGTTTATTTTTATTTCACTTTTTGTACAGATACCGCCATTTGCTCCAGTTGAGTGTGAGTCAATTGGTTATTCGGTGAGCTGATAGTTACATAACGATCATCCAGCTTGAACGTGAGCATATCCGTTTGGTCTGGTGTATACCATTTGGCTGATACGCCATTAGGCAGTTTTACTGTTTTGCCATCATAGCTGAACGAGTAGTCTTTAGGGGATACCGTTACATTCATACGATTGAAAACAAAGTTTACACCATCGCCGCCTGCACCTACGCTTTTGAACGTATCTCCAGCAACCATATGTTGTGGGGCATAAGCAGTGGTGAATCCGTCAAACTTCGCAAATGCCTTACGCATGTTATCCAATTGTTGTTTGCTATAGTTCACATCAGCGAATGCAGTGATCCCTTGATCATTGTTGCTGTTAGACTTTTGAACAGAGACAGCGACTTGTTGCAACTGAGTTTGGCTCAGCTTATGATCCGGGGAGCTAAGGGTAACATAGCGATCATCCAGTTGGAACGTAAGCATGCCCGTTTGATCTGGTGTGTACCATTTGGCGATTATACCATTGGACAGTTTCACGTCTTTGCTCGTATAACCGTCCGAATAATCTCTTGGAGATACATCCACTTTCATATGGCTAAAAATAAAGCTGACACCATCGCCACCCGCACCTACACTTTTGAACGTGTCACCTGCGATCATCTGCTGAGGGGCATAAGCTGTTTCAAACCCATCGAATTGTGCAAAAGCTTTTTGAATTGCCGCTTTTTGTGCAGCGCTATACGTTACATTCGTCAAGGCTGATGGATTGCTGGTAGCTTGGCCGATCATGACCTGTCCTTTTTTGCCGTCATAGGATACAGGCACATGCAGTGCATCAGCAAGCGCTCGTACGGGCAGATAAGTAGAGTTGTTATAAGTAATTGGCGCAAGTTTGTTGCCATTGCCATCCGTTGGTGAGTAAGCCGCGCCATCGACATTGAAGCTAATTCCATGGTTAAGGTATGCAGAGATTTTCTCCAGCTGTGTTCCGGCGAATACACCCGTTGCTCCTGTTAAAGTCATGCCCAGTACCATCATCGTTGCTACGGATTTCTTCATGTTTTTTTTCATCATATATCTCTCCTTCAAGTTGGGGGTTAGTTTTGTTTAATGGGCTCGCTGTCCCTTATGGCTTTATATTAAACCCCGAACATATCCAGAATAATTCTGAATTATCTCCAACTTGTAAACATGTGTATATAAACAGGAGACTGGCATCTGTCTGTTGAATAGATCGCTTAGGATCAGGAAATGAGGTGAAGGCGTGACAAATTTTCATTACGTAGGAGATCATTATGATATTGGTAATATTGTAGGATTTAAAGCTATAGAACACGGTAATAGTTCTAAAGCCATGTTGATTGAGTCTACACAAGGTAAATTCGTTTTACGTAAATTGAGGGACGAACAACAGGCGTGGATTGAGTATGAAATGGTTCAGGCATTGGCATCAGTAAATATTTCGCCATCCATGGTACAGACAAAATACAGGATGCCGTATATTACATATAATGATGAGATTTATAATTTGCAGATCTACATAGAGGATTTGCTTCCACGTTCCCAAAGTAACATTGACTTTGTTCGGTTAGGTCAGGTGGTCGGTCTTTTTCATCGTATGACGAATCATCTTAAGGTTGCTGGTATGGAAGATCGTTTCGAGTTATCTCAATTATGGCGTGAGGTTTCCAATGTAGTGTTAGCCTCTTCATCCGAACAAATTCGTATGTTAGCGCAGCTTACAGAGGAGTGTCTGAAATTTCGCAAGACG
The DNA here is from genome assembly GCF_037974265.1 of Paenibacillus sp. FSL R5-0623. Lineage (NCBI taxonomy): Bacteria > Bacillati > Bacillota > Bacilli > Caryophanales > Paenibacillaceae > Paenibacillus > Paenibacillus sp. FSL R5-0623. The sequence continues at coordinate 5,951,528 of NZ_CP150233.1, read as the reverse complement.
AACCATTCAGTCATTCATGGGGATCTGGGCATGTGGAATTTGTTGTTTACAAAAGAGTCCATCTACATTATTGATTTCGGTGAAGTAAGAATGGACGATCATCATTTCGATCTGGCAGCTGTACTGACTTCTACAATTCCCTCGTCAACACATAGGCAAGAACTTGGAAAGATTATGGCTGACTTTGAAGATGGTTATGTGCAGGAGAATGCTGATTTTAACAGGAGGCAGCTTTACGAACAGTTACAAGTATGGATGTTACGCGGATTTTTGGTAGTAATCAGGGAGAGGGGAGATGGCCCCTCAACCATTGGATATGTAGAACGAAAACTGAAGCTGCTTGGTGTGTTTGAACGTATTCTTTGCCGAATCGAAACATTTTAGTTAAAAAGATAGAGGATTAGTCCGCCAAAACCAAGGACAATCGCACCAACGTATACATAGGAAAGTTTGCTTAGGTTTTGCTTTGTGCGGCGGTCATATTCGGGGTTGCTGGTCTGATTGGCTTTGGAATTTCCGATGATCATGGTAGCAATACCTCCAAACAAGGCGATACCCACAATTAAAACATAAGGCAACCAGGTCATGAATGGACCTCCTTCGCGAATAATATGATATGTCCTTATTGTACTTCAGGATAACCTTTGATGTAAGCTTTGGTTGAGAAATAAAGGAAAATGAAGTGTCTATATTACAGTATGTATGTAGTCTTGGATCGGAAAGATTACTACAATTTTATATTTTTTTATTTCAAAAAAACCTTGATACAACAGGAGTTCGTAGCTTTCTTCACTGAAAGCTGTGAATTTTTTTTGCCCACAGAGTGATCCAGAATAGAGAACCCTGCGTTACACCCTATGAAGACAACGACGAGGAAAGAAATTATACACACAACATAATCGAGGAGTGAACACGTAATGAAAATGAAGATGAAGAAGTTTATCGCACCTGTACTTAGCTTGACACTGTTGATGCCGGGGATCGCTGGAGCAGCTGCCGCACCACAGACACCAATGACCATGATGAAAGCATCCGTGAACACACCTGCGGCTGACCTGAGAGCAAACCTGGACCACCTGTTGTCCGAGCACTTTGCACTCGCAGTAACCGCAATGGCCAAAGCATATGACGGAACAAAAGATGCAGATGCAGCCTACAAAGCACTCGACCAGAATGCACTGGATATGCAACCAGCGATTGCTTCCCTATACGGTGACGCAGGTGCCAAAGAATTCGAACGCATCTTCCGCGCTCATAACAAATACACAGATGATCTGGTGAAAGCAACCAAAATGGGCAACCAGGCTGGGATCAAACAAGCACAGGCAAACATCAACGGTTTTGTGGATGAGTTCTCCACATTTCTGAGCACAGCTACCGAAGGCAAGTTGCCAAAAGCAGCAGCCAAACAGGCTCTGCAAGTGCATGAAGATCTCGTGCAAAAAGTATTTGATGAGTATGTAGCTGGAGATTACGCTGATGCATACAAGGCTTACCGTGAAGGTTTCAAAGAAATGTTCGACGTAAGTAAGGCACTCTCCACAGCAATTACGGCACAAATGCCTGAGAAATTCGAAAATACCAAAGCGGATACAAAAGCAGCTGATCTGAGATCTGCACTCAACCACTTGGCTTCCGAACACTTTGCGCTTTCGGCTCTGCAAATGCAAGAGGAATTTGATGGACGTACAGCCGCTTCCAACGCATTGATTACTGCTGAAGCTGGGAACACAGCTGACTTCAAAGCAGCGATTGCTTCCGTTTACGGTAACGATGGTGCCAATGCTTTCGAGAAAATTTGGGTAACGAACCACGTTAATGCACAAAGCGATTATGTAAAAGCTGTTAAAAACAACGATGCTGCGGCTCGTGCGGCAGTAGAGAAACGTATTGATGGATTTATAACAGAATTCGCTACATTCCTGGATTCAGCAACAGCTGGCAATCTGCCAAAGGCAGCAGGACAAGAAGCGCTGACAACACATGAAAATCAAGTGCAAAACGTATTGAATCAATATGCAGCAGGGAACTATGATGCTTCGTACACAACAAATCGTGAAGGTTTCAAAGTGATGTTTGGTGTAGGTCAAGCCCTTGGTAACGCCATCGTGACTCAATTCAACGACAAATTCCAAGAGCCAGCAACACCTGCACCAGCGCCAGAAATGACAACGGTGTGGATGCAACTGAACAGCAAAATGCTGAAAATTAACGACAAAACAACCAACATGGATACTACACCGGTGCTTTGGAAAAACACAACCTACATTCCATTGCGTTTCCTGAGTGAAGGTATTGGCGCAAAAGTGAAATGGGACAAAAAAGCACAACAAGTAACGGTAATGGCTGGCGATGATATCCTTGAATTCTGGGTGAACAACAACGTTATGGAAGTCAACGACGTGAAGAAAAACGTGGGTTCAACGGTATTTGTAAACAAAGATGGACGTACTCAAGTACCTCTGCGTTTCATTGCTGAACTTCTGAACTGGGACGTGAAATGGGCACAAAAAGATGGTTCCATTACGTTGACCAAATCCATGTAATAAGAAGAGTTTAATACGAAATGAATTAAAAAGAAGCTGCCCCATACCCATACGGCAGCTTCTTTTTGTTATCCTAAGGAAGTTATTGTATTGCGATACATAATTTTATGCACAGGATGACGTACCGTTTGATGTCCATTTTTAATACCTTTGCCAACTGCGATCAGCATGACATCCAAGTATCTATCGGAAATATTCAGGCTGGCTTTTAATTGAGCGGAATCATAACCTGACATCGTGATGGTTTCGAAACCAGCCTCATTAGCGAGTAGAATGAATGACATCGATGCTAGGCTTACATCTCGGGTTAACTCCACCTTGAGCTCTTCATCCGATTTATTTGCATAGTATTGTATTGCCGCATTCGCCAGATAATCTCGGAGTGATGCATCAAAATAGCCCGACTGAAAGCCTTCTTCGTGAATGTTGATGATGTTATCTTGCTCAAATGCCTGATAATCCCCCAACATGACTATCAATGCTGAAGCATCCATCACCTGTTGTTGATTAAAAGCTATAGGCAGCAATGTGCTCCGCAAGTCGGGATCATCAATAATTAGGTACCGGGTGGCTTGAATATTATTCCCATTCGGTGACTTGCTTGCAGATTCAATGAGCGATGTCAGAATCACTGGGCTTATCGTATAATTTGAATCAAAATGACGAACGGAACGTCGTTTTTCCAAAATGGTTTGTACACTCACAAAATCATCTCCATCGTTGTTATTTAGAGCTCCCTTGAATTATAGTAGGCAATAACAAATACGAAAATAACGCACAAAAAGGTGGTATAGCCACTTTAAAGTATCTATTGAGGAGGGACGGCACATTGGTTAAATATAATACCGGAATAAATATTTTCATGGATATCGCTGGGGGGAAGTGGAAGTGTCTTATCCTTTTTTTTCTGAGCCAACAATCGGTGCGAACCAAGGAATTCTATGAACTGATACCTGGAATCACACAAAAGGTCTTAACAGACCAATTGAAACAGTTGGAGAGCGATGGCCTCGTTCATAGGGAAATATTCAAGGAAGTCCCGCCAAAAGTAGAATATAGTTTAACTGATCTCGGACGATCCTTCGTTCCGGTCTTGAACACGATGTGCGACTGGGGCAATACGTACGCAAGGACCAAAGGTATGGAGCAGGATGGACATATTCAATGTGACCATGAATGAACCCAAAAGTTCAAATATTTGGTATAATCATCGAGTAATGACCTACATAACAGCTGGAATAGCCGATGGAGTCTAGAATGATGTATGATCATTTGGTATAAGCAAAATGAAGAGGGGGACAGAGGAATGAGTACATCATCAAAATCGGAGCGTCCAGCGAGAAATGTGGATACCCGGTTATTTGTGGCTTGGGCCGTTTCCGTTATTGCAACAGGGGGGAGTCTCTATTTCAGTGAGATCAAGGGATATCTACCATGTGATTTGTGCTGGTACCAGCGTATATTCATGTATCCACTAACCATTTTGCTGGGCATTGCCTACTTTAAGGATGACGTGGGCATCACGAAATACGTACTCCCACTTAGTTTTGTGGGTGGTGGCATTTCGTTATATCATGTAACAATCCAGCGTATTTTTTCGGCTACAGGTAATGCCGTAGCTTGTGGCAAGGTTCCGTGTTATACCGACTATTTGAACTGGTTTGGTTTCATCACCATTCCACTACTCGCACTGATTGCCTTTATTATCATCATCGTAATGCTGTGGGGTATCGGCAAAACACCAAAATCTTCTTTATAAGAAAGGACAGATGGTGATGAGTGGACAAGCTCGTTGGTTCATGCCCTTCATTGTTCTGGTCCTCCTGACAGTGGGATGCTCTTATGAGGAACAGTCACAATCGGGTGAGATGCCAGAGATGATCAAAGTTAAACTTGTCGTTCCAGAGAAGGCTTCTCTTCATAAACCAATACAGTTGCAGGTGAAGCTTACACAGGGAGATACACCGTTAAGCCATGCCGACCATGTGCAATTCCAGATCTGGAATGAGCTTGATGATCCACCTTCTGTATCTCCGGAAAAAGGTATGATGACAGCGGACGAACTGGAGAATCAGGGGGCTATTACTGCCAATGAGTCAGAGGAAGGGCTATATGAAATCCAGCATACCTTTGAAGAACCAGGCACGTATGTGGTACAGGTCCATGTTACGCACGGAGCTATGCATAGCATGCCGAGAGCGAGAATTGTAGCGGAATGAAAGAGCGGGCAGATACCGCGGATTGGTTCAGGGTTAGCAATAGGTTTATAATAATATCTGTATGAAGAATGTTGTAGGAAAAGAGGCTGTTATGGCAACAATTCATGATGTTGCACTCAGGGCAGGAGTTTCTGTAACTACCGTCTCGCGTGTATTAAACAACCGGGGATATATCAGTCAGAAGACTCGGGACAAAGTGTATCAAACCATGGACGAACTGAACTATCGACCCAACGAAATTGCCCGTTCTCTTCTGCGTAAACAATCCAATGTTATAGGCTTGATTATTCCCGATGTATCCCATCCGTTTTTTGGAGAACTGGCTAACTATGTTGAGTACCATGCATACCAGAATGGATTTAAAATTATGTTATGCAATTCCCACATGGACCCTTCCAAAGAGCGTGAATATGTGGAAATGCTCAAGGGTAATCGCGTGGATGGCATTATTATGGGAAGTCATACACTTGAAGTCGATGAGTATATGAATTTGCATTCCCCAATCGTGACCTTTGATCGTAAGATCGGTGAAGACATCCCTTTTATCTCATCTGATAACTATCAGGGAGGGGTTATGGCTGCTGAATTGCTGCTCTCGAAGAACAGACGGAATCTGGCACATATCTGCGGTAATTTGGAATTGCAAATGCTGTCCAATCGCCGGACGACAGGTTTCGTTGATACATTGCAGGCTCATGGAGTCAAGCCGGTCATGATTCATGAAACCGATCTGAATGTGTTTGATCAGCATCAGTATACGGAATTGGTGGATAAGCTGCTTGCACAACACCCGGAGGTGGATGGGCTCTTTGTAACGAGTGATCTGATGGCGGTGCATGCGCTGAAGCAGATCATGTTAGGTGGGCGCAAGGTACCTGACGATATCGCTATTGTAGGTTATGATGACAGTCGTACGGCGTCGTATACGGTGCCTGGCATAACAACGATCAGGCAGCCGGTGGAGGCCATGGCTAAGCTGGCGATTGATCTGATTCGGCGCCAGCTCGCGGAAGAGAAGATCGGAATGGAGCATATTTTGCCAGTTACCATTGTGGAGAGAGAGACGACCTGATACAGGTCGTTTTTTCCTATTCGTCCTTTTGCGACGAAAAAATCAAGGCACAATATTTTTTTTAAATGGTATGTCAAACGATTGACATGTCAAACCTTTGACATTATAATTCGATTTGTAAGCGTTTCCTTTTAAACTATTGATCGGGGGCCATAACAAGATGAAAAGAGAACAGAGATGGATGAAATTATCGGTATTGTCATTGTCATTGATTATGATGCTTGTATTGTCGGCATGTGGAAGTAAAGCAGCGATGGAGTCCAATTCCTCCTCAGAGGGTAGCAGCAGTGAGAGTGTCAAAATCACCTTGCTTAATTCCAAGTCGGAAATTAACAGTCAGCTGGAGCAAGCGGCTAAAGACTTCCATGCTGAAAATCCAAATGTCACACTTGAAATTGTACCTGTAGGCAGTGGACAGTCTCCGTTTGAAAAAGCGTCTGCTCTGTATGCCTCCGGCAGCCCTACAACGATGATGATGCTGGATACAGGGGATGTCGAGAAGTTCAAGGATCGTGTTCTGGATCTCACATCCGAGTCTTGGGTGAAGGATGCTGTGGAGAACAGCACAGCGGCTACAACGTTTGATGGCAAAAATTATGCCTTCCCGTTCTCTATTGAAGGATATGGATTCATCTATAACCAGAATGTCTTGGATCAGGCGGTAGGTGGGACATTCGATCCGAAGTCTGTACAGACCACTGCACAGCTTGATGAGCTGTTCCAAAAGATCGCTGCTACTGGAAAATCACCTTTGATTGTATCACCAATGGATTGGTCGCTTGGTGCGCATTATCTGGGGCTTGCATATGGTGGGCAGTCGCCGGACCGTGCGAAGGTGGACCAATTCATTACTGATCTGAAGGCAGGACAAGTGGACCTTTCCTCCAATGCCGTATTTAATGGCTTGATAGATACATTTGACCTGATGAAAACCTACAATATTGATAAGGCTTCTCCATTGTCCGGAACCTATGAGCGTGGACCGGAGGTGCTTGGCAAGGGTGAGGTTGGCATCTGGTTCCAGGGCAACTGGGCATGGCCGCAAATTTCAAGCTTTGATACAGCAGATGGAAAATATGGCTTCCTCCCGGTACCTGTGAGCAATAATCCAGATGATTTCGGTAATACACAAATCTCTGCTGCTGTATCCAAACGAATATTGCTGGATAAGGAAAAGAGCACACCAGCGCAGCAGGAAGCAGCGAAGAAATTTTTGGAATGGATCGTTTATAACGAAAAAGGTCAGGATTTCCTGGTGAATCAAGCCAGTATTATTCCGGCATTCAGCAACATTACATTGGAGCCAACCGATCCACTTGGCAAATCCATTAGTGAATACATCAAGGCAGGAAAAATCGAGGAATCAATGAGTACACTTCCTGCGGATCACTGGTCCAAACTGGGTGCATCCATGCAGAAATACTTGGCTGACGTCATTGACCGTGCCGGACTTGCCAGCGAAATTCAGGCATACTGGAGCAACGTGAAATAAAAGAATTAATCTTAGCCCTGTGCAGCACATAGAGAGAGTCTTGCGGTACGCCGGAGATGATGAACGTACAGCTTCCACATGAGGTCTGTTCGAATTTTTTCCGGCATAACCGTTAGGCTAACATTTGGATAGAGTGGAGGTTGACAATGCTGACCGAAAAAGGATTATGGACACGTCTGCGCACTCGCCTGATCTTTACTGGCCCGACATTATTTGCGTTTGCTACGGTGATGATTATTCCATTTTTGTATGGTATTTATTTGACGTTTACGAATTGGGATGGCATTGCAGTCGATCAAAACTTTGTTGGCTGGGATAATTATATTGGTGTGTTCAAGGACACCGTGTTCTGGAAATCATTCGGGATGACGCTGGAGTACGTATTTATTACCGTTGTGCTGACCAATGCGGTTGCATTCCTGCTCGCTTACGCTGTAACCCGGGGGATGAAGGCACAGGGCTGGTTTCGGGCCGGATTTTTCCTGCCGAATCTGGTGGGCGGAATCGTGCTTGGTTTCATCTGGCAGTTTATTTTTAATCAGGTACTCGTTTTTGCAGGACAAAAAATGAACCTCACTCTGTTTTCCACCTCCTGGCTGGCTGACCCGGATAAAGCGTTCTGGGCACTCATTGTGGTGACCGTTTGGCAGTATGCCGGTTATATGATGGTGATCTACATTGCAGGACTGATGAATGTGCCGAAGGATGTTATGGAGGCAGCCAGCATTGATGGGGCAAGTAATCGCAAAATGCTGGCGCGCATTGTATTGCCACTGATGGTTCCTTCATTTATTGTATGCATCTTTTTGTCACTGCAACGTGGATTCATGGTGTATGATCTGAACGTCTCTTTGACCAGTGGCGGGCCCTTCAAGAGCACAGAGATGGTATCCATGCATGTGTATGAGCAGGCCTTTCTTGCCCGTGACTACGGATTGGGTCAGGCAGAAGCCTTTGTTCTGTTTATCCTTGTAGCCGCCATTACATTGCTCCAGGTCTATTTCAGCAAAAAACTGGAGGTCGAGGCATGATGGCAGGACAATCGCGCATTCTCAACGGGATAAAGTTTATTGCACTAATCATTGTGATGATTTTGTTTGTATTTCCGTTTGTACTTCTAATCGTCAATTCGTTCAAGGCTAATCAGGCAATTACCTCCGATCCGCTGGGCTTGCCAAGCTCCTTTCAATTCGATAATTATGTCAATGCGTTTGACAAGATGGGATATGTATCTGCCTTCAGCAATTCATTGCTCATTACCATTGCAGGTGTATTACTGATTGCTCTTTTTGCGGCGATGACAGCACATTACTTTGTTCGTCACAAAAGCAAGCTGAATCAGTATCTCTTTTTCCTGATGGTAGCTGCGATGATTATTCCATTCCAGGCCATTATGATTCCATTGGTTAAAATATACGGATCGCTCAGTCTGCTGGATAACAAGTGGTCGCTGATCTACATGTATATTGGCTTTGGCAGTCCGCTCGCCGTATTTATCTACCATGGCTTTATCAAAAGTATTCCCCTGGAGCTTGAAGAAGCCGCTCTAATGGATGGCTGCGGCAGGGTGCAGACCTTTTTCCGTATCGTACTGCCGGTGTTATTGCCAACAACCGTAACGATTAGTGTACTGAATGTATTGTGGATATGGAATGATTTTTTGCTGCCTTCCCTGGTACTGACTTCATCGGAGCAGCGAACGCTGCCGCTGTCCACGTTTTATTTTTATGGGACATACACAGTGGATTACGGTCCATTGATGGCTGGTCTGGTGTTGACCCTGTTGCCTGTCCTGATCGTTTATCTGTTTGCGCAGAAGTACATTATTCAGGGGGTCATGCAAGGGGCTATCAAATAAGTTCAGTCGGGTGATATAGAGAGAGAGACAGGAGTGAAGGACATATGAACCAGGAACGACACGAGAAGCAGGGAATGGACACAAGACAAGAGACAGACCTTGGACTGACAAGTTCTTCGGCTCAAACAAAGGAGAGTTATACACTCGCCCGGGCCAACGCATATATCAAGGAGAACCGACATCAGGTTGATCCAACCTATCGAATGGATTATCATTTGATGCCAGAGGTGGGCTGGATGAATGATCCCAACGGCTTCATATACTTCGGTGGGATGTATCATATGTTCTATCAGCATTATCCCTACGAACCGGTATGGGGGCCTATGCACTGGGGCCATGCGGTGAGCCGTGATTTGGTTACATGGTCTTATCTGCCTGTTGCACTGGCACCGGATCAGAGCTACGACAGTGGAGGTTGTTTCTCCGGAAGCGCAATCGTGCAGGATGGCAAATTGGTGCTGATGTACACGGGACATATCGTGACTGGACCTGACAAGGATAACGATTACTTGCAGACACAGAATATCGCTGTCTCGGACAATGGGATTGATTTTGTCAAAAGCGCGATGAATCCGGTTATTCGGCTGGATCAAATCCCGGAGCATACCAGTCCGAAGGACTTCCGTGATCCGAAAGTATTTGAACGAAACGGTGTGTACTATTGTGTACTTGGGTCAAATGATGCTGCTGGTAAAGGTGTCATTCTGTTATACCGTTCAACGGACTTGCTGGATTGGAGTTATGTCAACGTTATGGCCCAGAGTGACGGGACGCTTGGTGACAATTGGGAATGTCCAGATCTGTTCACACTGGATGGCCGAGATGTGCTGATCATGTCTCCGCAGCGAATGCCTGCTCAGGGAGACAACTATCGCAACTTGCATTCGACCGTTTATATGATGGGATCGCTGGATGAAGACCAAGGTGTACTGAAGTACGAGCAGTACGTTCCGCTTGACTGTGGCTTCGACTTTTATGCACCTCAGACGATGGAGGATGCACAGGGACGACGAATCATGGTGGCCTGGATGGATACGTGGGAAACGGAAATCCCGACACAATATTCCCATGCGTGGGCTGGAGCAATGACTTTGCCAAGACAACTAATTCGTAGGGGAGAACGCCTGATATTCCAGCCTCTTCCCGAACTTATACAATACAGGTCGGAAGGAACCGAACAGTATGGCATAGATTTAAATGGTAATGAACATGATCTTGGAATCAGTGGAGACCGTTATGAACTGTATGCTGTATTCGAAGCGGAAGACGCACAGCATTTCGGGTTGAAGCTGCGTACGGGTGAGGATGAAGAAACCGTGATTTCCTATGATGTAGAGCAGCGTCGTTTATGCTTAAGTCGCGAGCAGGCCGGACAAGGACCGGGGGGCGAACGAGCTGCGACAGTGGAACTGCTTGACGGGAAACTGGAACTTCATATTTTTATGGATGTCAGCTCCGTTGAAGTGTTCATTCAGCAGGGAGAACAGGTAATGACTGGGCGGATATATCCTGGGCCGAACTCAACAGGTATCAAGGCTTTTTCGGCTGGAACGTGTACGTTGACTGAACTTCGCAAATGGAACTTACGAATTCCTCGATAAAATTCTATCTAAAATTCAGCCTTGACCTTGAAGGATACTTCAAGGTTTATTCTTTTTTTATCAAGAAATATTGGAGGCTGAATAATGAGAACTTTGGAATGGATTTTGGTATTGGTAACCGTAGCTGCTACGGTACTCATGCTGGTGTTTCCGAAGCACCGAGCAATGACAGTGGGGACACTCACAGCTCTGATTCTGGCAGTGCTTCTGCATGGCTTAATCAATTCATTTCGTGTGCAGATGATACCAACCTATATCGTTACACTTGTATTATTCATTACGTTAATCATTCAACTCATGAAATCATACCGCAGTAGCCGTTATGTTCAGAGTGCACTGAAACCTAACCGTCGTTCATGGATAAAGATGACGCTGGCATCGATTCTCGTTCTGGCCTTCAGTGCAGGTTCAATCATACTGACCTGGCTGTTGCCGGCTTTTACGATGCCTGAACCAACCGGCACCTATACGATTGGCACATTCTCTCAACACCTGGTGGATGAATCTCGCGAAGAGACCAAAACACCCGAGGCCGGGGACAAGCGTGAGCTGATGATTAATGTGTGGTATCCGGTGGATCAGAAGGCTGCCCAAGGGCTGCCCCTGGAGCATTATCCTGGTGAACTGGGAGAAGCGATCAGTCTGGTCTTCGGCATTCCGTCACAGGTGTTCAGTTATCTGGATACCATTCCAACACATGTGGTCCAAGGAGCCGAGATGTCCGCTGCCCAGAACAAGTATCCAGTAGTATTGTTCTCGCCGGGGATTCGCTCAGCCCGGTTTCAGAGCATGACGATGATTGAGGAGCTGGTTAGCCACGGTTACATTGTCGTGGGGATAGATCACCCTTATACGTCTGCACAAGTGAATTTCCCCGATGGACATGCAGTTTCCTATATGGCCGACCCTGAGTTTGCAACGTCAGCGGAATTATATCAATATAATGTAGAAGGCATAGGCATTCGTGCAGATGATGCAAGTTTTGTGCTTGATACGCTTACCGATTGGAATTCACATGACCCGAATCAACGGCTCCAAGGCAAACTTGATCTGGATCACGTCGGCATCATGGGACATTCATATGGTGGGGCAACGACAGCTGAAGTACTGGCGCAGGATGAACGTTTCCAGGCAGGCTTGAGTTTGGAAGGCGGATTCTGGGGATCGGTATCCACAACAGCCTTGAAACAGCCGTTTATGTATATCATGTCGGGTGGGACAGCCAAAAGTCTGGACCCGGACGCCACTGCCAAGGATAAAGTATTTTATCCCGAGTTTGAGCCTGATTTGGATCGGGTGATGTCAAATAGTCTTAATGATACCTATTATCTGACAGTGGAGAATTTGTTCCATCAAAGCTTTACGGATATATCGTTGATTTCACCGAAAATGTTTGCCAGAGGCATGACGCCAGAACATAATGTGGATATAACCAGATCCTATGCGCTGGCATTCTTTGACCGTTATCTGAAAGGGAAAGAGCAGCCATTGCTGCAAGGATCTTCAGCACAATTTCCCGAGGCCACCTATGATGCCACATATACTAAGATACGCAACGAACAAACACAATAAATCTGCAGAAGGATGGAGGCGTAGGCATGGAAACCATGACAAGAGGAATGTTGGCCAAGCGTACCGGTGTAAGTATGGCAACCCTCCGTTATTACGAAGATAGTGGAATTCTGCCTGCTCCCCGTCGTTCCTCCAACGGATATCGGGTGTATACCGAGGATTATCTGGTCAAAATTAAGTTCATTAAGGATGCCCAGTCGCTGGGTTACTCTCTAAAGGAGATACAAGAGACCCTGCAACTGCTAAGCCAGGAGGATATGGAGAGTGATACGTTAAAAATACTCGTCCGTGACCGAATCGCAGATATTCAAAATCATATCGATCACCTTGAACAGATGCAGATTCATCTGGCCAGATTGCTCAAGACGCCAGAAGAGGATATCCATAGCTATATCCAGTCGTTTAGGGTGACAAAGAAAGAACCGGATGAGATTAATCCATAAAATAGGTAAAGAGACTCTGGAGCCACAATTGCGGCTCTTTTCCTGTTTAAGAGATAACAGGCGTGTACTATCGAGCAGGGAATCGGAGATTTAAAACGAATACATAGTGTAGTTTGCCAATACATAGTGGTGGTCAATCGGAGATTCAACCCATCATTACGCCTGGTTTAGTGATAACATCTTAGATCAGAATATTCTCTGGCATAACGGTGGCACATTTGGTTTCTCCAGTTATTTGGCTAGTCGTATTATTGTCCAATTATTGTTTTGGATCAGCCTCTATTGTGGATGTGTATCTGGATGCGATATTCAAGTTTATAACTAAAAAAGACCCTTATCCCCTCATGCCGCTGGACCCTACGGGTAAAAATATATTGGAAGCAATGATGCAGAGATAAAAAAACACCTCGAACAGAGAACACCTGCGGATGTACTTCGGGCACTCTCTGTTCGAGGTTTCTTTTAGTTCTATCTTAATCGTCTTGATCATGACATACCCGCTTCACGCAGAAAATGGTGCACAATCTTCGTCTGATACTTGATACGGGTTGAGCGATTCAGACTCCAACAGGTCTCCACCGTGACGGAACGGGCTTGTAATAGTCTTGAAGCCGCTGTACGGGCAGATCCCGGCAATTCATGCTGTTTGAGGTTAAAATGACGATCACGAATGCTAATCGACCGATTCATCCGTTCGATAACTCTTCTGCAAGCTGGAATCGTCCGACTGCCGGGATTCGTGACCAACGTCTGTCCAAGCACCCGTGAACTAAGCTGTGACAGGCCGTTGGCTTCATGCAGATCGAGCCACCAGTCGGCCCGATGTTCACGCGCCAGCTGAAAAACTGCCGCAGCGAGCGGATGCTTGGCCTTGCCTGACATGCGGCGTGGAAACGTACGATTCAGATCTGGCTTGCCTCTGATTTTCTTTGCGTAGGCTTGCTGGTTCACGCGTGGCACGATAATTAACAGCCCTCGCTGAATGGCGTGACGACCTGTCGCAATATCATCTGCGAGCTTTTGTGCAGCGGCCATACTCGCCGTTTCATTCCCGTGAACCCCGGATGTAATGAACATCACCGGTCCCGGCATCATGCCACGTACGATGTAATAGGGAGTGGCGTGTGCGCTGGATGCTAGAAGGACATGTTTGGTCACAAGCATGACGCTTCACCTCCGTTATTACAGTACGCCATGTTCCTCTTTCATGTAACGGCGCAAGAACAGGTCTTCATCCAATTTCTCCACAAAATGGGCCAACTAATACACCCGATGAATGATATCTTCAAAATCCGGTTCTTTCATCTCTACATCTTCAATCTCACCCCAGTGCTCCAACTGTTTCAGAATGTCCATTGTGCTCCATTCCTTACGGTTCACTTGGGCGGTAAGGATCTGTCCTTCCACTCCAGTAATATGTATCGCGGATGACACAACATCCGGGATGTGAAATGCTCCCCGGAACGTTACCCGAATCAACGTAGGTAGTCCGATGGTTTCGCGAAGAGACGAGATCGTGCCGTCATATGTTAGTTGACCATGGTTAATTACCATGACACGGCTGCATAACTGCTCAATGTCGTCCATGTCATGGGTGGTCAGCAAAATCGTTTTGCCAAACGTTTCATTTAATGTACGTAGAAACTGGCGAATGTTCCGCTTTGCGTTCACATCCAGTCCAATCGTTGGTTCATCGAGAAAAAGCAGTTCGGGATCATGTAGCATGGAAGCTGCGAGATCCGCTCGCATGCGTTGCCCAAGCGAGAGCTTGCGTACAGGCGTGGCCCAGAACGATTCAAGGTCCAGCAGCTCAGCGAACTGGGACAGCCGTCTCTTTTTGTCCTCGGCACGGACGCCGTACATCTCGGCCAGAATATCATATGAATCTTTCACAGGCAGATCCCACCAGAGCTGACTGCGCTGTCCAAACACAACGCCCAGTCGACCAACGGTCCTGCGCCTGTCCTGATGCGGGTTCATACCGTCAAGCAGTACCTCACCTGAGGTTGGGTGCAGGATACCCGTCAGCATTTTGATCGTGGTAGACTTGCCAGCCCCGTTCGGACCGATGTAACCCACAAACTCCCCTGGGCCGATATCAAAACTGATATCGCGTACCGCTTCCTTGGACACATATTCACGTGAAAATAACGTACGTAATCCAGAGAAACGTCCTTCGCGAATAACAGGGGTCTTGAATTCCTTTTGCAGATGCCGTGCTGTGATCATGTTCATGATTCGTACCGCCTCCTTAGCTACCTGTACTTTGATATTTGGTCATGCCGAATTGCCAGAAACGCAGACTTGCAGCCAAGCTCAGTACGGCAACCGCCGCAACAGCAACAAGAATCCACGCTCCTCCTTCACCCCGTAGCAGGTAAAGTGACGGAATGTAGTTGACGAATCCTACCGGAATCACCGTTAGTAGAATGCCAGACATCCATTTGGGATATAACGTTAGCGGATATTGGGCAGCCGTTCGTGCGGCATCTTCAGTGATCGTCTGTAATTCCTCGATACGTGTGGTCCAGAATCCGAGTGTGGCGGTAGCAAGTCCGATGGAAAAGAGAATGACTGCGCCCGTCAGGATAATGAGCAGGGAGAAGGGAATGGCTATCCAGCCAATCTGTCCGCTATGCATCATGCCTACCAAAGACCAGCAGAGAATGAACCCGCCTTGCAGGACTTCCCCAGCCATGATGCGGAAGTTTTGCGGCAGCAGTGCGAGCAATACGGGCATGGGACGAGTTAACAGTTGGTCAAGCTCGCCATTAACCAGATATTTTTCCAGATGGTGAACCTCATTGCCGAACGTTCGATACAGTGTTTTGGATAACGTCATGATGGCAAAGAGATAACCGATCTCATGGAGGGACCAGCCTTTAATTGCTCCGAATTTGTGCAGCACGAGAGCGACCATCAGAAACTCGGAGATTTGAATTAAAGCGGCGAGTACGGATGCCATGATGAAATTAAACTTGTATTGCATCCGGCTGCGGATGCTTGTTCGAATCAGCATTTTATATAAATTGAACCAGGAAGTTCGCTTCATCCGCCTTGTACCTCCACTTTACGACGTAACACTTGGGTAATCGCAAGACAGATCAACGTCATGAAGACACACCAAAGCAAGGTTCCCCATAACAAGGAGCCATCTTCGAAACCAAGATAGATTCGGGTTGGTACATAGAGCAGGAAAGGGTAGGGTGATATCCAGGCAAGTTGTCCAAGCCAGTTCGGTAGCCACTCCAGCGGAATGAAGAAACCAGCCAGCAGATTCATCATTGCGTGATTGCCCCAGTGAAGCCAGGATGACTCCGTGGTCCACATCGACGTGGCACCAATGATGTAATTCATGCAGATGGATAGGTATGCGGCACCGGCTAGACCAAGTGCGGCATAGAATAGTGTTGAAACGTCTGAGGGCCAATGCAGGGAAAAGACAATGGAGAAGAGCAGGTAGATCGGAATGCTTTTGTACACAAACTGGTAGGCAATCTGCCCCCATTCGCGTGCCATCAGGTGGGTGAATAGATGAACAGGCCTCATCAGATCCAGTGCGATCTGCCCTGTCCTGACGGATAAGGGAATACCCAATCCGTTCGTGAGAAAACCCGAGATCCAGAGAGAGGATTGCGTGAACGCAATGTAACTGATCATCCCCTGTGTCCCGTATTCTCCGAGAGTATGGTCGGCCCCGATGCCGATCCAGAGGCAGGCATACATGTAACCAAACATGGCGCTTGCCAGGTTATGTACCATGTGTGCCCCGCGGTATTGCAGATTCCGGGAGTAGGCTTTGGAAGCCAGAGTGAAATAAAGCATGTGACACCTCCGATAAGTGGATTGAACGGCGTTTCCGTTCACTTCAGTCAAGGCGAAAAAGAGAGAAGGACAACAGCATACCAATTTATTCCTTCACAGGCAAGACATTTTTTTAGCTAATAATGGTATTAACAGGGGTGTTCATGATTGCGCCACAAGACAACGGTCTGTCCGTTCCTTTATAATTGAGAGGTAATATCGCAAACGTTTACAATGTGAAATATTCAAATTTTAAATAAACCGCCGGGCTTGTGCTTGACGATTAGGATACAGAATGAACAATCCGGCAAGAGAGAAGGATGTCATGAAGAAAATTGCATGGGTCACCGATAGTACCAGTACACTGGATCCCGTTTTTGCGGAGCAAAATCATATCTATATCGTACCGCTGCGCATCGTATTTGGAGAGGAATGTTACCGGGAGACCGATGACATTACATCTGAAATGTTCTATGAGAAACTTGCGGAGGCTTCACGTGCAAGCAGTTCGCAGCCACCTATTGGCGAATTCATTGAACTGTATGAGTCGCTCAAAGACAAGTACGATGAGATTATTACGATTCATTGCTCTACAGAGCTTAGCGGAACGCTGCATACGTCCATGCAGGCTGCAGAGATTGCAGGGGTCACGGTGACCGCAATTGATTCAAAGGCAGGTGCCTATCCTCACCGTGAGATGATTATGCAGGGACTGGAATGGCAGAAGCAGGGATGTTCAGCTGCCGAGATCAAAGTAAACATTGAACAGATGATTGATAACATGTCCTTTTACCTCATACCTGCCAGTCTTCAGCATCTTCATCGCAGTGGACGGGTGTCGGGCACACAGCTGATCATCAGTCAACTGCTCAAGATCCATCTGCTGCTTCGATTTGAAGAGGGCAAAGTGGTTGTGAATGAGAAGATCCGTACATTCAAGCGGACAAAAGAGCGCATGCTCGATATGCTCAAGCTGGATATGGAGAAAGTAAAGCATGTGTGCATTATGCATGCCAACAATCAGGAAGAAGCTGTTACAATCAAAAAACAGATCGCAGCTTTGCTGCCTAGATTAAAGACCGAAATCATGCCGTTTATCCCTGTGGTAAGTATCCATGCAGGTGCAGGAACCATTGGACTGTGCTGGATACACAGCGAGAACGGATACAGAGATTAGACGCACAGCATTCATCTATAGACTCTCATAGACCTGGCAGGAAATACACTTGATGTCAAAGTGGTGATCCTGTCAGGTCTTTTCGTATGTCATTGCCAATTCAAACAAACTGTGAGGTAATAAAGAAAACTGTTCTTGTTGGAGGGAAACATGTGTTAAGTCACCGCTTGTTGCTTGTTGAAGATGATCGTTCAATTAGTGAGATGGTCGGGCCATACTTGGAAAAAGAGGGCTACGACGTCACTTATGCATATGACGGCTTAGAGGCAGAACGTCAGTTCAGCCAGTCCCAACCCGGGTATGATCTGGTTATTTTGGATCTGATGCTACCCCTCAAAAGTGGGATGGATGTGCTGCAAACCATTCGGGCAGTAAGTCTAGTACCTGTGCTCATTCTGTCTGCAAAGGATGGGGAGGTGGACAAAGCGTTAGGCCTGGGCTTCGGCGCAGATGATTACTTGAGCAAACCGTTCTCGTTAATTGAACTGACTGCCCGCATCAAAGCCGCGATTCGCCGCGCCAATTATACGACTCCGCCTGTGGCTGAAGTGGCTACAGATCAGCGTATTCATATCGGAGGACTCGTAGTTGACATGGAGACGTACGAGGTGGAGCGTGATGGTACACCCGTCAAGTTGACATCCAAGGAATTTGGAATTCTGAAGCTGTTGGTTACCCATCCTGGCAAAGTGTTCACCAAGGCTCAGATCTACGCTTCCGTCTGGAACGATCATTATTATGGAGACGAAAATATCATTAACGTACATATGCGTCGTCTGCGTGAGAAACTGGAGGCAGATCCTTCGGCTCCCCAGTATATCAAGACACTCTGGGGCATCGGGTATAAGCTGGAGGCGGAGCAGGGATGACACTGATTTTTGCCATCACGACGGGTATTCTGGCCATTGCCTTTATTGTGTTGTGGTTGAAATTCCGGAAAAGAAACCAACACCTGTCCTATATTCATCAGAAAATATCCGCAATTCTGGACCAAGGCACCTTTGAGCGCTTGCTCGTATTCAATAGTGATTATCAAGTCAGTGAGCTTCTGAAAGACATGAACCAGCTGCTGGATCATGCGCACCGCGCCAAAGCAGGGTATGCGAACCAGGAGAAGGAGATGCGTAATATGCTCTCCAACATTTCGCATGATCTGAAAACGCCACTCACGGTAGTGCTGGGCTATAGTGAGACCTTGCTGCACAGCCCATCATTGACCGATCAGGAACGGAAGATGATGACGGAGAAAATACAGGATAAGGCGCAGGAAGTGCTGCGTTTGATCCATTCCTTTTTTGATCTGGCGAAGCTGGAATCTGGGGATACGGAACTGGTACTTAGTCGAGTGAATATCAGCGAATTATGCCGGTTGAAGATGCTTTCCTTTTATGAAATGTTGACGAATCTCGGGTTGCACGTGGAGCTGGAGATACCTGATGGGGATATCTTCGTGCAAGCGAATGAAGAAGCATTGGACCGTGTGCTGGATAATCTCATTACCAATGGAATGAAATATGGAGCAGAGGGTAAGGTACTGGGACTTTCACTGGATTATTCGATAGGTGGACCTGTGACGTTACAGATCTGGGACCAAGGAAAAGGGATTCCTGAGAGCGAGCATAGTCGTGTGTTTGAACGCATGTATACACTGGAGGATTCCCGCAATCGACTCTATCAAGGCAGCGGCCTGGGTCTGACCATTACGAAACGGCTAGTTGAGCGGATGGGTGGAAGTATTCACTTGCATAGTGTGCCACATCAACGGACGGTATTTTCAGTTACCTTAAAGGCATGATAGACCCTGCGTTGGTTGTCCGGACAGACTTAAGGTTTTTGTAAGATTTGATTAATAAAAAAGAAGACTTTTCTCTTTACAATATAGATATAGGAACCCGGACAGGGGACGTAAAGGAGAACAAGACGATGAATTATATCGCACGAACAATAGATGTGACCAAAGTATATGAAGGGGTGGAGGTTGTATCCAACGTCAATATGAATATTAAGCAAGGTGAGATCTATGGATTCCTCGGTCCGAATGGTGCAGGTAAAACAACCATCATGAAGATGCTCACCAATCTCGTCAAACCAACCACAGGAGAGATTGAACTGTTTGGGGAGAAGCTTACGCCGACCTCCTATGAAGTGCTAAAGCGAATGGGCAGTATTATTGAATATCCTTTTTTCTACGATAGACTCTCTGCTCGCGAGAATCTGGAGCTTCACTGTGAATACATGGGATTCTACAACAAAAAGATCATCAACAACACGATGGAAATGGTAGGGCTGAAGGATACGGGCAAGAAATCGGTCAAAGACTTCTCCTTGGGCATGAAGCAAAGGCTCGGACTGGCTCGTGCACTCATAACCACACCTGAACTGCTCATTCTGGATGAACCGATTAATGGATTGGATCCGGTAGGGATCCGGGAAATGCGAGATTTGTTCAAGAGACTTAGTAATGAGTATCGGATCACCCTGTTGGTCTCCAGTCACATTCTTGGTGAGATAGAGCAGATTGCGGACACAGTTGGTGTCATTCGCGGCGGTCGTTTGGTGGAAGAAGTATCGATGGAGAGCATTCGTGGAAGTCAAAATGAGTACATCGAGTTACAGGCAGTAGATATCCGCAAAGCGACCTATGTCATTGAACATCAGCTTGGTTTGAGTAATTATAAACTGGTTGATGACCAAACGTTACGCATCTATGATCCGGGAATTATTCCATCGGAATTAACCACCAAGCTGATTCAGCATGGTATTGAGATCGAATCGATATCCAAACGGGCTCATTCCCTGGAAGAACACTTCATGAAGCTTGTGAAAGGGGATGAAGACGTTGCTTAAACTAATCAGACTTGAGATGCGGAAGCACCGCTTTGCACGTAATTTTGCAGGTGCAGGTATTGCCAGTATAGCCATTATTCTTTTCCTAATCATGATTGGATTCGTGGATGTGGGAGCAGAAGATTATGCCTATGCCGATTACCAGACCGCCTTTATGATTATCGATACATTTGTGAGAGCGACCTTTATCATATTTGCCGGAGCTTTAATATCCAAGCTGGTGATCAGTGAGTATAGAAATAAAACGATGAACGTCATGTTCACCTATCCCATCCAGCGTCATAAAATCATTGCTGCAAAATTGATTATCGTGTTTGGTTTTACATTAGTGATGATTATGGTTACCGATCTGTTGGTGGGTTCACTGTTGTTGATTGTTAATCATTTCTACTCTTTCATTCCCGGATCATTGACAAATCAGGATATATTGGGACTTCTGGTGAAGTACAGTATGAGTTCTCTATCGGCTGCGTGTATGGCACTTATTCCCCTATTCTTCGGTATGCGTAAGCATTCTGTTACCACTACGATGGTCTCGTCCATTTTGCTGGTTTTGATTGTCTGCTCCGGCTTCAACGGGTCGGAAGTTTCCATTCATTCGCTTATTATTATCCCTCTGACCCTTGGAGCAATAGGGATATGGATTGCTTCAATGTCCATGGTTCGTCTGGAGACAAAAGATGTGAACTGAACCATTCGGAAAACCATGCTCTGTATGGCTTCAGATGCCATTGACATCCGCTCGTACAAGGGATAGGATAATGTCAACTGAGACACGAAGGAGAATGCAACTACCATGACGATTCCAAAAACTTTAACAATAGCTGGTTCGGACACGAGCGGCGGTGCAGGTATTCAAGCTGATTTGAAAACTTTTCAGGAGCTGGGTGTGTATGGCATGACCGTACTGACTACGGTTGTGGCAATGGAGCCCGAAACATGGGATCACCAGGTCTTTCCTGTTGAATTAAATGTAGTTGAAGCGCAGCTTCGCACTGTTCTGGACGGCATCGGTTTTGATGCAATGAAGACAGGTATGCTCGGTTCTGTAGATATTATTGAATTGGTAGCAAAACATATTCGCCGCAGCGGTCTGCCACAGATCGTTATCGATCCGGTAATGGTCTGCAAAGGTACAGACGAAGTTCTGCAACCGGAAAATACGGAAGCGATGATCGAATTCCTGTTGCCAGGTGCCGATCTGGTTACACCTAATCTGTTCGAAGCATCCCAACTGGCGAAGAGTGGACCGATTCGCTCCAAGGAACAGATGGAAGCAGCGGCAGCAGCAATTCATGCCCATGGCCCGAAACATGTCCTGATCAAGGACAGAGGTGTCATTAGCCCGGGTAAAGCAATGGATCTACTCTATGATGGAACCAACTACGAATGGTTTGAAGCCGATGTTGTCGGCTCCGGATATACGCATGGTGCGGGCTGCACGACGTCTGCGGCGATTACCGCAGGATTGGCTCGTGGTCTTTCAGTGAAAGAGGCTGTTCGTGAAGGTAAAGCCTTTGTGACCAAAGCGATTGCCGGCGGATTCCCGCTGAACCGTTTTGTCGGCCCGACACTGCATGTGGCACACCGTCTGGAGCAACAACGTTAAGTGTTGCCAGGGAGCGCGCAGTAGCGCATCAATTCTGGATATCACACTTCGATTTCATTCAAGTAGCTGTCAATGAGCAGGAGCTTGCTCGTTGATGGCTTCTTTTTTATGCGAATTTTTATAAAAATTAGTAACTTTTGGCTTATATTAATCGTATATATCATGGGAGCATTCCAAAACATGTATGGACACATGAACGACACATGGAATAGGTATGTTAACATCAGAAATCTAAAAAGGAGAGTCGGCCATGATCAGAACAGTGCTTCTGGTGGAAGATGAAAGCCGCATTCGTGAGATTGTGGCCGATTATTTCATAAAAGAACAATGGAACGTCATAGAAGCAGAACATGGAGTACAGGCACTGGAACTGTTGGCTCTACATGAGGTGGATCTGGTTATTCTGGATGTTTTGATGCCTGAAATGGATGGATGGACGTTATGTGGGCATATTCGATCCCAATCCACCGTACCTATTATCATGCTGACTGCACGGTCCGAGGATGACGATAAAATTCATGGATTTCAGCTGGGCGTAGACGATTACGTTACCAAGCCGTTTAGTCCACGTGTGCTGGTTGCACGTGCAGAGACATTAATGAAGCGTGTTGAAGGTGCATTTGGACGAGAGCAGGGTGTGATTCGCTTCGGACAGGTAACCCTTGATCCATGGGCTCGGAGGCTGGAGAAGGACGGAATTGAAGTGGAACTTGCACCAAAGGAATATGATCTGTTGCTTTATTTGGTACGTAATGCAGGCATTGTGTTGTCCCGGGATGCCATTTTGAATCGGATCTGGGGATTTGATTTTGAAGGGGACTCACGTGTTGTGGATACCCACATCAAGAAGTTGCGCAGCAAATTGGGTGATGAAGCCAAGTGTATCCGGACGGTGATTGGCACTGGATATCGTTTCGAGGCAGAAGCATGAGAAGAAATGGCGTAACGATGAAACTTTTCCTGGTCATGGCAGGATGTCTGGTTCTTTTATATGGTACGACGGTTTTTGCCCAGTTGGTCTGGTTCCCCGACTTCTATCAGCATCAAAAGGTCAGCAGTATGAAGAAAAAGCTGTCCAAGTTCGAACAGCAATATTCCAATGGACATTGGAGTGATTTACAGCTAGCCAAGGAGACCGGGAAATTCATGCGTCAGAATCAGTCACATCTGGTCATTCTGACGAATACCGGAAGACTGGTTAATGACCCGTTCCACATTACGTTGCTTCAGGAAGATGGAAGTCACGTGAAGGTGTCCTTGTCCTTGTTTATCAATAGTGAGAATGCTGGCTGGATTACATCCCATCTGAAATATGGGCAAGAACTGACGGTGAGAGGTCCGGCCAGCGAGTCCATGGTCTATCCATTCAAAATCCAGGATGCCACTTCTGCCGCATGGGGAACAGAAAGCTTTCAGGAATCAATTGAACCGGTGAAGGAATGGTCAGGCGTATTGACCGAAGTAGTTCTTCCCAATCTGGCAACGTGGAGTCAGAGGCAGGGCCTGCTGGTGCAAGCACTAGATAGCCGGTTCCCTTTGTCCACCGAAGACCAACTGGCCTTGGCGAATGGCAAAATGCTCAATGAAGAGTGGATGGATAGCTGGAGCGGTGTTCGCAATGTCATCACCATTGCTCCAGTGCATCGTTCCGGACCCGAGCAACAACTGATCTTCTCGCTCACCTCTCTACAGGAGATGAGGGAAGCGAATGAGGCAACACGTTTGTTCTATGCGTATTTCGGCATAGGGGCATTTATATTGATTCTGTTGCTGGCGTTACTCCTGTCCCGAATTGTAACGAAGCCGCTCTTGGCCTTGAACCATGTTGCCAAGAAAATGTCTACACTGGATTTCACGGTGAAATCACCCATCCGGCGCAATGATGAAATCGGCAGTCTGTCTAACAGCCTCAATGCCTTGTCGGGAACTTTGGGTCAGACACTGGAAGAACTGAGGCAGGCCAACACGCAGATGCGTACAGATATGGAAATGAAGCAGGAGATTGAACAGCGTCAGCGCAAGTTTTTTGCCGATGCATCACATGAACTTAAGACGCCAATCAGCATTATTAAGGGATATTCTGAAGGGCTGAAGGATGGCGTGAGTGAGAGCAAACGGGAGCGTTACATTGAGATCATTGCCGATGAGGCAATCAAAATGGAAACGATGGTTGAAGAGATGCTGGATCTGGTTCGACTGGAATCCTCAGCGGTTCAATTGAATACGGATGCTGTTGCACTGGCTGACATGATTGAAGATATCGCCGGCCGTCTGGGTCCGCAACTGAAGGACAAAGGATTGGATGTGGTGCTTGTATCCACAACAGAACAGACGGTTGAGGGTGACCGAAGCAAGCTGGAGCAAGTTATTTTCAATATCATGATGAATGCTATACGTCATGCGATACCACATACCGATATAACTATTGAGATTAGCAGGCGTGAAGGTTTTGTCCATATTTCCATTGAGAACAAGGGCGAGCAGATAGCTGAAGCTGAGCGGCAGTATATATGGGAGAGGTTCTATCGGGTAGAGCGCTCACGTAATCGTAAAATGGGGGGGACCGGGCTTGGTCTGGCCATTGCGAAGCAGATTCTTGATCTGCATGGGTGCAGTTATGGAGTGGAGAATACACCGGATGGAGTCCGTTTTTATATTATTTTTCCTAAAGCCTAGTACGAAAGGGAGTCAAATCTTATGAAGTCTTTACCATCGATTTTAACCTTGGGGAATCTGAGTTCAGGCATGCTGGCAGTTATTATGGCTATTCATGGTGAATTTGCCCTGGCTGTGATGATGATATGGGTAGCGATGTTCTTTGATCTGTTTGACGGGTATGCGGCTCGTAAATTGCATTGTGAGGGTGAGTTCGGCAAGTCCCTGGACTCACTTGCGGATGTAGTTTCATTCGGAACAGCACCCGTGCTGATTCTGTACCTGAATTCCATGCTTGAAGTGAGTGTGCTGGGGATGGCCCTGACTGCATTCTTTCCGGTTTGTGGTGCTTTGCGTCTGGCCCGTTATAACTGTCAGAAGACAGCAAGCAGTGGTTTTGTCGGGATGCCGATTACATTTGCCGGAGGTCTGATGTCCTTTTTCGCACTCTGGAGTCCTTATTTCACACATGGTGTAGCCTATCTTGTCATTATTGTATTATCCGGTCTCATGGTGAGCCAAATCCGATTCCCGTCTCTAAAACAAGTGTTAGCCTCACATGAGAAGGATATTGTGGAACCGAAATAAGGAGCGAGTCAGTATGGAATTTGCAAAAGAATTTATTGGTCAATATGGTTATTTCGCAATATACGGACTACTGGCTCTTGGCGTTATTGGCATGCCGATTCCGGATGAGGTGATGATGACTTTTGTCGGATATCTCGCCTCCATCTCGGTATTGAATTACTCCGTATCCATCGCCGTCAGTTTCGGTGGGGCATTTACCGGCGGATTGCTCAGCTACATGATCGGCAAGAAGGCGGGCAGGCCGCTGGTTGAAAAATACGGCAAGTGGGTCGGCGTCAACGCCAAACGATTCAGCAGGGTGGAGTCGTGGTTTCTCAAATATGGATATTGGTCCATCATCCTGGGTTACTTCATTCCAGGCATTCGTCATCTGATGTGTTGTTTCTCCGGAATTAGCAAGATGGCCATCGGCAGGTACGTCCTCGTATCGGGGATTGGTGCTTTTGTATGGTGTGTTGCCTTTATCTCCATTGGTTTTTATGTCGGTGTACTAACTTAAAATGGGACAGCCTGTTGCAACAACAGGCAAAGATCGAAGACCTCTTGAGTGTAAGGTGGTCTTTTTTTGTTTTTCTATATAGCGAAATCGCATGAGTAACGAATAAGGATTACTTTATAAAAATACAAAAAGCCGCTCCGACCATTTCCAACCTTCGCGTTGAAGGGAAAATGGATCAAAGCGGACTGTTAAGTTTTGAACGGTGACATGCCCTTAACCACTTAAATGTGATTCTTCAATTCCTCTTTCGACTTGTTTTTCCCCTTTTTTGCGTGCAAAGGTGATTTTGAGGAGTGGCGGAGTAACCAGTGTAGTCACAATAACCATGATTACAACGCTCGTGAAGTATTCCGGATCAAGTAATCCGGAGGCAAGTCCGGTTGAAGCGATAATGAGTGCAACTTCACCTCTTGAAATCATTCCTGAGCCAATGGCAAGAGACGATATACGATCAAATCCGGTAAGACGTGCACCGGCTCCGCCGCCAAGAAGTTTAGTTGCAATGGCGATGAGACTGATGACGACAATAAACCAAATCTGTGAACCCACACCATCAAAGGTGACATTTAAGCCGATACTGACAAAGAACACCGGAACAAATATTCCGTAGGCAATCGGTTCCAGTTTGGTTTCGACTTCATGTTTGAAGTTGGTTTGAGAGATGGCGATACCTGCGGCAAAAGCACCAATAATTCCAGCAACACCCATCCACTCTGCAAAGTAGGAGAAGCCGAAACAAATGATCAGGCCCGCAGTAATAACGGTCTCCGTTACCTTCAGTGGTGCCATCCACTTCATGATGCGTGGAACAAGGAACCAGCTGGCAGCGATAATGACAACAAAGAATAACAGCTTCTTGCCAATCAGAAGAGAAATTGAAGTGTCTCCTCCACCTGTACCCAGCAAGCTCATCATAACGGCAAGAATAACAACCACCAGGACATCATCGACAACAGCTGCGCCAAGGATTGTTGTACCCTCACGAGAGCTGAGTTGATCCATATCTTTCAGTGTCTGAACCGAAATACTGACGGAAGTGGCACAGAATAAAAGTCCAAAGAACAGAGCATGCGTTGTCGACATACCAAAGGCTATGGCCGAGCCGTATCCTCCGATAAAAGGCAAAATAATACCGCCGACCGCTACGGCAAAGGCCGCCTTCCAGTTTTTCTTCAATTGCTCCAGATCGGTTTCCAATCCGGCAATGAACATTAACAGTAGTACCCCGATCTCGGCCATATAATGAACGAAATCACTTTGCTGAACCCAACCGAGCAGTGCAGGCCCGAGGACGACACCTACAATTAATTTTCCCAAAACGGATGGCTGACCCAATCTTACGGATAGATCTCCAGCAAGCTTGGTAAAGATTAAAATAAGTGCAAGAACCAAAATAAATTCCATAGGTGTACTCCTCTCCAGTAGTGGCGTCTATAGGTTAACCAGCCCAAGGGCGATCCATTCTCAGCTTCAAAAAAGACAAAAAGACACAGAAAGGCATTAGGAAAAGTGCCGTTCTGTGCCTGAAAAAGACAAAGAGGGGCCCTTGGTGACAGGCTCCTCCAGTTTCAACGCGTATGTGATTAATTGCATTAATTATACCACAAATATGGACTCGGGTAAATGGGAACCGGATTGGATTTGATTGAAAATAGCCGCAAAGGGGCATTTTATAGGGGATGTAAAGCTTTTTGTTCAGAGTGTTGTCACTTAACAGCCCGGAATTGCCGAGATATAATGATATAGAACATAGAAGTTAGGATATGAGGAGGATTTTGCATTGGGCAAAAATAACAAAGGGGAGCCGAACATCCAGTCCCCGACGAGTAATAAAAATTTCGCAGGCATCATTATCACGATTTCCATTCTCGCTAATGTCATTATTTTATTATTGTTCTTCGCGCCGTCCATTGGTTACAAAGGTGATGTAACTTTTGATATTACGGTGTTGCCGCGGTTTAATGCCGTGTTTAACAGCTTTACCTTCATCTTCCTGCTCGCAGCGCTTATAGCTATTATCAAGCGGAATGTGAAGCTGCACAAACGATTTATTCTTGCTGCATTCTCAACGACACTGTTATTCCTCGTGACCTATCTGACGTTTCATTACCTCTCACCAGAGACGTCCAAATACGGCGGCGAGGGCATCATTCGTTCGATCTATTTCTTCATTCTGATTACCCATAGTATACTGGCAGCCCTGATTGTTCCATTGGCGTTGTTCACACTTGTGTGGGGTTGGACGAATCAATTGAAAAAACACCGCAAAATTGCACGTTGGACTATGCCAATCTGGCTGTACGTCAGTTCTACAGGTGTTGTGGTATATCTCATGATGGCACCATATTATTAATGTAATGAACGTTTCACTGTGCTAATTAGTTTGACTCGCGGGTAATGTTTCCATGGAAGGAGGGTTCACGTTTATGTACAGAGTTGTTTTGATTCGCCATGGACAGAGCATGTGGAATGTAGAGAATCGTTTTACCGGATGGACAGATGTGGATCTGACGACGGATGGTTACGGAGAAGCTCGCAAAGCAGGGAAGATCATGAAGGAACAGGGATTTGATTTTGATTACGCCTATGCATCCGTGCTGAAACGTTCTATCCGCACACTCGATATTGCGCTGGATGAAATGGACCTCATGTGGATTCCCATTACAAAGACTTGGAAGCTGAATGAACGCCATTATGGTGCGCTGCAAGGACTGAACAAACAGCAGACGGCTCTGAAGTATGGGGAAGAGCAAGTAAAGGAATGGAGACGATCCGTGAACGTATCTCCCCCGGCACTGGACGAAACGGATGACCGATATGTGCAGGATCTGGACAAGTACAAGCGGCTCGGATGTACCATCCCGTTTACGGAGAACCTGATGGATACTTCGAAGCGTGTACTGGACTACTGGAATGCGGAGATTAAACCGATGGTGTCTGCTGGCAAAAGAGTGCTGATCTCTGCGCATGGGAACACACTCCGTTCACTCGTCATGCATCTGGACCAATTGTCCGAAGCAGACGTGATGGCACTCAATATCCCGACAGGCATTCCGCTTGTCTACGAATTGGATGAAGATCTGCATCCCATCGGACACTTTTATCTGACCGCCGATGGTTCTACCTACAAACATGAAGAAATGACCCATGTGGCAACGCCATCTGATTAAACGGGTGTGAACGTTATGCCTCAACAGAGCAAGTGAAGATGACCGCTGAATATTAATTCGGAGGTCATCTTTTTTTTCTGCGATCAAGCCTGCACTTCGTTTCGTTTTGCTCCCATAGGGTAATTGTCAATCAAGACACGATGTACATTTATCCTGAAGGAGGAGAAGCACATGTCTAAAAGAAGAGGAATACTCATGACGGCTATCGGCGCAGGTGTGACTTATCTGATGAGGAACAAACAAGCAAGAGATAAGCTGTTTAGCACTGTCTCGGGTATGGTGAAAAACTCCAATTCGTCGTCCAATGGAACAAGTAAAACCAGACCACGCGTGGAAGTGAAATAGATTGCGATAGTTCGTTTATCGTTGAATTAAAATGATGATCATGAGAAACCTGGAGATGAAGTCGTTCCAGGTTTTTTTGTGCAATCAAAAGCAATCCCTTGCTTGTGTGTGTAAAGCGATTTTTGTCAGCAAGAATGATACAATGGATACTTGCAGAACGTATGGAGGGAGATGCACATATGAAGAAAAATCGTCTGGGTACATCCGAACTGATGGTGTCTGAGATTGGGCTGGGATGTATGTCACTTGGAACTGAAATGGAGCACGCTATGGGCCTGATTCATGAGGCTCTGGATCATGGGGTCAATCTGCTGGATACAGCCGATCTGTACGACGCAGGGCGTAATGAAGAGATTGTAGGACAAGCTATTAAAGGGCGTCGGGACCAGGTCATTGTGGCAACCAAAGTAGGTAATCGTCGTATGCCGGGCAAAGAGGGCTGGTCATGGGACCCGTCCAAAGCCTACATTAAGCAGGCTGTACATGAAAGTCTGAAGCGTCTGCAGACCGATTACATCGATCTGTATCAGCTGCATGGCGGGACCTTGGACGACCCCATCGAAGAGACGATTGAAGCGTTTGAGGAACTGAAGAAGGAAGGCCTTATCCGATATTACGGAATTTCCTCCATTCGTCCCAATGTGATTCGGGAGTATGTAAAGAGGGCATCCATCGTAAGTGTGATGAACCAGTACAGCATTGCTGACCGCAGAGCGGAAGAAGAAGTGCTGCCTTTATTGGAACAAAAGGGGATCAGCGTAATTGCCCGTGGGCCTGTAGCTAGCGGTGTGCTTGCTGATTCCGGATCTGCCAAGGCAGACAAAGGTTATCTGGACTACACACCAGAGCAACTATATACCATTCGGCAAGGGCTAAGTCGTCTTGTTACGGATCAACGGAGCATGGCTCAGACGGCTATTCGCTACGCATTATCCCATCCTGCTGTAGCAGCTGTTGTCCCTGGTGCCAGTTCAAGAGAACAGTTACTGCACAATATTGCTGCTTCGAATTCGCCTTCACTCACCGCTACGGAAATTCAGGAAATACGAGAGTTTAGTCCCGCTAATCTGTACAAGCAGCATCGTTAACTCGATCCAGCCTATTTTCAATTGTAACTATACAAGGTACAATGAAGATCAGCCAAAAAAGGAACATAAAAGGGAGAGAAGACATATGGAAAGAATTCAAAGTGAACAGCAGTATTTGGATACAATTAACTCTGATGGTTTTACCGTCATTAAATTTGATACAACCTGGTGTCCGGATTGCAAAAACCTGGATCGTTTTATCGGGGATGTTATCGACCAACATACGGACAAAACCTTCTATGCCCTGGATGCAGAAAAGTTCCAGCCTTTTGCCGAAGAGAATGGTGTACGCGGGATTCCAAGCCTGCTCGTCTTCCAGAACGGCAAGAAAATCGCACATCTGCATAGCAAATGGGCTAAAACACCTGCTCAAATCTCCGAGTATCTGGAGACGCTTGAATCCAAAGTTTAAGCGTACGAAGGCTCAGCAGTTTGTTTAATTAACTTAGCTAAGGAAACCTCTTCTTGTCACGCGACAGGAAGGGGTTTTTCTGCTTCATTCCAGCACGCATGATGTGTATTCAAATCTGCATTCGAAGTGGAGAAACAACGCTTGTTAAGAATTTGTTCAGTGCTCCCATGTATACTGTGAGAACAAACTGAATATTTGGAGTGAACAAGATCCATATGAAGAATGAAATTTTTGAGGAAATGCACCAATTAAGTCACAATGATGACCGGAGATATCGATTGTTGATGATTGGAGTAAAACAACTGCTGCAGGAACAAAAGGAGAATAGATATAATCTGCGTGAGAGATTAAAGAGTCGAAAGAAACACCGGAACATTCAAGTAAAAGAGTGGTACTAGCCAGCCTGCATTTCAGAAGTGAACATAAATATGGATGTACATGATACATAGTAAACCTAGTCGGCATCACCCATGATCCAACCCAGCAAAGAAGGAAGTATTGAAGGGTCAAACTTCTTCTAATTACAGATATTCCTGTCTCTGAAGCCGTAACAGAATCGTGAAGCAACAGAAACGTAGCTCAGAATATAAAATATGGCGGCCTCGCTTCCCAAGGGAACGTGAGGCCGCCATTGATTTTGCCGTTCAATTTACTTGAGTTGTAATGCTTACATCAAAATAATAAAGAACACGGCTGCCAAGACAAAGCGATATACAGCAAAGACGGTCAGGCTCAATTTCTTCAAAATGGACAGGAACGTCTTGATCGCAAGCATGGCGACGATGAAAGCAGCGATGAATCCAATGACAAAGATTGGGAAATCACTGCCGTTCAGATGATCGATACTTTTGTACAGGTCATATCCCGTAGCACCAATCATAATTGGCACAGACACGAGGAATGTGAACTCCGCAGCGGCTACACGGCTTACCCCTGCAAAGAGACCGCCTGAGATCGTTGACCCGGAACGGGAGAAGCCTGGCCACAATGCCAAGATCTGAAATATACCCACCGTGAATGCCTGTTTGTAAGAGATATCGTCAACATCATGGGTTGTAATTCGTTCACTCTTACGGCTCCAGCGTTCGGCCAAGATCATCAATATACCACCTATAACGAGGCTGTACAGAACTGTTTCCGGACCAAACAAATGTGCTTTGATCCAGTCGCGGAATACAAGTCCGATGACTACGGCAGGAACCATCGCCAGGAAGATATGTCCCAGATTGAGGCGGCGGGAGTAAGGTCTGCTCCCGCCGGTGAAGCGGAACATATCAATGAATTTGTTCCAGTACAGTACTACAACAGCAAGTACAGCTCCGAGTTGAACAACCACCTCAAACGTTTTGACTGACTCGTTGTCCTCTGATAAACCGAGCAAATGGGCAGTCAGGATCATGTGTCCAGTGGAGGATACGGGCAAAAATTCTGTCAAACCTTCGATGATGCCCATAATAATGGATGATATAATATCCAATTCTCTTCCTCCTTGAAATGCAGGTGACAGCATAGGCTGTCCTGCTTGACCATGCCTGTTCATTTGAACAAGGCTATCACCTATTATGATCACAAATGCACTCAACTTCAACTTATGCTTGTAACCATTTGTTTAAAACTATATTGACAAAAACCTAGTTATCCCATAGGATATAAATTAACTGACTGACTGATCAATCGGGAGGGTTACATGAATGACCAAAATCAACGGTTTGGAACCCGGTGAAGAACGCCGGGACCAAATAATACGCATAGCGATGGAGCGTTTTGCAACCCAAGGCTACCATCAGACGAAAATTTCCGATATCGTCCGCGAGGCTGGTGTGGCGCAAGGGACGTTCTACTGGCACTTCAAGAGTAAAGAAGCCATTGCTTCGGAGATTGTCTTAACGGGCAAGGAGGAGTTGCTTGAGGCGATCGGACAAGGGTACCGCAAGGATGCAGGATCGGTAGAAGATATGGTGAAAGCATCGGAAAGGCTGTTCACTGACTTGTTTTTATTTGCCGCGCAGAATCGCTATTTTATGGAACTGTTGCTCAAAGGCATCGTGACGGAAGAATCCGTACAACGCCTGGTCGAGGAGACACGTAATGCTGTGGAAACTGCGTTTCGTCACAATATGGAACGTGCCATCGAGCTCGGCATGTTGCCTAAGGGCATGGATGTACCGCTTCGAGCAGCGCTATTGGTAAGCATGATTGAAGGCATGATAACCCGCTGGTTGTTCGGTTCCGATGAGTTGCACAGCAAGTTCTCAGCCATGACAGCTTCATCGCTGGCAGCTGAGGCAGCAAGCTTTGAGTTTTACGGACTATTAGGCTCGTAAGATTCACATGATTAAACAAATAGCAGGGAATAATGGGTACAACTGCGGTTTAGTCACAATAAAGTAACCCAATGTACATCCAGATTAATACACGACTGAGAGGAAGTTAACGTAATGAACAAAACATATGGATCGAAAACTCGTAAAGGCTGGTCTTTGACAGCAATTCTGCTGATGACCGTGCTGGTACTTAGTGCTTGTGGAAGTAAGGCAACAGACAATGGAAGCACAAATGGTGCACAGGCAAGTAATGAATTGGAGCAGATCAAGTCGGCTGGCGTTATCAAAGTGGGCATGATGGGCACATACGCACCGTACAACTTCCTGAACGATAAGAAAGAAATGGACGGCTACGATGCTGATATTGCACGTGAAGTTGCGAAGCGTCTTGGGGTTGAAGTTGAATTTGTATCTCAGGAGTTCTCCGGTCTGACACCAAGTCTGCAAGCGAAGAAGCTTGATGCCATTATCAGCCAGATGACGATTACCGATGATCGTAAGAAAGTATTGGATTTCAGTGATCCGTATATTACGAACCAAGTTAAAATTATTGTAAAAGAAGATAATAACGATATTACCAAGCTGGAAGACTTCAAAGGAAAAACGATTGGCGTAGGTTTGGGTACAAATGATGAATCATATCTGCGCAATGAAGTATTGCCAAAAGTGGGAGACTTCACGATTAAAACCTATGACGATGTCATCTCTTCACTCAAAGATCTGAATGCTGGGCGGATTGACGCAACAATCAACAATATGTATGCACTGAAACCGATTGTGGATGCCAACGGATTGAATATCAAAGCTGTAGGTGAACCGATTAAGAGTGACCAGGCAGGTATTGCTGTTCGTAAAGACAATCCGGAACTCGTAGCAGCACTGAATGATGCTCTCAAAGGGATGAAAGATGATGGCACGTACAATACCATTTTCAAAAAGTGGTTTGGTGAAGAGCCTGCGCAATAACGAACCTGCAAGGCGAAGGGAAGATTTGACCCATGGAACTGGTATTTGAGAATATCCCCTTCTTTCTGAAGGGGGCTTACTATACGCTGTATGTAACTGTGATCTCCATGTTTTTTGCATTCATCATTGGAGTGCTCGTTGCCATTGCTCGTCTGAAGGGACCGATGTGGCTTAGGTTGATCGCAAGGTTTTATGTATCCATCATGCGGGGAACCCCGCTGCTGGTGCAATTATTCGTCATTTATTACGGGTTGGTCGATTATGGAGTGACCTTGGGATCACTCACGGCTGCATGTCTGGGACTCAGTCTGAATGCAGGAGCGTTTCTGTCGGAGACGTTCCGTGGAGCCATTCAGGCTGTACCAAAAGGACAGACCGAAGCTGCATATGCAACGGGAATGACCCCGGCTCAAGCGATGAGACGGATTATCTTCCCGCAGGCTGTGCGCATTGCGATCCCGCCGATGGGAAACACGTTTATTGGCATGTTGAAGGAAACATCACTTGTGGCGGCGATCGGTGTTACCGAGTTATTGCGGTCAGCACAACTGCTGGTATCACAATATGCATTGAACATGCCGTTTTATCTGGCGATCGGAGTGATCTACTGGATTATGAGTATAGGCTTCTCGGCCATTCTGGAACAAGTGGAGCGCCGGCTGGCCCGGGCTTACTGATGGGAGGAGAGAAGCGATGATTACAACAACCGGACTTACCAAACGTTTTCAGCAAAATGAAGTACTTACGAACATCGACCTTCATGTCGATGCCAAAGATATTGTTGTATTGCTTGGCCCAAGTGGTTCAGGCAAAAGTACCTTGCTGCGTTGTCTGAATGGCCTCGAAGAGCTGTCCGGAGGACAGATCGAAGTCAACGGCATTGTGGTCAACAGCGCAGATCCGCTGCGAGTCCAGCGTGCCCGGGTACTGGAGATTCGTCGCCAGACCGGCATGGTATTCCAGCAATTCAATCTGTATCCGCACAAGTCAGTGCTGGGTAATGTGATGGAAGGTCTCGTTACGGTGAAAAAAATCAAACGGGACGAAGCGGCTGAACGCGGCCGAATTCTTCTGGATCGGGTCGGCTTGTCGGACAAGCAGGATGCGTATCCATCCCGATTGTCCGGTGGACAACAGCAACGGGTCGCCATTGCACGTGCACTTGCAATGGAGCCGGAAGTGATGCTGTTTGATGAGCCCACTTCAGCCCTTGACCCTGAATTGGTCGGAGAGGTACTTTCCGTCATGAAGGAGTTGGCAGAGGAGGGTATGACGATGCTGGTTGTGACGCATGAATTGAAGTTTGCCCGTAATGTGGCGAACAAAATCGTCTTTATGGCGGATGGATCGATTGTGGAAGAAGCAAGTCCACAGGCGTTCTTTGAACACCCGAAGCAAGAACGCACTCGCCGTTTCTTGCAACAAATTACTGAATTTTGATGAAGATAACAGCGATCGGAAGAACGAACGTACTCGGAGCGGGTATTTAAGGTCATGAACGATATCAGTTCAACTAAACTTTTTGCACAAGAACGGAGAGGACAGAAGAAACCTGAAGAAGCGGAGCGTGCGCCTTTATCCCCTGATTTTCCCCTTGAAGAAGGGAATCAAAAAAATCTGGGGATAACAGCGATCGGAAGGTTATTCTGTCATCGGAGTGGTAAGTGCAAACCTTTTTCGCTTGAACTTAACCTATTCTAAGAAAGAAGGATAACATCATGAATGTAACAACCGTATGGAAAGGCAAACGTGCGTTTACTTCCGAAGGACCCTCTGGCTACGCCGTTGGCATGGATGCCACTGCTGCTTATGGTGGTGACAGCAAGGGAGCTACCCCAATGGAATTGTTACTGGCGGGTCTCGGCGGCTGTATGGGAATCGATATTACCATGATTTTGGATGCTTTCCTGGACAAAATTGAGTCGATTGAGATTGAAGCGCAAGGCACACGCAGTGAAGAGATGCCCAAAGGCTTCACATCCATTGATCTGATCTTCAAAGTCGATGGGGATATCCCGGATTATCGTATCTGGAAAGCCATCCAGATGGCTGAGGAAAAATATTGTGCAGTTTCTGCTTCGCTGAACGCTGATATTCATCCTAAACTGATCCTCAATGGGGTAAGTACACCTCGTCCTTAATAGCACACGAACAGATTCTTTACTAAGCAGGCACTTCCAATCGTGGGAGTGCCTTTTTTGGCTTTTCTAACCCATCAACAATTCGTAGGTAAAGTCAGACTGAATGTTGAACAAGGTTCCAGATGCTCATGAACCAAAGGATGTAGATTCCGTCCATCTAGGAGTCACTAAATTTCTGTCAGTAGAAAATAATTCCGTAAGCCTGGTCGCCATGTTAATGGCGGCCTCTTCTACTAGAGATAGGCGGGCTTGTAGCCTGGCAATATATTACCCATTGCAATGACAATCCGAATTCTGGCGGTTATGTGGTATGATTAATTCTGAGGACAGGACATCCTGATCCTGCTGTTTATATGTAAGCGCTTATACAGATGACGGAAGGTGCAGACATGTTGAAAAGGCTGATACGAACCACCAATAATCTCAAATTAAAGCATAAATTGCTCATTTCATATGTACTGGTTGTCATGATTCCGGTCCTGATTGTTGGTCTTGCTGTGACCAGTTATTTTCGCCAGCAAGCCCTGGACAATGCGATAGGACAGACGATCATCAATGTGGACAAGATCAAGAGCCAGACGGCAACCATGCTGCGTGTACCAACCGATATATCCAATCTTTTAATGTTTAATGCGGATCTCAAGGAGATCGTGAATAAGCGGTACAAGAGCGTTGTGGAGTTAACTTCAGCGTATCTTGCATACAAAGACTTTCAGGAATACAGGCGTTTGTACCGTGAGATAGCCGGCATTCGCTTTTACTCAACTAACCCAACATTGATCAACAACCTCGAATTCATTCCGGTAGACAAGCAGACGGAAGAGAGCTACTGGTACCAACAGGCATTGAAAACAACCAGTATCGGGTGGTTCTACATCCCAGACAAGGAAGATAACCCTGTACACAAGCTCAGCCTGGTGCGCAAAGTGCCTTTTGCCGAGTATCGGACAGAGGGCGTGTTGATGATTGTGATCAATCAGGATGAGCTGAATGGATTGTTGCGTCAGGAACAGTTCGAGACGATGATTACGGACGAGCAGGGGTATGTGGTTGCAGCCAAGAATACCGAGCTGGTGGGTAAAACGCTGGATGAGCTTGATTTTGGCGTTGATCTGCAGAATCAGGCGAAAGGCACCATAGAGGGTGATTTCCGGGGGGAACCATCTAATATTGTTATTGATGAGCTGGGCCCTGGATCGAGCATGAACAGCCTGAAGGTGATCTCGGTTTTTGCCACCAAAAATATCGTCAAAGACGCCAACACCGTCAGCTTGATTGGCATGATTTTTATTATACTGGTGCTGGTGATCGCCCTACTATTCGTATATATCATCTCGTTCCTCACTTCGAACCGATTGCTCCGGCTGAGTAAACACCTCAACAAGCTTGCATTAGGAGACCTGAACGTGACTTCACGGATTGATGGAAATGATGAGATTGGGCAACTATCACGACAGTTCAACTATATGGTGAAAAGTATCAATGAACTCATGACGCAGGTGGTAGAAGCGACCGAACAGAACAATCAATTGGAAATCGCGCAAAAAGAGATTAAACTGAAAATGATGGCGAGCCAGATCAATCCCCATTTCTTGTTTAATGCATTGGAGTCCATTCGGATGAAAGCGCATATTAAGGGAGAAGCAGAGATTGCTAACATCGTGAGACTGTTGGGCAAACTAATGCGCAAGAGTCTGGAGATTGGCAGTGGAAAAACAACCTTTCGGGCTGAACTTGAAATGGTACGTTCCTATTTGGAGATTCAGAAATTTCGTTACGGCGACCGCCTTGCATTCCAGATCCATATCGATCCCGAGGTGGAGAAGATGTACATTCCTCCTTTGATTATTCAACCTTTGGTTGAGAATGCGATTGTCCATGGTCTGGAGAACAAAGAGGGGACAGTCCGTGTTCATATAAGTATTCGTTTAGTAGAGAACATTGTGCAGATCCGTGTGGATGACAATGGTGCAGGCATAACGCCAGAACGACTGGCTGAGGTGATGCAGTTTATCTGTGGACCGGAGGAACAGGAGAAGAGTCGGATCGGCATGCGTAATGTACATCAACGATTAACATTGACGTACGGCGAGCCATATGGATTACAGATTAAGAGTGTATATGGGGAAGGAACAGAGGTTTCTTTCACTTTACCAGCAGGAGGGGACCAACATGTATAAAGTATTTTTGGTGGATGATGAACCGAGCATACGTGAGGGACTGACAACCATTATCGAGTGGGAAAAATATGGATTCCAGGTCATCGCTACAGCTGCCAGCGGGCGTGAGGCCATCTCCCGGTTTGAGGAATTGGAGCCTGATCTGACGATTATTGACATTCGTATGCCCGGTATGACCGGGCTGGATGTGATTGAAGAAGTACGCCGGAATCATCCGGATTCGCACTTTTTGATATTAAGTGGTTACGCAGATTTTGATTATGCCAAAAAAGCCATCAGTTTTGGTGTGGATGGTTATCTGCTGAAACCGGTAGATGAAGAAGAGATTATTGGTGAACTGGAGCGTATTGCTGCGATACTGACCCGTGAACGGGAGACAATGGCACGTCATGCTGGTGAAGATACCGTCTATCGGGAGCATCAGATCGAGGCTTTGCTCTTTGACAGTCTGGAGGGTGCGGGTAGCATGGAAGAAGATAGCCTGGGGCTGCACTGGCCTCACTATCAGATTGTGCTGGTTGAGCTGCATGTAGCCCCTGACCTGCAACGGGGAAGTGTTATGAAACGCAAACTGATTGAAGCATTTGACCATAAAGACCGAGGCATTGTATTCTCGTTCCATTCAGGTCTGGGGCTGTTAAGTAAGGAAACAATCACATCCGAGTCATCTGCAAGAAATCTGTATGATGAGCTGGAAGGACTGCTGGGAGAATGGGAGGTTCACATGTACGGTGCTGCGGGAGAACCTGTACATTCCACTTCTGAAATTGCGCGGTCATACACGCAGGCGAATCGTTTACTCGGGGAACGCTTCTTGTTCACGGAGCAACGCATCATTCTGTGGAATGAAGGCAGCGAAAGCGTTGTTAAGCCAGAAATTGAAGCTGTGGACGGAGCACATGAGCCAGTTGAGGACGAACTTGCGGACAAGCTGTATTATGCGTTAGACATCCGCAGTAGTGAGTCCGTTATGCGGGTGCTGGGTGAGATGGAAGAGCGCCTGGTTCCATATCACCGAACAGAGCAAGCGATCAAGACGGCGTTCTCACAGGTATTTTCCCTGGCGTTCAACAAGCTTGCAGCGACGAATCAACATATGCACTCCATTATGCAGGAACATTCGGTTCTGATTAATGAAGTCTATCATCAATTTACGATGTCTGATCTCAAAGTCATGGCATCGGAACATTTGAATCGACTAATTCAACGTATGGGTGGGGGAAGCAAGGATACTGTATTAAAACAGATGATTGAATTTATCCAGCGTAACCCTGGCGAAAATCTCAAGCTGGAGGTACTTGCTGAAGTATTCAACTATAACAGTAGTTATCTGGGCAAGTTGTTCAAGAACCATACAGGAGAGTACTTTAATATATTTCTGGACAAGGTCCGTATGGAAAAGGCCAAGGAATTGCTGGATGAAGGACTCAAGGTCCATCAGGTTGCGGCCAGAGTGGGATATGCGAACGTGGACTATTTCCACGGTAAGTTCAAGAAGTATGTAGGTGAATCACCCTCCGCGTACAAACAGGCCAGAACCCAGTCCCTGTCCAAAGAATCTGCCACGGATATGAACGAAGAATAAGTATGAAATGCCGGGCCTTGCCCATGCTCATATAATAAAACGTTTTCGGGATCACTGGACATTTTCCAGATTCATCATATTGTCCATGCACTTCCCATGATAAGCAATGGTCACGGAATGTTTCACAACTTAGACTGGATTTACAAGAATCCAGTTGAAGGGATGGCTATACGATATGAATTTATCTGATATAGGCGCTGTACGTCATACATTGAACTTAAATGGAACATGGCAGTTTTGTTTGGATCTGCAGTCCGATAAACTCGTTGAACAAGAGGTATTACCGCCATCACAGTGTGAAAACACATCATGGGAGACCATTCAGATTCCCGGTTCGTGGGAAGAGCAAGGATACGGAGATGAGCCTGAATACGAAAGGCTCGATACCTGGACAAAGGTACGCGAGTATGAAGGCTCAGTCTGGTATGCTCAGGATGTCCATGTTCCATCAGAGGATCCCCGATGCCACTATGTATTCAGATTGGAAGGTGTCCGATGGACAACGCATCTCTGGATCAATGGACAGTATGCCGGGCAGCAGGATAGTCTGGTGAATCAACAGAAGTGGGATGTCACTTCTCTGGTGAAGCAGGGAGAAGTGAATCGTGTGGAGATCCGCGTGGATAATACGATGAAACTTCCGCTGGCGGGTAGCCATATTCATTCATTGCATACGGCCACAGCCTGGGGGGGGATCACAGGTGGTGTTTATCTGGACAGTATGCCTCCCTGCCGATTACAGAGGTTACGTATTCAACCAGATGCTGAGAACGGAACCATTCTGGTTGATTGTACTGTAAGCGCTCCCGCAAATGAATCGGCTAGATCAATGCAATTACATGTGGATATCCAGCATCCGGACGGCACATGGCTTAATCGATATAGTTGTAATGTGAATCTGAGTGATCCATCACATGTGGATATAAGCTCAGCAGGTTTAACTGAAATCAAAGCTGTAATAGAACAGTGGCAATTGGAACTTGGAACAGAGAAGTCTATCGCAAAATGGTCGGATGAATCCCCTGAATTATACAAGGCAGTGATCCGTCTCCATGAAGGTGAACAGGAACTGGATCGACTGGAGCAATCATTTGGTGTACGCTCCTTTGCAACAAACGGGAAGCAGCTTGAATTGAATGGGACACCAGTATATTTGCGTGGGTACGTCGATTGCTGTATCTTCCCACTGACGGGTTATCCCGTCTGGGACAAGGAGCATTATCTTCAGCAGTTTCGAATCGCCAGATCGTATGGTTTCAATCATGTCCGACTGCATGGGTGGAGCGCGCCGGAGCCTTTCTGGGAGGCGGCTGATGAAGTGGGCTTGCTGGTACAGGCAGAACTTCCCCATTGGTCTCGTTTCTTTGAGCAATCGGATCAGTCTGCGCCAGCTGAAGTATTGTCCTATCTGACACAAGAAATGGACGGGTTGCTTCAGTCGCTGCATAGACATCCTTCATTCGTCATGTTCTCCATGGGGAATGAACTCATTGGCCCGAATGGCCACCCTGAACTCAATGCATGGGTATCGAGGGCAAGGGATATGGACCCAACCCGGTTATATACGGACAATACAGGATTTGGACAACTTCCGGCGCAAGGGCGGGAAGGTGATTATTATATCCAGTCGTTGAACTGGCATCCCCCGTTGGAATCCGCATATTCTGCTGTGCCGGATACCACGCAGGACTATCATGCAGTCACCCGGCTTGCGGAGCATCCCGTCATTGGGCATGAACATGCACAGTACACCATGTATGTGCGGCCCCAAGAGCGAGCCAAGTATACTGGCGTATTGCGTCCTAGCTGGTTGCGACCGATCGAAGAATCGTTAACAAACAAAGGAATGATGGAGGACCTCGAGCATTTTCAACAGGTCAGTGCTACCCATCTGGTACGTTCCTTAAAAGAAGCCATGGAGCGAATTCGGCGAACACCGGACGCTGCGGGCGTACAGCTTCTGGACATTCGCGATTTTCCAGGGCAGGGACATGCTACGACGGGCATTCTGGATGTATTTTGGGATGACAAAGGCATTACAACACCAGAAGAATTCATGCGTTTCAACGCAGATGTGGTGCTGTTATTAAGTTGCAAGGAGCGTACATTTTACGCCGGAGAATCCATTCATGTCGATGTACGCATCTCTCACTACGGTAAGGAGCCGCTTGAGGACGCGGTCATTCAGTGGAGGTTAATAAGCGATGATGTGATATTCACTGAAGGAGCATGGAAGACCGGAAATATCCAATGTGGGTCCGTCATGTCACTGGGAAGCATCGTCGCTACAGCACCTCGGGAAGCAGCAGCGGCTTTTCGGATTGAAGCGGAGTTGATATCAGGCGATTTGGAAAGAACTGTAGCGAATGTATGGCATGGCTGGTCTTTTCCTTTTTATCAGTCTCATCCGAATTCGAATCGCTTCTGGAATACCATGGCAGAG
This sequence comes from Paenibacillus sp. FSL R5-0623, assembly GCF_037974265.1. NCBI lineage: Bacteria > Bacillati > Bacillota > Bacilli > Caryophanales > Paenibacillaceae > Paenibacillus > Paenibacillus sp. FSL R5-0623. Next base: position 5,908,892 of record NZ_CP150233.1, on the reverse strand, counting down.
CTGCAGCCACTTCTCGGGGAAGCACAACATGATGGCGTAGATCGCATCGATGGATTTCAGTTGTTGAAAAATCGGGAGATTGACTTGGTTATCGTTCAGTCGTTAACACCCAATGTCGTTGATTATGTGGTCAACGGGGGGAGTGTTTGGCTACAGCCAACCGCAGAAGGGTTATATGATTCAGTGGAGACCAAGTATCTGCCTGTATTCTGGAATTACCTGATGTTTGCTACACAGCCTGGTGCAACGATGGGCATGTATTTGAGAGAACAGTTAGCACTACTAGGCTCCTTCCCGCATGATGGGGCTTCGGACTGGCATTGGTATCACTTGGTGAACGGTACACCAGCGATATGTTTGGATACGTTGCCCGGGGTGGAGCCGCTGATCGAAGTGGTGGACCATTTCCATCGGGCCAAACGACTCGCTTATGCCTTTGAGGCAAAAGTAGGGAAGGGTAAGATTTTGATATCCTCACTTCCGTTTGCCAATCTGGCTGTAATGAAGCGTCCGGAAGCAGCCTTTTTATTTCAGGAGATACTTGCTTATCTGAATGGAGATCAATTCCGTCCAACAACCTCCATATCCGTAGCGCAATTACTCGGCATCGTTAAACTGCAAACGATTCAATTCACATTGTAAATATAGGGACCCGAAAGGGTCCTTTTTGTATGCAATCAGTTTGAAGTAAACGATTTCTATAAAACGTTTTCGAAATTTACCAATTTAGATAATATATTACCTTAATATAACTTTTATTTCATTTAAAAGTAGAATTTATCACTGATTTTAACGAATTAATGTCTGATTATATATGTCTATATCTAATTTTTATATGATTTTCTCTAAAATCCAGATGGTATTTTGAAAACGCTCTATCGGGTATGATTATTTTATAAAACAGAGGAGGGGGAACGGAGATGGAAACGCTAACAAAAAAATCCGCTTCCGCGAACAGAAGCAGTGACCCCAAACCGCCTTTAAAGAATCGGCGGAACGGAATTTGGGACAGAATGAAACAGCAGAAATATCTCTATCTCATGTCATTGCCATTCGTAGCTTGGGTTTTCGTATTTAACTATCTGCCACTATGGGGATGGACGATGGCTTTCCAAAATTATAAACCTGCCAGATCGTTTGGTGATCAAGAGTGGGTTGGCTTTAAACACTTTGTAGAGCTGTTCAGTGATGATCGTTTCTATCTGGTACTTCGAAATACGCTTGCAATGAGCTTGATGGGACTGGTTGTCGGTTTTATTGTGCCGATATTCTTCGCCATACTCCTGAATGAAATGAGAGGCATGTTCTTCAAACGTGCCGTGCAAACGGTATCATATCTGCCTCACTTTGTATCCTGGGTCGTTGTGGCAGGTATTATCACCAAGATGCTCTCCACCGATGGCGGGATTATCAATGATCTATTGGTAGGACTGAACATTATCGATCAGCCGATCCAATTCATGGCCAAGGGTAACTTGTTCTGGTACATTGTAACCGCTTCAGATATGTGGAAGGAAACCGGTTGGAATGCCATCATCTATCTGGCGGCGATAACAGGTATCGACAATGAGCTGTATGAAGCTTCCCGTGTAGATGGAGCCAACCGCTGGAGACAGATGTGGCACATCACGCTGCCTGGCATACGGACCACGATTTCCGTACTTTTCATCATGTCAATTGGACATCTTATCAGTATCGGTTTCGAGAAGCAGTTCTTGCTTGGCAACAGTCTGGTCACAGACTACTCGGAAGTACTTGATCTATACGCGCTCAATTATGGTTTGAATATGGGACGATTCTCGTATGGTACAGCCATAGGTATATTCAACTCCGTTGTCAGTATCATCCTTCTGTTTACTGCGAACGGCTTGTTCAAAAAATTCACTAAAGAAAGCATCATGTAGGGAGGGGACGACATTATGGCGAACAAAGCATTCAATGCTACTCGGGGCGATAAACTGTTCGATATATTCAACATCCTCGCGATGACCATGGTGCTGGTTGTAACACTTTATCCATTCCTTAACGTACTAGCCATCTCACTCAATAACTCGACAGATACAGTACGTGGCGGAATTTACTTGTGGCCTCGCGAATTCACATTACAGAACTACAAAACGATTTTCCAATATGATGGATTGCTACAAGGTTTGCAGATCTCCATTCTGCGTACACTTGTAGGTACTGTGCTCGGATTGATCAGTTCATCCATGATCGCCTTTACACTGAGCAGACCTGATTTTGGACTTAGAAAATTTGTTTCCACAACGCTCGCGCTCACGATGTATTTCTCCGGTGGTCTGATTCCGGTGTACATTCTGATGCGTGACTTGAACCTGATCGGTACATTCTGGGTATATGTATTGCCTGGCATGATCAGTGCGTTTAACGTGTTCATCATCCGTTCATTCATTGATGGCCTGCCATACTCATTGCAGGAATCCGCGAAGCTGGACGGAGCGAATGACTTTACAATCTATTACAGAATCATCTTGCCACTGTGTAAACCAGTGCTTGCTACCATCGCATTGTTCCTGGCTGTAGGTCAGTGGAATGCGTGGTTCGATACGTACCTGTATAATGGTTCAAAGGCACATCTGACGACGCTCCAATATGAGCTGATGAAAGTATTACAAAGTACGCAGCAAGGCTCAGGTGCTGGACGAAATGCCAATGATATGGCACAGCAAATGACACAGATTTCACCGGAATCGATCAAAATGGCGATTACGATCGTTGTAACGGTTCCAATCCTCATTGTATATCCATTCCTTCAGAAGTACTTTGTTGGCGGTATGACACTGGGCGCAGTAAAAGGTTAAACAATTGGGTACAGGCTGCCAAATAGAGCGGCCGTACATCTACAAACAAATGAAGCATCAGGATACCCGAAGCGCAGCCATTTGGTCTGCGCTTCACCGTATAGGGCTGCGGGGTGGTATTCATGAAGCTATAGACAGGGACAAAAAAGTCCCGGACAAACAGACATATGAAACAGGGAGGATTACCATTATGGCAAGTTCCAAAATGAAGATTGCACTGGCACCAGTGCTTGCAATGTCTTTACTCGCAGGTTGCGGTGGAGGAAGCGGCAGTGATACGTCGTTCAAGGATACAAGCGCAGAGACAACTCCACTTACTTTTGATTTCTTTAGCGTTGACCCCAGTCCGAACTGGAATGGCATGAAGGATGAAGTAGGTAAAGTCCTTACGGAAAAAACAGGGATAACCCTTAACGGTGAATTTGCCGTTAGTGGTGGTCAAGATAAAATATCCTTAATGGCGGCGAGCGGAGACTATCCGGATATTGTCTCCCCCAAAGGAGAACTCAGCAAACTGGTGGATGCCGGAGCAATGCTCGATCTGACAGATCTGATCGACCAATATGCTCCCAATCTGAAGAAGCTGTATGGTAATTACATGGACCGGTTGAAATACAGTAATGAAGATCAGGCTATTTATGTGCTGCCGACGTATTATGCGGTAGACCAGAAGTACTTTGATGCAGGTGGTGGATTTGGTATTCAGCACCGTGTACTGAAAGAACTCGGATACCCGGAAGTGCGTACACTTGAGGATTACGAGAATGTATTGAAGGCGTACAAAGAGAAACACCCAACAATTGATGGTCAGCCAACAATCCCGTTAACATTGGACGCGGATGATTGGAGAATCATGATTACCGTAACGAACCCTGCCTTCCAGGCAACAGGTGCTCCGGATGACGGTGAATACTATATCGATCCAGAGACGTATGAAGCAAGTCTGCATTACAAACGTCCAGAGGAAAAAGAGTACTTCCGCTGGTTGAACCATATGTATAACACTGGATTGCTGGATCAGGACAGCTTTATCCAAAAAACAGACCAATACAAATCCAAAATTGCAAGTGGACGTGTTCTGGGTGTCATTGACCAGGATTGGGGTTATTCCGATGCAGAAAATGCACTGAAATCTGCGGGCAAGGATGAAGCAACGTATTCACACTTCCCGGTAACCCTGTCCGAGGATATTAAGGATCATGCTTACCAAGATCCAGGTTTTGTATCCGGTTGGGGTGTAGGGATTACGACATCGAATCCTGATCCGGTTCGTACGATCAAATTCTTCGATTACCTGGCTTCTGAAGAAGGGCAAGTGCTGATGAACTGGGGAATTGAGGGCAAACAGTACGAAGTGAAGGACGGCAAACGTGTCATTCCTGCCGACATTCTGGATCAGAAAACCAATAATGCAGCCGTATTCCAAAAAGAAACGGGTATTGGACTGTACACCAATATGTCTGGTCACTATGGAGACGGTGTGAAGGATTCAACGGATAACTACTACACTACGAATTTCCCTGAACAGATCGTGGCAGCATATTCCGATGCAGAGAAAGAAACACTCAAAGCTTACGGTGCTACGACGTGGAAAGATCTGTTCCCGAGTGAAGACGAGTTCCCGATCAAACCATGGGGAGCAGCATACAATCTGCCAACACCAGGTGACTCCAACTACAACGTCATCTTCAAGAAAACACAGGATATCATTCGGAAACGTATCCCGGAAGCCATTCTGAGTACTCCTGAGCAGTTCGATGCCATCTATGATGGCATGATTGATGAAGTGAACAATGCAGGAGCAGAGGACATGGAGAAACAATACACAGAACTCGTTCAAAACCGTGTTCAATTGTGGAGCGGTGAAGAGACTAAATAAGCTATCGATTGAATGGATTCAAACCGAGAAAGAACCCGGATAACCGGGTTCTTTTTTATACCTAAAACGTTTTCTAAAAAACGTTTTCAATTTTATAAATTCACTATTGACAAGGGATATAGGAGCGATTATTATTCAATTATGAAAGCACTTACATTTTCTTGTACATCAGAGAAAAACAACATACATCATTCTCATTTATTCAAGGGGAATTCCAGAGGGTGACGAGTAAATTAAGGTGTGTGAAGATCCATTCACTGGTTTAGAGAAATCGCTTTTAATGTTAGAGTAACAATAAAATTACAATATCTTCATCTGGTCACGGTATGTGCAGGTCAGCCTGTTATACAAATATACAGCTTCATTATATCCATAAGGGGGATTACACATGAAGGGCAAAACACCAAAAACATTCGCAATGCTTCTGTTAGCCAGTGCACTTGCAATTACCGCAGGATGCAGTGGCAGTGGAGGAGGAACTAACGCTTCAGAAAAGCCGGTTGATTCTGGAGATACGACCACCCCGGTAACCTTTACATTCTTTGGTGCAGATGCAAGTCCAAGCTGGAACAACATGAAAGATGCAGTGGGCCAAGAGATTACCAAAAGAACAGGTGTTACAATTGAAGCAGAATACGATGTGAACAATGGTGGCGACCAAAAGATACCTTTGATGGCTGCCAGCGGTGATTACCCTGATATTATCTTTCCTAAAGGTAACCTGTCGAAGCTGGTGGATGCAGGCGCAATGCTGGACCTGACCGACCTGATTGAGGAACATGCACCTAACCTGAAAAAGATATATGGCGATCAGATGAATCGTTTGAAATACAGTCTGGAAGATCAAGCGATCTATGCTATTCCAACCAACATGGGTGTAGATAACGTCGCTTTTGATGCAGGTGGTGGATTCGAAATTCAGCAAAGAGTGTTGAAAGAACTGGGATACCCAGAAGTGAAAACACTTGAGGATTACGAAAACGTTCTTAGAACGTATTATGAAAAGCATCCAACGATTGATGGTCAACCAACCATTCCACTGACACTGAATGCAGATGACTGGAAGATCATGATCACGGTAACGAACCCGGCCTTCCAGGCAACAGGTGCACCGGATGATGGGGAATATTATATTAATCCTGAAACGTATGAAGCGATGCTTCACTACAAACGTCCAGAGGAGAAAGAATACTTCCGCTGGTTGAACAAAATGTACAATGAAGGCCTGCTCGACAAGGATACTTTTGTTCAAAAAGATGATCAATACAAATCCAAAATCGCCAGTGGCCGTGTACTCGGTCTGATCGACCAAGACTGGAACTATGGCGAAGCTGAGAACGCTCTCAAAGCAGCAGGTAAGGACGAAGCCACATATGCTCACTTCTCCGTGTCCCTGAACAAGGACATTGTGGACCACACCTTCCAGCCAACAGGATTTGACGGTTATGGCATCGGGATTACAACTTCGGCCAAAGATCCGGTACGGATTATCAAATTCATGGATTGGCTCGCTTCCGATGAAGGCCAGGTGTTGAGAAACTGGGGTATTGAAGGCGAACACTACAATGTAGAAAATGGCAAACGTGTGATTCCTGACGAGGTTCAGGAACGCAAAACAAATGACAACTCCAATTTCACGAAAGAAACAGGAGTTGGGTTGTACAATATTTTCAGCGCAAGATACGGTGATGGTGTAAAAGATTCTACAGACAACTACTATACAACGAACTTCCCAGAGCAGATCCAAGCAAGCTACACACCAGCTGAGAAGGAAACGTTGAAAGCATACGGTATTACAACATGGAAAGATTTCTATCCATCCGAAGACGAATTGAAATTGAAAGATTGGGGCGCAGCGTATAATATGCCTGTACCTTCTGACACAGACTACAACGTAACATTCCAGAAAACACAGGATATCATCCGCAAACGGATCCCAGAAGCGATCCTTGCCAAACCTGAGAACTTTGACAGCGTGTATGACAGTCTCCTGGCTGAACTTGATAAAGCAGGTGCAGTAGAAATGGAGAAACAATACACGGTTTGGGTGAAAGAACGTGTCTCCCTGTGGACTGGAAAAGATGTGAAATAAGCTTGAAAACAAAGCATTAAAGTTAAGGATTTTCATTGCAAAAAAGCCCTTGAAAAAGGGCTTTTTTTGTTGTTGACGTAAGGTGGTGATAGCAGTATAATCTATCATGTAAGCACTTTCAGTAAGCGGTTTATTTCATTTCCGAAAACGTTTTACGTCTGTTAGAAGAATAATCTTCTTTTTACAGAATCGAAATGTCAGCTTCACTAAAAACGTCGAAATGAATGAACTCGAAAGCGTATTCAAAAAAAGTGGTATCCTCAGGCATAAAGCCTGTTATACAGATAAAACCTTCATAAATAATAGGGGGAACTAGACAATGAGAGGCAAAATGAAAGGCAATACACCCAAGACGTTTGCAATGTTGATGCTCGCAAGTGCAATGTTGGTTACAGCTGGTTGTGGGAATTCGGGAACCAAAGAGACTTCGGAGTCCAGCGGAACCGAACCGATCACAGTTACATTCTTCGGGGCGGATGCTAGTCCGACCTGGAACAAGATGCAAGATGCTGTTGGTAAAAAGATTACGGAGCAAACAGGCGTTACCATTGAAGCAGAGTATGATGTAAACGATGGTGGTAACCAGAAGATTGCACTGATGGCTGCCAGTGGTGACTTTCCGGATATGATCTACCCTAAAGGTAACTTATCTAAGCTTGTGGATGCAGGCGCGATGCTGGATCTCACGGATCTGATTGAGGAGCATGCTCCCAATTTGAAAAAAATCTATGGGGAACAGATGAACCGTTTGAAATACAGTCTGGAAGATCAAGCGATCTATACCATTCCAACCAATATGGGCGTTGATAATGTTACGTTTGACGCTACAGGTGGATTTGAAATTCAACAAAGAGTATTGAAAGAGCTCGGATACCCTGAAGTGAAGACACTTGAGGATTACGAGAATGTACTCAGAGCTTATTATGAAAAACATCCAACCATTGATGGTCAACCAACCATTCCATTAACATTGAATGCAGATGATTGGAAAATCATGATCACAGTAACGAACCCGGCTTTCCAGGCAACAGGTGCACCGGATGATGGTGAATATTACATTGACCCTGAAACGTATGAAGCCAAATTGCACTACAAACGTCCAGAGGAAAGAGAATATTTCCGCTGGTTGAATAAAATGTACAATGAAGGCCTACTGGACAAAGATGCCTTCGTTCAAAAGGATGACCAATACAAGTCCAAAATTGCCAGTGGCCGTGTCCTCGGTCTGATTGACCAAGAGTGGAACTATCAAGAAGCGGAGAACGCGCTTAAATCATCGGGCAAGGATGATGCCACATACGCTCACTTCTCTGTATCACTTAACGATGAGATTGTGGATCATACGTTCCAACCAGCCGGATTTGACGGTTATGGCATCGGGATTACAACTTCGGCCAAAGATCCAGTGCGTATCATCAAATTCATGGATTGGCTTGCTTCCGATGAAGGACAAGTTCTGAGAAACTGGGGTATCGAAGGTGAACATTACAACGTAGAAGATGGTAAACGCGTGATTCCAGAAGACGTTCAAGACCGCAAAACGAATGACAACTCCAATTTCAGTAAGGAAACAGGAATTGGGATGTATAACGTATTTAGTGCAAGATACGGTGATGGTGTAAAAGATTCTACGGATAACTACTACACAACAAACTTCCCTGAGCAGATTGTAGCTGGTTACACGGCTGCAGAGAAAGAAACGCTGAAAGCTTATGGTATCACGACTTGGAAAGAGTTCTATCCGGCTGAAGAAGATCTGCCAGTTAAGGATTGGGGCGCAGCGTATAACATGTCCGTACCTTCCGGTACAGACTATGAGGTAACGTTCCAGAAAACGCAGGATATCATCCGTAAACGGATTCCGGAAGCTGTTCTGACTACACCAGCCAACTTTGATGCAACCTATGATGCTTTACTGGCTGATTTGGACAAAGCGGGTGCAGTTGAAATGGAGAAACAATTTACGGTTTGGGTTAAGGAACGTGTCTCTCTGTGGACAGGAAAAGATGTAAAATAATATGGATTGTCTGTGATCCATGGTTAAACAAGGAAAGGGCCCTATATGGGGCCTTTTTTTGTGGAATGATGTGATGATTTGCATTGACGCAAATTTTGAAATCACATATAATTTTATTATTGTAAGCACTTACCGAAAACGTTTTATGTCATGAGGAATATACAGCTGATTCAGGAACAGGAGCTAATCATGTCCCAACACAATAACCAAACTAAAATCAATCGTCTATGGTATCGACAACCGGCAAAACGCTGGGAAGAAGCATTGCCCATCGGAAACGGCCGTCTTGGAGGCATGGTGTACGGTGGCGCAGCAGATGAACGAATTCAGCTCAATGAAGATACATTATGGTCAGGGTTTCCACGGGATACGATTCAATATAGCAGCCAGCGGTATTTGAAGCAGACGCGAGAGTTGATTATGTCTGGGCAGTATGGTGAAGCTGAGGATTTGTTGAACCGTGAAATGCTTGGTCGTGATGTAGAGGCCTACCAGCCGATGGGTCATTTTCTATTGCACCATGAGGGTCTGGATGATCTTTCATATGATGCATTTGAACGGGAGCTTGATCTGGAATCGGGTATTGCATCCGCGACGTACTCATGGGAAGGAATTCGTTACGTACGTGAAGTGTATTCCAGTGCTTCGGATGATCTGATGGTCTGCACATTAACTGCTGATCAGAAGGGCGCTGTGAGTGTAAGTGTTACGCTAGACAGTCCCCATCCTTATCGCGTTGAGACTTCGGGAGATGCACTAACCATGTTCAGTCGGTGCCCAAGTCATGTGGAGTCCAATTACTTCAGAGATCACCCGGAATCCGTCCTCTATGAAGAGGATCGGGGAACGGCTTATGCTGTCCGTGTATCGTTCACGGCATCTGGCGATCAGGTGAAGGTCTCCAATCTGGAAGGCAAGTTACATATTCAGGGTGCTGACCAGGTTGTTTTCTATCTGGCAGCGGCTACCTCCTTTGAGAGTTACGATGTGTTGCCTGTGAAGGATCATCTTGTATTGGAAGAGGAATGCAGGGAGCTGATCTCCAAAGCGATCACATATGGTGCGGAAGGCCTTCGTGACCGACATATTCAGGATCATAGTGCGTTGTTTAACAGAGTCTCAATTGATTTAGGGGTATCGGCTAACGCCGAAATACCTACAGATGAGCGGCTGCAAGCCTATCAGGAAGGGCAACAAGACCCTGGGCTTGAGGCACTTTATTTTCAATATGGAAGATATCTGTTAATGGCTAGTTCGCGTCCGGGCAGCCAGCCAGCCAATCTGCAGGGAATCTGGAATCATCAGGTAGAGCCGCCATGGCATAGTGATTATACAATCAATATCAACACGGAGATGAATTACTGGCCGGCAGAAGTCTGCAATCTCAGTGAATGTCATGAGCCGCTGTTTGATATGCTGACCGATCTCAGTGATACAGGACGCAGAACGGCACGGATTCTGTATGGAGCCCGTGGATGGACTGCCCATCATAACGTGGATATCTGGAGAACCACCACGCCTACAGGTGGAGACGCGAGCTGGGCATTTTGGCCGATGGGCGGTGTATGGCTGACCTCGCATCTATGGGAACATTACCAGTTTACCGGTGATCAGCGTTTTCTTGAGGAACGTGCGTATCCCATCATGAAAGAGGCGGCGCTGTTCTGTCTCGATTGGCTGGTGGAAGGGCCTGATGGTTATCTGGTTACGATTCCATCCACTTCACCAGAGAACAAGTTTCTCACAGATGCTGGGGAGGCACGCAGTATATCCATGGCTTCAACGATGGATATGACGTTAATTCGTGAACTGTTCACCCGCTGTATTGAGGCCGCGAAGCAATTGAATCTCGATGAGTCATTGGCGAGCGAGTGGGGCGAGGCTCTGGACAGACTCTATCCATTCCGAATTGGAAGCGAAGGACAATTGCTGGAGTGGTTTAAGGATTTTGCCGAATCCGAGCCAGGGCATCGTCACGTCTCCCATCTGTATGGGCTGTATCCGGGGGAGCAGATCAATCGAGTGAACACACCGGAATTGGTAGAAGCAGCACGGGTATCGCTTGAACGTCGTATCTCACAAGGTGGCGGGCATACAGGATGGAGCTGTGCATGGTTGATCAATCTGTATGCACGACTGCTGGATAGCAACCAGGCACATCAGTTTGTGCGCACGTTGCTGGCCCGGTCCACACATCCGAATCTGTTTGATGACCATCCACCATTCCAGATCGATGGTAATTTTGGAGGCACGGCCGGAATCGCAGAGATGTTATTGCAGAGCCACTTGAACGAGTTACATTTACTGCCGGCACTACCTGAACTCTGGACTCAAGGTCGAGTTGAAGGGCTTCGTGCAAGAGGTGGTTATACGGTAGCCATAACGTGGACGGACAACAAGCTTGCTTCAGCGGTTATTATGGCAGATCGAAGTGAGTCGCTGACCCTTCGCAGTGCTTATCCGCTACGCGTGGAAGGACATGAACAAGCCAAGGCAGAGCTTACGCCTCAGGGCGATTATGTAATTATTTTAACGATGACCGCAGGACAGACGATCCGCGTGTCATCATGAGACGGAGGAGCCAACCATGACCATTTTTAAATTTCCGCAAGATTTTCGCTGGGGTACAGCAACAGCTTCCTATCAAATAGAAGGAGCGGCACAGGAAGGTGGACGCGGGGTATCCATCTGGGATACGTTTGCGCGCACACCTGGCAAGGTATATAACGGAGACAATGGGGATGTCGCATGTGACAGTTACCACCGTTACGAGGAAGACATCGAACTGATGAAGAAACTCGGGATTAATACGTACCGGTTCTCCATTGCGTGGCCGCGCATTATTCCTGACGGAGATGGGGAGATCAATCGGGAAGGACTGGACTTCTACCATCGCTTCGTGGATGCATTGTTAGAGGCTGGCATCGAACCGTTCCTTACCCTGTATCACTGGGATCTTCCACAAACGCTGGAAGATGACGGGGGTTGGGGCAACCGCAGAACGGTAGACGCTTTTGTGAAATATGCCGAAGTGATTTTCAAAGAATTCTCGGGCAAGATCAACTTTTGGCTGACATTCAATGAACCATGGTGTATCGCGTTCCTGTCGAACCTTCTCGGGATTCATGCGCCAGGAAACAAAGACCTGCAAACGTCAATTAATGTGGCTCATGGATTGCTGGTTGCTCATGGTAAAGCCGTTCAATCCTTCCGTCGCTTGGGAACAACGGGTCAGATTGGTATTGCTCCGAACGTATGCTGGGCTGAGCCGTACAGCAAATCCCCTGAGGACCAAGCTGCATGTGACCGATCGATTGCGCTCAACACCGATTGGTTCCTTGATCCAATCTACAAAGGTTCATATCCGCAGTTTATGGTGGATTGGTTTGCAGAAGCAGGGGCTACTGTGCCAATTCAGGAAGGCGATATGGAGATCATCTCACAACCGATCGATCTGCTCGGCATTAACTATTACACGATGGGGATCAATCGCTTCAATCCGGAGGCAGGTGCTTTGCAATCGGAAGAAGTTGATATGGGCCTCACCAAAACCGATATTGGCTGGCCTGTGGAATCACGTGGTTTGTATGAATTTATGCATTATTTGCAAAAGTACGGCAATGTGGATGTATATATCACAGAGAATGGTGCCTGCATCAATGATGATCTGGAGAATGGCAAAATTAATGATGATCGTCGGATTGCCTATTATGAACAGCATTTGGCTCAAATTCACCGCATCATTAATGACGGTATTAACCTGAAAGGGTACATGGCATGGTCACTGATGGATAATTTCGAATGGGCAGAAGGTTACCGTATGCGCTTCGGTCTCGTTCATATGGATTATCGTTCACTGGTGAGAACGCCGAAGGAGAGTTACTACTGGTATCAGAATGTCATCAAGAATAATTGGTTGGAAACACGGAACGAACATAATCCCCAATAGACACAATGACAGCTAAAAATGAGTAAGACGGTAGCATTGGAGTATTCCAATGTGCCGTCTTTTTTTGTTTTTTCACAGATAAAAATGAGTAGTTCATAAAGGTTTCATTAGGTCAAGTGTGTTTTCTGTTATGAAGAGACGGTTTTTGGGTTATAAGAAGTAAGGAAGAAATGAATAATGTTTTGTCAACGGGTAATTTTAAAATAAAGTGTCCAAATTGCGGAGAAAATTTGAACATTTGTTGACTAAAAATCATACTGATGTGGTATATTGGTATAAGGAAAGCACTTACAAAAAGGGAAAAGGAAGTGTTTACTATGGCATCGAAGACAGCAATGGTTAGCCAATTGGAGCGCAAAGACAAAAATATGCGGCGCGCCGTCTTGACGATGACAGTTCTGGCATGGGTCGCACTCATTACGGGAGTGATCATGTGTCTGATCAATCTGAATGAATTTAATGATCGTAATCTTGGCTTGATGGTCGGTATTGGATTTCTTGTAGGTAGTGTGTTTATTTACGTTATTGCCAAAGCGATTGGCCTTGTTCATACACGCCGGGAAGACGAAGGCGCCGATTGATTATAATCCTGCGTTAATTCGTTCATAATAAGACTGGATAAGTTCCCGGAATCCAGTCAATAAAGCCCTTTGCGGATTCGTTGACATTGTTCAACGGGACTGCAAAGGGTTTTATTTTGTGACTTGATGTGTAAAGATTACAATAAGCAAATATCAACCATGCAAGCGATTTGTGAGAAAAAATTCACACATTTAAGGTGTAAAATCGACAAATTTGTTAACAAGAACAAAAAAGTTGTTCATTTCTGATATCTTTAGTAGGAAGAGAGTAGTATACTGATTTTTCAGTATGAGCGAATTTAAGGAGAGGGGATCAAAATGAACAAGAAACCTAGGTCGCTAACCCGGATTATCATTCCGGTTGTCCTGACGTTGGTTACAATTGCATTGATTGTCTGGCCAATGCTGGCAGGCGGGCAGTACGTTGTTCTGGATCCGAAGGGACCAATTGGCGCTTCGCAGAGAGATTTGATTGTCATCTCGACAATTTTGTGTGCTGTCATTATTGTGCCAGTACTCATTTTGTCTGCCGTCATCGTATGGCGTTACCGCGACAAGCCGGATAACAAAGCTGCTTATGAACCTAACTGGTCTCATAGTACAAAGGCTGAGGCAATCTGGTGGACCGTTCCAATTATTATTATTGGAATACTTGCCATTATTACGATTCGTTACACGTATGATCTGGAGCCTTCGAAGCCGTTGGCTCACGAGAAAGCACCAATTACCATCCAAGTGTCTTCACTGGATTGGAAGTGGCTGTTTATGTATCCTGAGCAAGGGATTGCAACGGTCAACACGTTGAATATTCCGGCAGATCGGCCCGTGAAATTTGAACTCACTGCGGATTCACCAATGAACTCGTTCTGGATTCCGCAACTTGGAGGACAAATTTATACAATGTCGGGTATGGCAATGACCTTGTACCTGCAGGCAGATCATGAAGGTAAGTACTGGGGTTCCGGTGCTAACTTCACAGGTGAGCATTTTGGAGAAATGCGTTTTGATGTGAATGCTACATCGGACGAAGATTTTGACAATTGGGTAGCTGAAGTGAAACAAAGTTCCCAGGAATTGACCACAGAAGGTTACAATGCACTGGCTGAGCCAGGAACAAGCAATGTTGCTTATTATTCTGCCTTCCCAGAAGGATTGTTCCAAAATATTGTGACCAAGTATGTAGTAGATGGTCAAAGTGCTCACAGTAAGCATGGAACTTCAAAAGAAGCTTCTGGAGCCATTCAAAATGCAACTGATACGTCCAATCAAGACGAGGACAAGAGTGCTAACTAAAGATTCGAAAGGAGGCCCCCAATGTTAGAGGGACTTAAAGAGTTTGCATCGGAGTTTTTCGTAACCGGTGATCCGCTCATTTATGGTGCGATGGTAGCTATCGGAATTACCATGATTACTATTGTAGCGGTGCTAACTTATTTCAAAAAATGGGGCTGGCTCTGGCGTAACTGGTTAACGACTGTCGATCATAAAAAGATCGGTATCATGTATATCATCGCTTCCATTATCATGTTATTCCGTGGTGGTGTGGATGCGCTAATGATGCGCCTTCAGCTGGCTATGCCTAACAATGAATTTCTAAATCCTGAACACTATAATCAGGTCTTCACAACTCACGGTACGATCATGATCTTGTTCATGGCGATGCCATTTATGTTTGGTCTATTTAACGTTATTGTGCCACTACAGATCGGAGCAAGAGACGTTGCGTTCCCGTTCCTGAATGCACTCAGCTTCTGGCTGTTCTTCTTGGGCGCAATGCTGTTTAACCTGTCCTTCGTTATCGGTGGTTCACCGGATGCAGGATGGCTGAGTTATCCGCCTCTATCGGAGCTGTCGCACAGCCCAGGGGTAGGACAGAACTTCTATATATGGGGTATACAGATATCAGGTATCGGTTCCCTGGCTACCGGTATCAACTTCCTGGTTACCATCATTAAAATGCGTGCGCCAGGCATGAGATGGATGAAAATGCCGATGTTCACATGGTCGGTATTCTCCACTTGTATTATCATCTTGTTCGCTTTCCCAATCTTGACCGTGACACTTGCATTGTTATTCCTCGACAGGTTTGCCGGGGCGCATTTCTTCACACTTGATTTGGGCGGTAACCCAATGATGTATATCAACTTGATCTGGATGTGGGGTCACCCTGAGGTATACATTGTGGTCTTGCCGGCATTCGGTGTATTTTCCGAGATTGTAAGTACCTTCTCTCGGAAAAAACTGTTTGGTTACAAGTCGATGGTATTCGCAATGTTAATCATCAGCTTCCTGTCCTTCTTCACATGGGCGCATCACTTCTTCACGATGGGTTCCGGAGCAGACGTGAATGCATTCTTCGCCGTAACTACGATGTTGATTGCTATTCCAACAGGGGTTAAGATATTCAACTGGCTGTTTACCATGTATCGAGGAAGGATACGCATGGCGACTCCGATGATGTGGACACTTGCCTTTATCCCGTGCTTTATTGTCGGGGGTATGACAGGCGTTCTGTTATCCGTTGCTCCTGCTGACTTCCAGTTCCACAACAGTTACTTCCTGATTGCCCACTTCCACCAAGTATTGATCGGTGGCGTTGTCTTCGGATACTTCGCAGGTCTGTACTACTGGTGGCCTAAAATGTTCGGTTTCCAACTCGAAGAGAAACTGGGCAAATGGGCATTCTGGACTTGGAATATTGGTTTCTATGTCTGCTTCATGCCGCAGTACGCTGTCGGCTTGATGGGTATGACACGTCGTCTGAGCACTTACGGCTGGGATACTGGCTGGTGGGAATTGAACTTCGTATCCACAATCGGGGCATTCCTGATGGGTGTCGGATTCCTGTTCCAAGTTGCGCAAATCGCAGACGGTATTCGCAAATACAAATCACTCAAAGCTCCTGCAGATCCATGGGATGGCCGTACGCTGGAGTGGTCAATTCCTTCACCAGCTCCTGAATACAACTTCGCTGTTACACCGCGCGGAGATGATATTGATGAGTGGTGGGAAGAGAAAGAACGTCGTGCCAAAGGCATCTATCCGC
The DNA here is from genome assembly GCF_037974265.1 of Paenibacillus sp. FSL R5-0623. Lineage (NCBI taxonomy): Bacteria > Bacillati > Bacillota > Bacilli > Caryophanales > Paenibacillaceae > Paenibacillus > Paenibacillus sp. FSL R5-0623. The sequence goes on along the minus strand of NZ_CP150233.1, from coordinate 5,892,506 downwards.
CAGAGCAACCGCTTGAGCCGATTCATATGCCGAAGAACTCTGGAATTCCGTTCATCATGTCTGTCTTCTGGTTCATCGCCGGTTTCGGCTTTGTCTTCGGATGGCTGTGGATGGCAATTCTCGGACTCGCTGGCGTAGGGATCTGTATGATCGCCCGTTCATTCTCATACGATACGGATTATTATATTCCGGTCGACGAAATTAAGCGTACCGAAGCGTCGTTAAGGGGGTCGGTATAGATGGCTCAAGCAGCCGCTAAGCACGGTGAGAATCATGCACATGGTCACGACCATGGACATCATGATCCACAGGAAATGAAAATTCTCGGATTCTGGTTCTTCCTGATTTCCGACGTTATCCTGTTCTCCGTATTGTTCGCAACCTTCATTGTGTTGCGTGACAATACGGCGGGCGGACCGATTTTGTCTGAATTGATCAAAATGCCTGGTGTTATTGCCGAAACGTTTATCTTGCTCACAAGTTCATTCACGAGCGGACTAGCTGTACTGGCGATGAATCAAGGCAAAGTAAAACAATTAATCAGTTGGCTGGCTGTTACAGCCGTTCTGGGTGCAAGCTTTATCGCACTGGAAGTATATGAGTTTATTGAGTTGATTCACGAAGGGTTCAGCTTTACAACGAGTGCTGCTTCTGGCGCATTCTTCACCCTTGTGGGAACTCACGGACTTCACGTATCGCTCGGTCTGATCTGGATGATTGGACTTATGTTACAACTGAAAAAACGTGGTATTACCGATGTTACTCGCGGTAAAATCAACGTCATCAGCTTGTACTGGCACTTCTTGGACGTCGTATGGATTTTCCTCCTGTCGATCGTCTATCTCATGGGGGTGATGTAGATGTCAGAGCACAACTCACATGATTCCCACGGTCATGAGCAACATGGTTCACTGAAGTCTTATGTCATCGGCTTCATCCTGTCCGTCGTTCTGACAATCATTCCACTTGTGGTGGTTCTCAATGATATGATGGAAAGAACAGGAACACTCATTGTTGTTCTTGGCACGGCAGCACTTCAGTTTGTGGTTCAACTCTTCTTCTTCATGCATATCCGTGAAACAGAGAAACCACGCTGGAATGTCATGGCCCTTATTTTTGGATTACTGATTATGATGACCATCGTAATTGGTTCGATCTGGATTATGCTTAACAATGCTGTTGCACATTAATTGATATGATGAAAGAGCTTCACGACCTTGGTATTCAAGGTTGTGGGGCTCTTTTTTTCTAAGCTGAAGTTATCGCATATTTTAATGAAGAAAAGTTGTATTATATCTTAATAAGTGGTTTATGAAATAATTTTCCAGTGATATTATTGTTATTCACTCTGTCAATATATTCAATATTTTAGTTAGAGCAATTTTAGCAAAATTATTTTAGGAGATGTACCAATGAAAGCAAGGGTAATCCGTTATTATCGTTTTGGCGAACCAAGTGAAGTGTTATGTATGGAAGAAAAAGATGTGATACCCCCTGGCCCCGGTGAATTAGCAGTGAGGATGTATGCTCGGCCTATTAATCCCTCCGATATTATTCCTGTTCGAGGAGCTTACCCGCATCGTACCCAATTACCAGCTGTTCCCGGGTTTGAGGGTATAGGGATAGTAGAAGCAGTAGGATTGGGAGTATCCAATCAAATGTTGGGGCGTCGTGTCTTGGATTGTATTGGAGGGACAGACGGGGAACAGTTGGTGAGCTGCCTTAAGCCAAATGGTACGGTCATCAGTGTAGGACTACTTTCGGGGATCACACCGTTATGGCATGAAGCAACCCGGGGAACACAAGTTCATGTGAAACTTTTCTGGTTAAAACATTGGGTGGAACGCTGGGAACAGGTATTTCATGAGGTAATGGAGCTGGTCAGAGCAGGGAGACTTGTCATGGCAAACATTGGGGCGACTTATGACCTAACGAATGTACAACAGGCTATTGCAGCGGCTGAATCGGGTATCGAGGGGAAGGTTCTCTTATTACAGTAGTACATAAGACTTGGGAAAAACTCAGCATAAAAAATGCGTAATTAACAACTAATTCATATTGGGGGCCTTGTTGTGAAGATTAAAGATATGATGTTTACTGCGATTATGGCAGCCGTTATTGCAGTACTTGGACTGTTACTGCCGATTCCGCTACCATTTTCTTGGGAGGAGTAGGTACTCCGATCCACGATTGGTAATCCATAGACAGTTAGAATCATAAATGTTTTATCGCAGAAAATTCTTTTTTCGAAAATAAGGGTACACAAAAGATACATAATGAACTAAAATGAACTTATATGAACATTATCAAACTCTATCTCAACTAATTTAAATGACGAAAGGAATGGATTAATAATGGAAAATCGTTATGCTGCACATCCCAATGAAGTGAAAACGTATGATACATCTCGCCTGCGTGAGGAATTTTTGATGGAGCAACTGTTTGCAACCGATGAATTGGTAACGGTGTATTCTCATGTGGATCGTTATATTGTGGGAACGGCTGTACCTGAGAGCAAGGACATTACCCTTGAAGTGAACCTGAAAGATATCGGAACGAACTTTTTCCTGGAGCGTCGTGAAATCGGTATCATTAATGTAGGTGGTCACGGAACAGTGACAGCGGATGGACAAGGTTATGAGATTGGAGCGAAGGAATGTCTCTACATCGGTAGAGGGGTGAAGGAAGTTGTGTTCACGAGCAGTGACAAGGCTCAACCTGCCCAATTCTATTTTGTATCCACACCGGCTCACCACACCTATCCAACAGTAAAAGCAACACAAGAACAAGCTCAGCCGAATCATCTGGGCAGCATCGAAACTTCCAATGAGCGTACGATCTATCGTTACATTCACCAAGGAGAAGGTGGAATTCAGAGTTGTCAGTTGGTGATGGGCATTACCGAACTCGACAAGGGTAACATGTGGAACACGATGCCTGCACATACCCATAACCGCCGTTCCGAAGTATACTTGTACTGGAACTTGCCTGAAGACGGTGTTGTATTCCATATGATGGGTGAGCCAAACGAAACACGCCATCTGGTTGTACGTGATCGCCAGGCGATCATTTCCCCAAGCTGGTCCATTCACAGTGGTGTAGGTACAAGCAATTACACCTTCTGTTGGGCGATGGCTGGGGAGAACCAGACGTTCGAAGATATGGACGGCGTAGCGATGAAAGACCTGAAATAATAAATTACAGATGTCTGAGTTAATTTGACAGGGTAGACACTAGAACACTCATTCATTTGACTCAGGTAGTATAGGAAGTTGATTATGATGAATCCATTGAAAAGACATGAAAAAATTATGGAGGCTCTGCTGGGACGCCAGGAAGTAACCGTCAGTGATCTGAGTGAGTTGCTGCAGGTGACTGGGAAAACAGTGCGAGAGGATCTCGACAAGTTGGAGAGTATGGGACTGCTCGTACGTGTCCATGGTGGTGCTATGCTGGCTCAGAATGACCAGTATGGCATCTTGAATAGCCGTGGAGTTACCGAGAAACATCATCTGGAGAAGACGGAGATTGCTGAACGTGCCCTTGCTTACATTCGACCTGGAGATATCGTTGCTCTCGATGGTGGTAGCACCACGCTGGAGATGGCCAAACGTCTCGATAATCAACCGCTGACGGTGGTGACCAATGACCTGTTCATTATTGCGGAGCTGACCAGGAAGGAGCAAGTGCGACTGGTTGTGCCTGGTGGGGCTCGTGTTCGGAATATGTTGGTTGGGGATGATACGGCTGCGTTTATCTCCAGTCTTAACATTCATAAAGCCTTTATATCCACGACAGCCCTTCATCCGGAATTTGGATTATCCATATACACGGGAGATCTGGTTCCTTTAAAAAAAGCAATGATATCTGCCTCGCAGCAAGTATACGGCGTTGTGGATCATTATAAATTCGGACAATTTGCACTGCGAACTTTCGCCCAGTGTTCGGAACTGGACTACATTATCAGCGATAGTCGTTTGGATGAAGAGACGGTTGCCTTATACGAGCAGAGCGGTGTCACAGTGGATTATCAAAGTTAACCTCATTCATTATTCATGGGATTAAAGAACGGAAGGCTCTACGGATTGCATATCAAAACCATGCGGAGGAATCATTCATGAACCCATTTGATTTAAGCGGACAAGTTGCACTGGTAACAGGTACCTCGGGAGGACTTGGACAAGGGATGGCCATTGGTTTGGCAGAAGCAGGTGCTGATGTGGTGCTGATCTCTTATTCCAAGCCTGCGGCAACGGCAAGTGCCATTGAAGCACTCGGACGCAAAGCTTATGTGATTGAAGCGGATTTAAGTCGTGAAGATGAGTTGTCGGCAGTGTTCGAACAGGCGCTTGCGTTCCAGGGCAGAATTGACATTCTCGTCAACAATGCCGGAATCATTCGTCGCACACCTGCGGTTGATCATGCAGGGCAGGACTGGCATGATGTAATTGGTCTGAACCTGAACACTGTATTTTTCCTAAGCCAATTGGCAGGTAGGCATATGATTGAACGCGGAAGTGGCAAAATCATTAATATTGCATCCATGTTGTCCTATCAAGGTGGGATCAATGTGCCAGGGTATACAGCCAGTAAACATGGCGTTGCCGGTTTAACCAAAGCACTCGCCAATGAATGGGCAGGGAAGGGAATCCAGATTAACGGTATCGCACCTGGTTATATGGAAACTGATAATACTACCCAGATCCGTGCGGACGAGAATCGGTACCGGGATATTACAGCCCGTATTCCTGCTGGGCGTTGGGGAACACCTGAAGATCTGAAAGGCCCGGTTGTCTTTCTGGCATCTGCCGCTTCGGATTATCTGAATGGTCATGTGCTGAATGTCGATGGCGGCTGGATGGCACGTTAATCACTTGATAATCGGATTAGCATAAGGAGGCAGTGAGATGAAACTTGGTATTCTGGCACATACATTTGGCAAACAGCCTACAGCACAGCTTGCGCAGACGATTGCTGATAACGGATTTAATTCCGTACAGCTGGCGCTGGCCAAAGCATTATCAGATGTGGACTCATCGAATGGCAAGCTCAGCCCTGGACTGGCAAATGAGATTGGAGATCAATTTGCACAGCGCGGGGTGAAGATTGCGGTACTGGGCTGTTATATTAATCCGATTGACCCTGATCCGGTAACAAGGCGTGCGGACATTGATCGATTCAAGGAGCATCTGCGTTATGCCCGGGATTTTGGTTGCAGCATGGTAGCAACGGAGACCGGGAGCTTGGACACCTATCAGGATACACATCCGGATGGATATGAAGAGAAGGCGTGGAGTGTGCTGAAAGAAACGGTTGAGGAGTTGGCTGAGGAAGCGGAGAAATGGGGTGTGCATGCGGCGATTGAGCCTGTGTCCACACATACCCTTCATACCCATGAACATATGACACGTTTGTTTGAAGAGATTCCTTCATCGAATCTTGGGATGCTTTTCGACCCGTGTAATCTGATCAAACAACCACATGCAGCAGATCAAGGGGCTTTCTTGCGCGAGGTGATGGAATCGCTGTATCAGCGCATGATTGTAATCCATGCCAAAGATGTAGCCTTTGATGCACAGGGAGAGAAGTTTAATCCGGTACCTGGGGCAGGTATACTGGATTACCCGTTATTTTTTGAATTGCTAAAAACGTACAAGCCACATATTGATATTTCACTTGAAGGCGTAACTGCGGAGGAAGCTGTACCTGCGGCCAAACATTTGCGTGAAGTATGGAGTGCAGTTCGGGTCTAACCCAACCCAGGATGAGGTATTGCATACCGAAGCCAAAGTAGCTGAAAAACCTTTGCGAGGGCAAAGGTTTTTTTGGTACAGAAATCGATAAAGCACATATTTAATTTTTCTTATCGGAACAATCGGAAATAAGTCTTTTCAAATACGACATCTTGTGAGAGAATATGGAAAACATACGCCACCATGCGAAGACATCAGGAACTTCAAGAACGTATATATCGAGGGAGGATTCAGATTTATGTCAAACGAACGTGAGCTTTCATTTGAAACATTGGCAATTCATGCAGGCCAGGAGATTGATCCAACCACCAACGCACGAGCTGTACCCTTGTATCAGACAACATCCTATGGATTCAAGGACACCGAGCATGCAGCTAACTTGTTTGGTTTGAAAGAGTTTGGCAACATTTATACCCGTCTGATGAATCCAACAACCGACGTGTTTGAGCAGCGGATTGCGGCGTTGGAAGGCGGAGCTGGAGCGCTGGCTACAGCTTCTGGTCAGGCAGCCATTACGTTTTCACTCCTGAATATTGCTGGTGCAGGCGATGAGATCGTTTCTTCGGCAAGTTTGTATGGAGGTACATACAATCTGTTCTCGACGACTTTGCCGAAACTGGGTCTGGACGTGAAATTTGTGGATTCCAGTGATCCTGAGAATTTCAGAGCTGCGATTACTGAGAAAACCAAAGCATTGTATGCCGAAACGATCGGTAACCCAAAGGGGAATGTACTGGATATTGAAGCAGTGGCAGCTATCGCCCATGAACATGGAATTCCTTTGATCGTGGATAATACGTTCCCGAGTCCGTACCTGCTTCGTCCAATCGAACATGGCGCAGATATTGTCGTTCACTCTGCAACGAAATTTATTGGGGGTCATGGTACATCCATTGGTGGCGTTATCGTGGATAGCGGAAAATTTGACTGGAAAGCAAGTGGCAAGTTCCCGGGATTGACGGAGCCGGACTCCAGTTATAACGGTGTTGTATATACGGAAGCGGTTGGACCGATTGCTTATATTATCAAAGCTCGTGTACAACTTCTGCGTGACTTGGGTGCAACGATTTCTCCATTCAACTCCTGGTTGTTGCTGCAAGGACTTGAGACATTACATCTGCGCGTAGAGCGTCATAGTAGCAATGCCCTTGCGGTTGCGGAATTCCTTGAGAAACATGAGGATGTGTCTTGGGTAAGTTATGCAGGTTTGCCGAGCCATGGTTCTTATGAGCTTGCACAGAAGTATCTACCAAGAGGGCAGGGTGCTATTCTGACCTTTGGCATCAAAGGTGGTGCGGACGCAGGTCGTAAATTGATTGAAAGTGTCAAACTGTTCTCTCACCTTGCGAATGTTGGTGACTCCAAGTCTCTAATCATTCACCCGGCAAGCACAACTCATGCGCAGTTGACTGAAGATGAACAAACCGCAGCAGGGGTTAATCCGGAGTTGATTCGTCTGTCTGTGGGTACTGAGAACATTCAAGACATTATCTATGATCTGGAGCAAGCCATCAAAGCAAGTCAGGGAGCAAGTGTAGGCGCGTAAATGGCATTGGGTGGATGTGTAACAATCACTTAAGCGATCTGCCATAAACAGGTTATATGAATATCAATAGATGGTTAAAGCCGTTGTCCTCCGGGACAGCGGTTTTTTGTCTTTTTGAATACGGATTTATGAGTAACCATCGAAAAAAGGCCATTTACAAATGAGGACTGCGGGCATATACTGATTAAAAGTTGTATTGGGTAAAAATAATTGCATAAGCACAAAAATGATTATCATTCTCATTCGAGATTATTGCAAAATCATTCACAAAACCATGCTGCTGCGGGACTCCCGCAGCAGCATGTGTCATTTTTAGGGCATTAACAATGGCTCTCATTCTCAATACAACTTCATTTCTGGAAGCGGAACTGGAGCACATTCACTATCCGCAAAACTACCATCGAAAGGAACGTGATTCATATGCAAGCGATACATCAATCTTTACACAGACAGAAACAAGCAGAACAATGCTCATCCCAAACACCAGGCCCCAATCAGGGCAAGAAGCCTGATTTTCGAGCCATGATACAGAATAAAGAGATGCAATCAGCATTGGGCAGCGGGCTGTTGATGCTGATTGCCTGGGGAACTGCACCGTATTTCGGGACTTTGTCCATCATGCTCTACATTGTGGCGTATGCCGTTGGCGGTTGGACCAAAGCGAAGGAAGGCATCGAGACACTGGTCAAGGACCGTGATCTGGATGTAAACCTGCTGATGATTGCCGCATCCCTTGGGGCAGCAGCCATTGGTTACTGGAATGAAGGCGCGATGCTGATCTTTATTTTTGCACTCAGTGGTGCGTTGGAAAGTTATGCGACAGAGCGCAGTCATAAGGATATCTCATCGTTGCTCGCGCTGAAGCCGGAGACTGCACTGCGAATTGAGGATGGACAGATGAACCTTGTGGCTATTGATGATCTGCAGCCGGGTGATCTGCTGTTGGTCAAACCGGGAGAACTCATCCCAGCAGATGGTGTCGTGTACCGGGGGAGTTCTTTTATCAATCAGTCGTCCATCACCGGAGAATCCCTGCCTGTGGACAAAGTTGCGGGGGATGAAGTCTATGCAGGTACGGTAAACGGGCAGGGTGCCTTATACGTAGAGGTTACAAAATCGGCTGAAGGGTCACTGTTTGGCAAAATCATTAAAATGGTGGAAGAAGCGCAGGCAGAAGTGCCGGATTCCCAGCGTTTTATGGAGCGGTTTGAAGGAATTTACGCACGTATTGTTGTAGGGGTGACCTTACTTGTGATCGCAGGAACTCCACTGTTGCTTGGGTGGACATGGAATGAGGCATTTTATAAAGCGATGGTGTTTCTGGTTGTTGCTTCACCTTGTGCATTGGTGTCTTCGATCATGCCTGTCATGCTGTCCGCGATGTCCAGCAGTGCACGTCGTGGCATTCTCTTCAAAGGTGGTGCCCATATGGAGAATATGGCTCGCACGCGGGTCGTGGCTTTTGACAAAACAGGTACATTGACCATGGGCACCCCGCAAGTCACCGATATTATTACAGCTGAGAATGTAGATCGCGCCAAGTTGTTAGGTGCGGTAGCAGCCATTGAGAACCTCTCGATGCATCCTTTGGCTCGTGCCATCGTAGATCAGGCGAACAAGGAGAACATTACACTTCAGGAAGCGGAACACGTACAGGCTCTAACAGGCTGGGGCATCGAAGGAACTGTGAACGATGTGGTCTGGAGCATTGGCAAAACAGATATACTGGGATCAATGCAGTCAGAGAAGATGACAGGCAGCAACGTTGATCCAGATGAACATGATGTTAACCCTGTGAAGGTATCTTCTGAGTGGGGCGATGTATGCTCTCGTCTTGAAGGGGAGGGAAAAACCGTATCCGCTGTTATGGCTGATGGTGAATTAGTCGGGCTGATCGCGATGCGGGACACGGTACGGCCACAGGCAGCAGCTGCAGTGAAAAAGCTTGAAGCGATGGGCATAAAAGTTGCCATGTTAACAGGAGATCGAGCCAGATCAGCTTCTGTAATTGCGCGTGAAACTGGAGTAAGCATGGTCTATGCAGGTTTGCTGCCTGAAGATAAAGTGAAGCAGGTTCAGGCGCTCCGCAAACAGTATGGTCCTGTGTTAATGGTAGGGGATGGTGTCAATGATGCACCGGCACTTGCAGCAGCTACTGTGGGTATGGGGATGGGATTGTCTGGCAGCGGGACTGCACTGGAGGTCGCTGATGCAGTATTGATGAACGATAACATTGAAGAGATCGCTTGGGTGATTGGGCAGGCTCGTCGAGCTCAGCATACGGTGAAACAGAATATGTGTTTTGCCATCACCGTTATTCTGGCCTTAATTGCGGGTAACTTCCTCCAGGATGTCGCACTGCCTTTGGGTGTGGTAGGTCATGAGGGCAGTACAATTCTGGTTATTCTGAATGGGCTTAGGCTGCTGCGGTAATGAGATTTGAAGAGGAAAATGGCTAACTGGTTTCGCAGGTAGTATGCGGCTCATTGAACGCTTACGTTTGAACCTTGGGTCAGTGGGTAATGATTCGAAGAGACGATTCGAGGATAAAGGGAGCTGTGAAATATGGGACGTTATGTACAAGTTGAACCAAATGTAAAAGTATATGTTGAAGATATTGGCGAAGGCACCCCGGTTGTCTTTTTGCATGGCTGGCCTGTCAATTATAAAATGTTTGAATATCAGTTGAATGTACTGCCCAACCATGGCATTCGTGCCATCGCGATAGATTTTAGAGGATATGGCTTATCGGATAAACCTTCCACAGGATATGATTATGATCGCATGGCAGACGATGTTCGTGCCGTTATTGATGATCTGGAACTAACAGATGCGGTACTTGCAGGGTTCTCCATGGGTGGAGCGATCGCAGTACATTACATGGCTCGCCATAAGGGACATGGTGTCTCCAAGCTGGCCTTGTTATCTGCGGCAGCACCTGTGTTCACACAGCGTGAAGGTTATCCGTATGGATTGACTCCAGAGCAGCTGAACGAGCAGATCATTGAGCCGATCTTTGCAGATCGTCCGAAGTTACTGGAGACGTTTGGCGGCATGTTCTTCGCGAAGAAACACAGCCAGCCATTCATGGATTGGTTCCACGCGCTTGGCATGGAGGCTTCATCTTATGGTACCATTCGCAGTGCAATTGCGTTGCGGGATGAGGACTTGCGAGGTGACCTGAGTTCGATTCAGGTGCCAACAGCCATTTTGCACGGGAAAAAAGATGAGATCTGCCCGTTTGAGTTCGCCGAGAAGATGCACCAAGGCATCGCTTCGTCTCAACTGATTGCTTTTGAAGAGAGCGGTCATGGTGCATTCTATGATGAATTGGAAAAATTCAATTCGGAACTGATTCGTTTCATCCAATCCTGATCAGGAGAGGGCGCAATACCTCTGACAGACGATGCCAGTAATTTCATGGAATCTTCATTTGTGGCTAAACAAAGAACCCGGTCGACAGTCTTGGACTGTTCGCTCGGGTTCTTTAGTCTTCAATTAAAACAGTTCGGTCAGACCAATCATCGTGATGAGCCCGAGCAAAAAAGACATTGTCGCCACACGTGCATTACCATCGCCGTGACTCTCAGGGATAAGTTCCTTATAAACAATGAACATCATCGCACCGGCTGCAAAGGCCAGACCATAAGGGACAAGACCAGCTACGAGACTGCTCAAAGTGTAACCAATCATAGCTGTAATAATCTCTACCGCTCCGGTTAGGGTGGCAATACCCAGCGCTTTGAAGCGGCCAATGTTCTGATTTACTAAGAAAAGGGCCACCAGAAATCCTTCCGGCGCATTCTGCAATCCGATGGAAAAGGCAATGAGATTGCCCAGGTTCTCATCCGAGCTTGCATAGCTGACGCCAACGGATAACCCTTCCGGCAGGTTATGCATGGTGATGGCTGCAATAATCATGAAAGCTTTGGTTTCAATTTTAAAAGGCATTTTCTCGGGATTCTCCAGATCGACGTGTGGAATCTTCATTTCCAGCACCAGTAGAACCAGGCTACCAAGCAAAATACCAAATGCGAGTACAAAAAGATTTGATTGGCCAAGTGCTTCCGGAATGAGGTTATACACTGAAGCCGAGGTCATAATACCTGCAGCGTAGGCCAGCAAGATATCACGCAGACGGTGTGATATTTTGCGCATAAATAAAATCGGTACGGCCCCTAGGCCGGTAGACATGGCTGATATAAAACTGCCAATGAGTGCATCGTTCATGCTTCCATTTTCCCTCCTGATGAAGACTTCTTCATAATCGCTGCCGAGCATTGACACCGTACATAAAAGAGATCATAATGAACAACAGATTAGAATGATTATAAATTAGAATTCCGTTTCTGCATAGGACAATTCTCATTTCGCAGGCAGGACTTGTGGACATGATGTGGGCTTTTCGTTCTAGTGTATGCAAAAGCCTAAGCTTTTGATGCTCGAGGGCCTAACCTTTTTGCAGAACCCGGGGGAGGAACTATACATGTATAAATCAATTATTATTGGAACAGGCCCTGCAGGGCTGACAGCAGCAATCTATCTGGCACGTGCCAACTTGAACCCACTCGTTATTGAAGGACCACAACCTGGTGGCCAACTGACAACAACGACTGAAGTGGAGAACTTCCCAGGTTTCCCTGATGGGATTATGGGTCCTGAACTGATGGACAACATGCGTAAACAAGCTGAGCGCTTCGGTGCTGAATTCCGCACAGGCTGGGTGAACAACATCGACATGAGCGAGCGTCCATTCAAGATTCAAGTTGAAGGTATGGGTGAACTCGTATCGGAAACATTGATCCTGTCTACAGGCGCATCTGCTAAATACCTCGGTATTCCTGGCGAAGAAACAAATGTGGGCCGCGGTGTCAGCACATGTGCAACATGTGATGGATTCTTCTTCCGTAACAAAGAAATCATCGTTATCGGCGGTGGTGACTCTGCTCTGGAGGAAGCAAGCTTCCTGTCCCGTTTCGGTTCCAAAGTAACGCTGGTACACCGTCGTGAAGAACTGCGTGGCTCCAAAATCATGCAGGATCGTGCACGCAGCAACGAAAAAGTAGAAATGGCTCTGAACCGTACACCACTCGAAGTACTTGCTGGCGACAACGGCGTAACCGGACTGAAAGTGTTGAACAACGAAACAGGTGAAGAAGAAGTGATTCCGGCAAGCGGCGTATTCGTAGCGATCGGTCACACACCAAACACTGGTTTCCTTGGCGGACAGATCACGACGGACGAACATGGTTATATCCTGACTACACCAGGTACATCCGAGACAAACATCCCAGGCGTGTTCGCATGTGGTGACGTACAGGATACACGTTACAAACAAGCGATTACAGCTGCAGGTAGCGGATGTATGGCTGCCATGGACACAGAGAAATACATTGAAAGCTTGGAACACAGCGCCGTTGTTCTGTAATAGAATGAGCTGTTTTCAACCAAACTATAGATTAATATAAAACCATATGAGGTGAATTAAACATGGAAAACGTAATTGTATATACATCGACGAACTGCCCGAACTGCAAATCCGTAAAAACATTCCTGGCTGACAAAGGTATCTCTTATGAAGAGCGTAACATCGAAACTAGCGATGAATATGCACAACAAGTATGGGACATGGGCGTACGTGCCGTGCCATTGACTGTAATTGGTGAACACCGGATTCTGGGTATGAACAAAACTCAATTTGCCAAAGCATTGGACGCTTAAATCAGGCTGATTATCTGAATCGTCATGTGTTGAAAGAAATTTTCGATTCATATGTAATTCCGGTTTTCGCGAGCCGTTAGGATATAGAAAGAACCGTACCCGGAAGGGTACGGTTTTTTGTGCAAACGCAGAATATGATCTAGAAAAAAATACTCATGAAAGTCTGAAATACAACATACACCAGCAATCCTGACAGCATGTACATGAAACCAGCCTTCTTTTTGCTCTGGAACAATCGGAGTATGCCAAGGCTGAACAAAGGCGCAAGCACAATCAGGAACAGGAGTACGGTGACAAACATTTGCGCCGAGATATCTGAAGTATCCACGTAGGTCACGCTTTTTTCACTCCGTTTCGTTATCGGAATTAACACAGCTTGATTCACACAGCCATGACAAAAATCACATAACCCCATTATACATCTGGATTTCTTTAACAAAAAGGGAGGAAATGGGGCGAAATGATGTCAATTTTCATCTGTTATTAGACAGACACCCTGATTTTTCCTAAAAACTGGGATATCGCAGAGTAAGCGGCACCAACGCGGGTGGAACGGCTGCCTAGAGCTGCCCACTCAATCTGCAAACTGCGGCGGTGGTAAGGTAATGTACGTTCCTCGACAACTTGTTTTAACGCTGTTTCAATCCAGGGACCTGCTTCAGAGAGCGGACCGCCAATGATAATACGTTCCGGGTTGAAACTGTTAACAATATTGGTAATGCCAATCCCCAGTTTGCGCCCAATCGTGTTGTATAATTCCTGAACAGCCTCGTGGCCTTGCTCGGCATAATGAATAAGCTCGCGTGTAGTATGGGCAGGTAATTTTAGCTGATGATTCGGGTGCTCGTAGGCTTTTTCCGATGCGTATAACTCCCAGCAACCACGATTACCACAGGAGCAGGGCAGACCTTCAGCTTCAATGGACATATGGCCTGTTTCCCCTGCGTAGCCCCACGCGCCTTTGTATAATTCACCATCTACCATGATGCCTGAACCAATCCCCATGCCTGCACTGATGTAGATCATGTGACGGACACCGATACCTGCCCCAAAATTCAGCTCTCCATGGGCACCCGCATTGGCTTCATTATCGATCGTTACAGGCAGTTCAAATTCTTCTTCAAGCATCGAGCGCAGAGCTACCTTCTCCCACCCCAAGTTGGGTGCAAACAGGATCGTTCCTGCCTCATCCACCATGCCGGGCACCCCGATGCCAATACCAATGACTCCATGAGGGGAAGCAGGAGCTTCTTCAATGAGCTGCTTTGCTGCCAATTTCAATTGCTCCAGTACAGAGGACACATCATGATGTTCCAAGGTCACTGCGTACTCTGTAATGATATGTCCTTCCAGATCTGTAAGCACGCCTTTCAAATGAGTCACACTGAGTTCCAAACCGACTGCATAGCCTGATGTCCCTCGAAACAGCAGCATGAGTGGTTTACGTCCGCCGCTGGATTCACCAGGGCCAATCTCCTGCACCAGGTCATCACTGATCAGATCAGCAACCAGATTGGATACCGTTGCTTTGTTCAGCCCCGTAACCTCGGACACGCGTGCGCGAGAAAGAGGGGCATGGCGCCGGATCGTATCCAGAACGATCGACTTGTTTATTTTTTTGACCAGCATCTGGTCTCCGGTAATTTTCATATGGTTAAGGCACTCCTATTCTTCTGATAAAAGGGTTCTGACCCACATCCGAAACAAGTTATTCGACTATTATAGCGTAAACAAACATGTAAAAAACAATTTTATTTTACTTTGTTTAACCAATAGACAAAGTAAATTCGATGTGATAGGATAACGGTGTAAACGATTTCTTAAAACTATTGAGGAGGCATTTTACACATGGCCTATTTTGAATCCGTTAATAAAATTGCATTTGAAGGTAAAGATTCCAAGAATCCTTTTGCTTTTAAACATTATAATCCGGAAGAAGTGGTAGCCGGCAAATCGATGGAGGAACATTTCCGTTTCGGCATGGCTTACTGGCATACATTAACTGCAGGCGGCAGTGACCCGTTCGGTGCGGAGACAGCTGTTCGTTCGTGGGATAAATACTCGGGTCTGGACCTCGCGAAAGTACGCGTGGAAGCGGCATTTGAATTTTTGGAAAAAATGAATCTCCCGTTCTTCTGTTTCCACGATGTGGACATCGCACCAGAAGGCAACAACCTGCGCGAGTTCTACAGCAACATTGATACAATCGTTGATCTGATTGAAGATCATATGAAATCCAGCGGCAAAAAACTGCTCTGGAACACGGCAAACATGTTCTCGAACCCACGCTTCATGTTTGGTGCAGCTTCCACTTGTAACGCAGACGTGTATGCTCACGCTGCAGCACAGATCAAAAAAGGTCTGGAAGTGGGTAAACGTCTGGGCGCTGAAAACTATGTATTCTGGGGCGGTCGTGAAGGTTACGACACATTGCTGAACACAGACATGCAACTGGAGCAAGATAACATTGCTCGCATGTTCCACATGGCTGTAGACTATGCGAAGGAAATTGGCTTTGATGCACAATTCCTGATCGAGCCTAAACCAAAAGAGCCAACGAAACACCAATATGATTATGATGCAGCAACTTCCATTGCTTTCTTGCAAAAATACGGTTTGGACAAACACTTCAAACTCAACCTGGAAGCAAACCATGCTACACTGGCTGGTCATACATTTGATCACGAAATCCGTGTTGCTCGTACAAACGGCATGCTCGGTTCCCTTGATGCGAACCAAGGCGATATGTTGATCGGTTGGGATACGGACGAGTTCCCGGTTGATATGTACGATGCTACGTTGACAATGTATGAAGTATTGAAAAACGGCGGTATCGGACGTGGTGGTGTGAACTTTGACGCGAAAGTACGTCGTGGTTCCTTCGAAGCAGACGATCTGTTCCTGGCACACATCGCAGGTATGGACACGTATGCAAAAGGTCTGAAAGTAGCAGCGAAGTTGATTGAAGATCGCGTATTCGATGACTTCATCGAAAAACGTTACAGCAGCTTCAGCGAAGGTATTGGTGCAGATGTGGTTGCAGGTAAAGCAACACTGGCTTCCCTTGCTGAGTACGCGTTGAACAACGAAAGCCCACGCAAAAACCAATCCGGACGTCAGGAATTGCTGAGAGCACAACTTAACCAGTACATTCTGGCTGACTAATAGCGGATTAGGCAGGGTTGGTGTACGTCGACCACCGATGGTTACTCAACTCATATGTGTTGGACATTAGTATCCAAGCTTGCCTATGCACAAGATTAGCTTGTACCATGGAACGCCTGAACAAGCATGACATTCGGACCGTCCCCGACTTTCCCTTGGGAAGACGGGGACGGTTTTTTGATTAAACAAACAACGCTATTTTTTAGATTTTTGATATAAATGTTTCTTTAAGATGGTGCATGCAGAACGAAGTGAGCAGAAAGGACCCGAGGAAGCAAAGCGGTCGCATTTATCCCCGGATTTCACCCTTGCTAAAGGGATTAAAGGAAATCCGGGGGTAACGGCGATACGAGGGTTTTCTGATCACGGAGTGACCACATGAGCATCAAGGTTTCATTTATAACCAATGACGAATCAAGGTCATTGGATCAATCTTTCTGTTATAAGAACGAGTATATTTTACACGTTTCATATCCATGTGTGTCCAGTATCATGCATGCAAAACGGAGTGAGCAGAAAGGACCCGAGGAAGCAAAGCGGTCGCATTTATCCCCGGATTTCACCCTTGCTAAGGGGTATAAAGGAAATCTGGGGGTAACGGCGATCCAAGGGTTTTCTGATCACGGAGTGACTTTCATGCGTACTTGGATCTTTCGTGGATATAACCTGTGATAAACGAGAGGAGTTAACCTATGAGTTACGTAATCGGCGTCGATCTGGGAACCAGTGCGGTCAAAACCGTGTTGGTCAATCGTGAAGGTAAAGTGGCATTTGAAGCATCCGAGGCATACCCGTTGTACCAGCCCAAGGCCGGATACAGCGAACAAAATCCCGAAGATTGGGTAGAGCAGACCATTGTTTCCTTGCGCAAGTTGCTGGAAGTGTCTGGCGTGCAGCCTTCGGAAATCGAGGGATTGAGCTTCTCCGGTCAGATGCACGGACTGGTCATGGTGGATGCAGAAGGTAAACCGCTGCGAAATGCAATCTTGTGGAACGATACACGTACTACGGCGCAGTGCCGCCGGATCGAAAAAGTACTGGACGGCAAGCTGTTAAGTATTGCCCGGAACCGTGCACTGGAAGGCTTCACCTTGCCAAAAATTCTGTGGGTTCAGGAGAACGAGCCTGAATTGTTACAGCAAGCATCCTTGTTCCTGTTGCCAAAAGACTATGTGCGTTATCGCCTGACGGGTGATTATGCTATGGATTATTCCGATGCAGCGGGAACTTTGCTGCTGGACGTTGCAGGCAAGCAGTGGAGCAAAGAGATTGCAGAAGCATTCGAGCTACCAATCTCCCTATGTCCACGTCTTGTGGAATCGTTTGAGGAAGTGGGCACGTTGCTACCTGAGATTGCGGATCAAACGGGTCTGACGGCTGCGACGAAAGTATACGCAGGTGGTGCGGATAATGCTTGCGGTGCCATTGGCGCAGGTATTCTGAGTGAAGGACAGACGATGTGCAGCATCGGAACGTCCGGGGTTGTGCTTTCCTACGAAGAGCGTAAAGATCTCGATTTCGAAGGCAAAGTGCACTTTTTCAATCACGGGGAGAAAGATGCCTTCTATATTATGGGTGTAACACTTGCCGCAGGATATAGCCTGTCCTGGTTTAAGGATACGTTTGCAGCGGACAAATCGTTTGATGTGCTCTTGCAGGGCATTGATCAGGTTCCGGCGGGCAGCAACGGATTGTTGTTCACACCATATATCGTTGGGGAGCGTACACCTCATCCGGATGCGAATATCCGTGGTAGCTTCATGGGTATGGATGCAGGACATAAGCTGGAGCACTTTGGACGTGCGGTGATGGAGGGCATTACCTTCTCGCTGCGCGAGTCCATTGATATTCTGCGAGGTGCAGGCAAAACCGTCAATGAAGTCATCTCCATTGGTGGCGGTGCCAAGAACGAAGCTTGGTTGCAAATGCAGGCTGATGTCTTTAACGCCACGATTGTGAAGCTGGAGAGCGAACAAGGTCCTGCGATGGGTGCAGCAATGCTGGCTGCCTATGGTTCCGGCTGGTTCCCGACTATGCAAGAATGTGCAACAGCGTTTATTCGTCCAGCGAAGTCCTATGAGCCGAACCCGGAAACGGTTGCCGTCTATGATGGACTGTTTGCACTGTACCAGGAAGTCTATGGACAGACACGTAGTCTCAATGATCGTTTGGCTGAATACCGTTAATTCATTTATTTCACTACATTAATCTTGTGATTACACTTAAAAGCATCCGCGAAGGCGGGTGCTTCTTTGTCGTTCATCAAGATTAACCCCATGAAAGGTTTACTTGGCCTGCATATCCGCATTCCGGCCCTGCATAGATTGGAAATAGAGGATTGTGATTCGTCCAGGCATCGTGTGTCGGACATTTTAATAGGTAGAAGCTTGAGCATGGGGGTGAAGCTTTGGATGGACATGAGGAACATGGAAGACCACATATTACCTTGTCGATGATCGTTCGTAATGAAGAGAATCGTTATCTCAGGCAGGCACTGGAGAGACATCGTCCCTGGATTGATCGCGCAGTAATCATTGATGACGGAAGCACGGATGGAACGGTCGCGCTGTGCAGGGAACTTCTGGACGGTATTCCACTCGTATTAGTGGAGAACGCTGCTTCACGTTTTGCAGACGAGGTAAGCCTGAGAAAACAACAATGGGAAGAGACGGTGGCAACCGATCCGGAGTGGATTTTGAATCTGGATGCGGATGAGATTCTAACCAGTGACTTTGGGTTGGTACGGGATCTGCTGCTCAGTGGCAATGAAGATGCGATCTATTTCAGATTGTTTGATATGTGGAGTGAGACGCATTACCGGGAAGATGAGTTCTGGCAGGCGCATGCCTATTATCGGCCATTTCTGATTCGTTATCACCCGGGGATGAACTATGAATGGAAGGAGACCCCCCAGCATTGCGGTCGTTTTCCGTTAACGATCCAGCATTGGTCCTATGGATGTCATGCTCCCCGGGTGAAGCACTATGGTTGGGCGCGGGAAGAAGACCGCATCCGCAAATATGAACGCTATCAAGCACTGGACCCTGAAGCAAGATACGGTTGGAAGGAGCAGTATGAATCGATATTGGATCAAGAGCCACGACTGTTGGCATGGTTCGATTAAGGAGAGGGGGAGTGAGCACGTTGAAGAAAGACCCGTTACGCAAATCGCAAGAAGAATCCCAACCTCAAAAAGAGCTGAATTCACATGAGAAAGAGAATCAGAATGAGAAGCAACATGAGAGCGAAAATGAGAATCAGAAAGAGAGCCAGAATAATCATCGACCGTCCAGAGGTTCTACTAAATCACAAGAAACCCGCCAATCGGAAAATCTTGAAGCGCTTGAGCAAGAAAGAATACTGATCGCCAGCCCGGTTCGCCAGACAACTCCGGTGCTCCGTGAATTTCTGGATTCTCTGCATGCACTTGAACGAACAACAGTGAAGACGGATTATCTGTTTGTAGACGATAACGTGGAAGAAGCCGCATCGAATATATTAAGTGAATTTGTGCTTCAGCATGAAGGGACGGTTATTCAAGCAGATGAACATGGCAGCGGTAGTCCTGACAACAAAGGGGTGTACACCAAGGATGAGGGAGGACACTATTGGCAGGATGAGCAGATTTGGCGTGTAGCCGGTTTAAAAAATCGCATATTGCAATATGCACGCGACAACCACTACGATGCGGTTTTCCTGATTGATTCTGACTTGGTGCTGCATCCGCGGACGCTGGAGCAACTTGTATCGAGTGGGAAAGACATTGTATCCAATATCTTTTGGACCCGCTGGCAGCCGGATGCCAGGGAAATGCCACAGGTATGGCTGCAAGATGAGTATGCTTTGTATCGCCGCGGTGGCAAAACATTAGACGGAACCAAGGCGGAGGACGAGGGTACGCAAACGACTGCATTTCTGAATCAACTGCGGATCCCGGGTTGTTATGAAGTTGGAGGGCTAGGGGCTTGTACCCTTATTCGCAAAAATGTTCTGGCAGCAGGAGTTTCATATGACCAGATTCCCAATGTATCCTTCTGGGGCGAAGATCGTCATTTCTGCATTCGTGCTCAGGCAATGGGTTTTCGTTTGTTCGTCGATACTCATTTCCCTGCGTACCACATCTATCGATTGTCCGAACTGCCGGGGGTTTCCGCTTTTAACCGCAGGGCGAGACGAGGTGAGGAGACGATCAGTATTACCCTGTGTATGATTGTGAAAAATGAAGAAGCTTCCCTCGCCAGATGTCTGGACTCGGTCAACGGTATTACCGATGAGATTGTAATCGTGGATACCGGTTCGACGGATCGTACCCGTCAGATTGCTTCCAGATATACGGATCGTATCGTTGATTTTGAATGGGTGGATGACTTTGCAGCAGCACGCAACTATGCCTTCGATCAGGCAAAGAGTGAATATATTCTTTGGCTGGATGCCGACGATGTGTTCGAACCGGAAGATCGGACGAAAATGATCGCCTTGAAACGTTCGCTGGACCCGGATGTTGATAGTGTCACGATGGATTACAACCTGTCATTCACAGCAGATGGCAAGGTAGCCTACAGCCTGCGCCGGAATCGTCTGGTCCGTCGGGATCGGCAATTTCGCTGGATTGGTGCGGTGCATGAATATCTGGCTGTAGCGGGCAATCTGCTTCATAGTGATATCGCGGTTACCCACAAGAAAGATAAGGAGTATACCGATCGGAATCTGCGAATCTATCGCAAAAGGGAACAGGCCGGAGAGGAATTCGGGCCGCGTGACTTGTACTATTTCGGTAATGAACTGAAGGACCACGGACAACATGAGGATGCGGTAAATTACTATGAGAAGTTTTTGGATACCGGACTGGGCTGGGTGGAAGATCAGATTGCTGCTTGCCAGAAAATTGCGGATTGTGAAGCTGCACTTGAACGTCCCGAGCAGGAAGTCACGGCGTTGTTCCGATCATTTGCCTATGATTTGCCAAGAGCCGAGATTTGCTGTCGATTGGGTGGTTATTTTGCCGACCGTGAAGATTATCGCAAGGCCCTGTTCTGGTACGAACAGGCGACTTGTGCTGTACGTCCTGATGATCCTATGGTAGTGCTGAATGAAGCAGCCTGGACCTGGATGCCGCATCTGCAACTATGTGTGTGTTATGACCGGATGGGGAACCGCGCCAAGGCCCGGGAACATAATGATATCGCACTTGCCTATCATCCAACACATCCGAGCATGTTATATAACGATCGATACTTTAAAGATTTGGAGAAGGATAACGTATTGGAAAACGCTTAGTATTTTCAGTCGAAATGCAGCCTCTTTCGTGGAATTGAATGGGTGAATCAGCCCATGTTCCATGGAGAGGTTTTTTGCATTGTGATAAAAGTACATCATAGAGTTGGTGACAGACGCATTCACATTGAAAAATGGATTAATGTATTTCATCTAGGAGAGGATATGCTTTACAATAATGAATAACGGAAAAGCGGTAAACATGATTATATGTCTTCGGCTGACGAATTGATGAAGCAAGGGGAACTGGATATGAATCTGACAGAAGTTCTATTGGAGTCGAGGCTGGTCGCGATTGTACGCGGTATAAGCCGTGAAGCGGCAGTAACAGCTGGACAAGGTATGACAGGTGGTGGAATCCGACTGATGGAAGTCACACTGAACACACCTGGAGCACATGATATTATTGCAGACTGGCGTGGGCGGCATGAAGGAAAGGCTTTTGTTGGAGCGGGTACGGTACTGAATGTGCAGATGGCGAAGGAAGCAGTTGCTGCAGGAGCACAATTTCTGGTGTCTCCCAATGTCGATCTGTCTGTGATTGAATATGCTGTAGAACATGGTGTCGAGATCTGGCCTGGAGCCATGACACCTACGGAGATTGTCGCTGCCCATGAAGCGGGAGCACGAGTTGTAAAGCTGTTTCCGATGGCGAGTCTGGGCATACCGTATCTGCGGGAGATCAAAGCTCCACTGAATCATATACCACTGCTGGCAACAGGTGGTGCCACACTGGAGAATATTGCTGATTATTATGCAGCAGGCGCTGCTGCAGTGGGTCTGGGAAGTGCACTTTTACCACGAGAAGCTCTTGTAGCAGGAGATCATGAGCAGCTTGCAGCATGTGCAAGAAGATTTGTGGAAGCAGCTAAAGCCTAAAATTTTAACGTCAGATGAAGGATATGTATATTTGGGTATATATATGATGGTTCCTTTAAATTAGTTGTTGGATCAATCTTTATCATAAAAACCCATGTCGTTTAACGTGCCGTTCACTCTATTGTTTTATGATGGATGTATGCCAGAATTCGGAGAGGAGAGATGCCCTGTGAAAGCTAAAACAATGATAGGCGGCATGCTCGCCGTGGCCGCAGTAACGGCAGGTGGATTATGGAAGGCAGCGGTAAAGAGCCAGACACCTAAGAAGATTCCAATCACACTAACACCCCCAATGCCATTTGAGGATGTGACCTTTGACAGTGGGGGTGGTCGCGTGCATGGCTGGTTCATACCGGCCAGAGCGGACATTCCGAAGCCATGGCCGCTCGTTATTATTGCCCATGGCTGGGGCTCCAATCGCTCCCGTGTTCTTCGTTATGCACGGCCGATCTGGGAAGCAGGATATGCCCTGTTTATGTATGATGTTCGCAGCCACGGGGCCAGTGATCCGGTTCGTGCTGCATCTGCCTATTTGTTCAGGGATGATTTGCTGGCGGCATTGCAGTATACGACCGCACGACCGGAGATCGATCCGGATGCCATCGGAGTACTTGGACATTCTTTGGGGGGACTGGGTACGATTCTTGCAGTGACGGAGGGGATTCCTGTATCAGCAGTGATTACGGACTCGATGCCTTCGCAATTTGAGGTAATCGTCAGTTCAGAGCTGAGACGCCGGCGTCTGCCCTTGTTTCCACTGGCCCAGTTAATTCCGAGAATCTGGTTCTGGCGGCTTGGTGAATCTCTGAAATCCTATCGTCAGCGTGAACCGGTGATGATGCTCAATGAACGGCGCAGGGGAGTGCAACTGCCAATGCTTATGGTGCACTCCAAGGGCGACAACTTTATTCCCCCGAGTGAGCTTGAATATTTTATGTCCAAAGCTGATCCACCTGTAGAACATCTATGGGTCAACAGCGGAGGACACAGTTGTTCCGAGGAAGACCCCGCCTTCTGGGATACCGTTATTCCATTCTTGCAAGTTCATGTCCAAGGTCGGTCAAAGTCGAACGATTCCACTATTGCGAGCAGTTAAACCAGGTAAAATCAGGCCTACATAAGAGTGCAGGCTAACAGAGAGAACGCCAACGTCGTTGGCGTTTTTTTGCTGTTATGAACAATATGCAGAAATTCACATTTGTAAAATTGCCCCGAAAATGAGCATTAAAAAGGAAGCTTATGGTATCATAGGATAGACTGGCAATATTCATGCGAGGTTATTTGCTATGCATCTTTGTATGAAATTGAAGGGAGAGGTCCAGATTTGAGTTTGAATTGGAAGTTTAATGTACGTTTCAAAATGTTCACAGCCAAAGCTGCAACGGCAGCGATGGCAACACTGTTACTTGCTTCGCAAACACCAGGTTTTGCAGGCAGTGCATCAGCCGCGCAAGCAGAACAGTTGACTGAAGCGACAACGGGGGAAAATGAACAACTAGACGCAACGAGCAATGACGTGCCCGAGGGAGCGAAAATCTCATCCAGGCAAGCCAGTGAAAATATACTGAAGCTATTTCCTTTGTTAAAGAAAGCAACGATCTCATCTGCACGATTCGATTCACCTAATTCTTATCCACCGCCAGACTACAAGGCATGGGAGATCGGATTCCAGATTACGCAAGGCAATCATACGTCAGGATTCAATGCAACCGTACATGCAGGCACAGGGGAAGTGTTAAGTGTACATTTGCCGTCGGATGTCATGGATAAATATGTCACGGCATCGGATGTTAAGCTAACCAAAGCTGAAGCCGAAGAGAAGGCCGTGAACCTGTTGTACCAAGCGATTCCAGGTCTGAAAGATACAGAGTATGCTCCGCTTGGAGATCTGTATTCTTCTATTGAACAACAGTCATTATTCGGCAGAACAGAGTATCGATACGGTTACCAGTTGAAGCATGACGGGTTATTATCTGACGCAGAGACAGTCTACATAAATGTGGATGAAAGTGGTTTGGTGACAGGTTACTCACGAGGTACTACCTCAGCTAAGTATCCTTCATCGAAACCGGCAGCTTCGGAAGAGAAGGCGAGACAGCAGTTTGAAGAACAGTTTGATGTGGAGCTGGCCTATATCTCCAAAGATCGTCTGTCTTCCAAACAAGGTCAGCAGTATTATCTTGGCTACACACCAAAGACTATCAGTATCGTTCCGATTGAAGCCAATACGTTGGAACGGATTAATACATTAACCGGTAAAGCTGTAGATGAAGACTCTTTGCAGCAGGATACGAAGCTGAAAGGCGATGTAACGCCTTTTGTCCCAGCCAATGGTACGAGGTTAAATGTACAGCAGGCCGCCAATCGGGTGGCTACGAACTTTGATATTCCCAAGGGTTACAAGCTGGAGCACAGCCAGTTAAGCAAGGGATTATATGCAAGCCCGAACAATCAGGTATGGAGTCTGAGCTGGAGCGATCGAAGTGCCAATATGTCCTATATGTTCATGCGGGATATCTCAGCACAGGTAGATGCAGTTACTGGACAGATCTACAGTTATACGATGATGCAACGAATGGGACCACAGATGGAGCAGGAGAAGACAACTGAAGAGAAGGCAGGCAAAGGGGTAACCCGAAAGCAGGCTGAGAAACTGGCGATGGACACGGTCATTGCGCTAGTTCCAGATGCAACGGAACAGTTCCGCCTATCTAACGTTATTGAGGTAGATGATGCGCGTACCTTTATGTTCCAGCGTTATCTGAACGGAATTCCGGTTAAGGATGATACGGCACAAGTACAGGTGCTGAACAACGGAACGATTAACGAATTCTATACACGTATTGCCGCAACGCCTGAACAACTGCCAGCAGAGAAAGAGCCAGCCATTAGTTACGAAGAGGCAAAGGCAATCTATCTGAAAGAGTTCAAGCTGGTTCTGGCGTACTCTCGTTACGGTGGATGGGGTATGAACAGCGGTGAAGTCATCCCGGTGGGAGTTAACCTAGCTTATATGCCTACACGAGATGAAAATTCGATCTATGGCAACTATGAAGTGCTGGATGCTAACACAGGAAAATGGATGTTGTTATACGGGGATACAAGCTCTGCAACCAAGGCGGATCCTACGGATATTTCCGGTCATGTCGCCGAAGCAGCTCTACGCAATATGACACAGCATGGCGTATTGCTTGCTGATGAGCAGGGACGCGTATTCCCGGATCGTGTGATCACCCGAGGAGATTGGTTTAACTATCTGGCAAGAGCGATTAATCCAAATATGGATCTGTACTACAGTGGGGACGGAGATGACAAGTTATACGCTGATGTGACACCTGACAGCCCGTATTATAAGGCAGTTCGGGCATTAATCGATCAGCGCTGGCTTGCCGGAGCGGACCCTGAACAGAATTTGAATCCGCAGGAAGAGATGACACGTGAAGAATTGGCAGTGCTGCTTGTACGTATTTTACGCTATGAGAAGCTGGCCGGATTCTATACGTTGCCATCGGATCTTCCCAACATTGCGGATGCCAGTGCCATTACAAGTAAGGGAGCGGTTTCCCTGAGTCTGAAGCTGGGATTGCTTCCTTCGATTGAAGGACGATTCATGCCTGCACGAAAAGTGACGGTAGCTGAAGCGTCACAGGTATTGGAACGGCTGGCGAAGCTTCAAGGTAAAACAGATACGTTTATGAGTGGTAATCGCCTGTATTAGACGAGGAATCACACATATCATGCCCAAGCGAATCATAGGATGAAAATAACGGGTTATCGTGATTGATTGAACTGAAGATCAAAGGGACCTTCCATAGAAGGTCTCTTTTGATTTGCTTTGACAAAACTAGAAGAATGACGACAGAGCCTTTTGTGATACAATAGGGCGTGAGAACTTTGCAAAGAAGGGTGGGTTCCTTTCATGGGTAAGAACGGGAAACGAATTATCACCATACTGCTGGCAGGCTGTCTGATTGCTGTAGCGTTACCACGTACGGTTGATCTGGATCAACTGTATGCTGCATCAGGGACATCAGATATATCCACGGCAACAGATTTGCGTCAGACCTTGCTTACCGCAATGTCACAGCGAACGGAGGAACTTGTTTTTACATACAAAGGCAATGTGAAAGGCCTCAAAAAACAATTACAAACCTCCATCGATGAGGCAATGAAGAGTGACCCTTATATCCAATATACCGTTAAAAGTTATGCATTCAATTATAAAGGCTCCAATGTGTCGGCCGAGGTGCATGTGACGCTCTCCTATCGGGAGACCAAGGAGCAGACCGATTATGTGAATCGTAAAGTCACAAACGTGTTGAAAGAAATCATCAAACCCGGCATGACGGATCATGAGAAGGTCAAGGTCATTCATGACTGGATTGTGCTTAACCTTTCCTACGATACCTCTCTGAAGAAATATACGGCTTATGACGGGCTTGTTACAGGCAGTACCGTCTGTCAGGGATATTCACTGCTGGCATATCGGATGCTGGAGCGAGTAGGTATCGATAACCGGATTGTGGAAGGTACAGCGGGCGGGCAGCTTCATGCCTGGAATATCGTGAACCTGGACGGCAAGTGGTACCATATGGACACAACCTGGGATGATCCTACCCCTGACCGCAAAGGTAAGGTGAGCCACAGTTATTATATGCTGAGTGATGATGAGATGGCGCGTGACCATATCTGGACAGGCAAAAGCAAGTACCCCGCTGCGCCAGCCCCGTATCGGGAAGCTTTACTGAAGCTGGTGAAGGCTGGAGATAGCAAAAAGGCAGCCTATCAGAAGCTGTACCATGCTCTCGACTATTCCCTGTATGATGAACAGGATGCTGTTAAAGGCCATGCTGCGCTGAAGACCAAAGTTCAGAGTAAGCTGAAGGAAGGCGGAACCTCGCTGACATTCAGGTACAAGGGTACGGAGGCTGGACTGATTGAAGATTTGCAGGATTTGTACCAGCTTGGCATGGAATCGATATCTTATTATGTGTCCAAAATGGAAGGTACTACGGATCTGCGCGTCAAAATTAACTGGACACTATAACAACCGTTTGAACAGGATGCTTCGATTGAGGAGTATCCTTTTTTGTGTTCAATTTAGGGTTGTCTATTTTTTGTATATGTCGCTTTGCTATTCTAATCTTCGGCGTATGCCAACACTACGTACGAGGAGGATATGCAAACAATGAGGAAAAAAGTGAGCATAGTGATCATTGCTCTGTTACTGGTCACGCAAATGATGCAGGGTTGGATATTTACACCAACAATGCATGCTCAGGATGAATTAACTAATTTGCCAGCCAGTGCAATCAGCGATACAGCGTCAGAAGAAGGTTTGGCAGGTTCGGAAGAGGTCAACAACGTTGACGTTGCTGCCACTCCGGAAGAAGAGGGGGAGGGAAACCTCAACCAGAGCAGTTTAGCAGTGGCAGCTGCAGGTCCGGTAATTACAGATCAATTGATTACCAGTGTGCAGATGTACAATCAGGCACCAGAAGACAACGGGAATGGCACGATTGAAGTCAAAGGAGATAAAATCGAGGATATTCGACCACGCATTCAGGATGAGGTGGCTGTAGTCTTTGCATGGGGACTTGCAGATGACAACCACAACTACAGCGATGGCTCTACGTTCACCTTTAACTTGCCCGATAAATTCATCATCGGATCACAGCTTAAGGGTAATCTGGATGGCGGTGTAGGGGAGTATGTGGTGAATCCAGATGGCACAATCATCTTTACCTTTAATGAACTGATCGAGCATGCAAAACTGGAAGGCAACTTCTACGTGTGGATTAAGTTCGATGAGAGCAAGATGGAAGATGGTTTGAAACAACAGATAGACTTTAGTTCCGTAGGGCAGGGCATCATTGATGTGCATTTTGCCAACACAGCCATAGATAAGTTAAAGAAATCGGGAACAGCAAACAAAAACAACTTCAACTCGGATGAAATTAAATGGACCGTAGATTTTAACCAAGGCGAGAAGGCTATGAAAAATGCTGTTCTTGCAGACACGTTCCCGGCAGAGCTAGAGCTCAAGGGCAATATCGAAATTCGCGAATTGGAAGTGCAATTGAATGGATCTGTTAAAGAAGGTCCAGGGGTTCGCACAGAATCAGAGTTTCCAATTCAATTGGGAGATACAGATAAGGCCTATCGTGTAACCTATACGACAAGTGTTAAAGCACCAACCACTGCTCCGTTCACCAACGTGGAGTATCAAAATCAGGTTGCGCTTACAACAGATCAGAGCGAGCACAACGAAACAGATATTGGTCGAGTTCGTGTGAGTTTTAATGAGCCTTTGAACAAGTCAGGGCAAGATAGTACGTATGATCCGGTGACGCAGACGATCACATGGAAAGTGCAATATAACTACAATCAGCAAGAAATCATGCAAACGAATGCATGGATTGAAGACCGCTTTGATACGGCAAAACAGCAACTGATCAACAATTCCGTCAAAGTGTATCAAGTGGACATTAATGCAAGTGGAGCGGCTTCGAACAGAACACTGATCAATCCAAATGAATACACACTCGAAGCGATCGGTACAGGGTTCGATGATGGCTTCAGATTACATTTTAAGAACGATATTACAAAGGCCTATGAGATTGAATATGATACACAATCCATTCATCGTGTTTATACAAACGACACCATTACGAACACAGTGAACATGTATGATGGTACTTCCAAAACAGGCCGAAGAGACATTCAGGAAGTCATTTTTGCAAAGAGTGTAAAAAGTGAAAACTTCAACACAAAAGAAATTGAATGGCAGATGGTTTTGAATCATGATTTGCAGGACATGACGGATATCGTCATCACCGATAATTACGAAGGCAGACATATGAAACTGATTCCGGGTAGTCTTCAAGTGAGTGGTGTTAACAAGGACGACTTTGAACTGACTCCAGACCCGGCTGATCCAACGTATGAAAAAGGATTCTCACTTCGCTTGAAGGACGGCGTAACGCTCAGTACGGAGCATGTTATTACTTATAAGACAAGCTTCGATCCCACAGCGGGTATGCCAACGAATGATGAATATCGCAACTCGGCCAAGATCGATTGGGAAGAGTCTGATGTAAAACAGACTACGATTACAAAATCTGCTGCGGTCAAACCGCAGGACTACACGATTCAAAATGGTAACAAAAAGGGTGAATATAGCGCCAAAGATAAAAAGATCACCTGGACAATCGATGTAAACTACAATTTGTTTGATATTCAGGATGCAATCCTTAAGGATGCCTACACTGGAGACCAATCTTTCGTAGACGGTTCATTGAAAGTTCATGAGTTAGAGTTACAGGGAGCTAATAATGTTACTGCTGTAGGTAGCGAGGTACCACTCACACCTGATCAATTCCAACTGAACCCGGACGGTAAAGGTTTTGTCTTGGATCTGGGTAACATGGGCAAAATGGCTTATCGCATTCAGTACCAAACAAGTCTGGATGGACCATATTCTGTCGTAGGCGCTTATGCCAACCAGGCTGTTCTGACGGATGGTGAGGGTGGTGCAATACGATTTAATAGATCAGCTAGTGTTACACCTGCCAACGGTGGTGTATACGTGCACAAAACAGGAAAGCAAGAAGGTACAACGGATAAAGCATCATGGACGGTAAATATCAATCCAAGTCAATCTTTCATTCCTGCGGGTAATCAATTAACAGATACCATGTCAGAGAACCAGATTTTATTGGCTGATTCATTGAAATTATATGCAACCAATTTACCTGCCAACAATTCAGGCAATGTATCTACCAAAGCTGGACTTGTTGATCCGGCTGATTATGAATTGGACGTGGAGGGCAATACATTTACCTTCACCTTCAAGAAAGATATCCATACTGCATTCATTTTGGAATATCAGTCTTATATTAATGCCGATCATGGCGCCCGAATTGAGAATAAGGTTGAATTTGCAGGCCAATCTTCCTCGGTAATCGGAGAAGGTAATCAGTCGGGAATCAAAGTTTCCTTGGCTGGAGCAGGTGGAGGAGCCTCTACAGGTCTGGGCAAAATCAGAATTCACAAAGTCAGTGATACAGGAGTTCCGCTGGAGGGTGCAATATTTGCAATCTATAATGCGTCTGGAACTACGCTTCTGGAAACATTGAAACCAACGGACGAGAATGGTGTGGTTGAAAGCTCCAGAAACTATCGATTAAACAATCTAACCAACGGTGTACCTTATAAGTTAAAAGAATTATCTGCACCGGCAGGGTACTTGGTTGATCCTGAATATGGCTCTGCCTCAGGTAAAACGATTGAATTTAAGGATGCGGATATCACTTTTGAAATTGAAAATAAAAAGATTCGCCAAGGCTTTGAATTAATCAAGGTAGATGCGGTGGACTCCTCCAAGACACTTAACGGTGCAACTTTCGAATTGTACGCCAAGGACGGCGCTACGCGAGAGAAAATCGATGAGTTAACGACAGGGGAAGATGGAAAGATCGCCAAAGGGGGACTGTTACCAGGAGATTATGAATTGGTAGAAGTCGTGGCACCCGAGTTTTATCAGTTGGATGCTACACCAATTCCGTTCACGATTGTAGAGAATCAGACGGAGATTATTACATTGACGAAGTCTAATGCAATGGGGACGGGTGGTACACTTGTCGTTACCAAAGTAAATGCCAAGGATCAGTCCGTATTAAGCGGAATTGAATTCGAATTGCGTGATCGTTCCAACATTGTCATCGATACAAAAGTAACCGACCTCAATGGGGTCATTGAATTCGACGGTTTGGACTATGGTCCATATACATTGGTAGAGACCAAGGCAGAAGGCTTTGTTATTGAACAGCCGGAGACCCTTGTATCTATTATCAGCCCGGAAACCCAATTGACCATAGAAAATAAAAAAAATGATCGTTCCGTGAAATTGATTAAAACCAATGCGGGTAGAACACAGCACCTGCAAGGAGCTGTGTTTGAATTACGGGCCCAAACTGCATTAATGGATGCAAATGGGAATTGGGAGTTCCGCAAGGTAACAGGTCTGGATGAAGCTACATTGACAACCAATCAACAAGGTGAAATTGTACTTGAAGACTTGGATATCAATAAATATCAGTTGGTTGAAATAAAAGCGCCCAACGGATACATGTTGGAAACAACACCAGTACCATTTGAAATTACGAACATACAAACCGAAGCCGTAGTTGTGGAAAAAACAAATCAGGCTATCCCGGTATCGGGTGGTGGGTCTAGTGGACCTTATAATCCGGGAACACCTAATACGGGGGTAACGCCGCCAGATCCGGATAAACCAACAACACCGGAACCGGAAACACCAGGAACGTCTATCCCAGGCACTGTTGTTACTGAACCTACAGAGTCTGGGGGAGGAACCCAAAGTCCGACAGATGAAGATTCCGGGGTAGTCCCAACGACACCAGGCGTTTTCAACGGTGACGACACTGCACCTCCAGTTGGGGATACTGATGCACCGGATGGGGATGGTGCACTTGCACCTCCTGCTGGAACGGATACAGATGGATCACAGGGCAATGGAAATTCTGCATCACAGCCAAACGGAAATCTTGGATCTCAGGGAATGCTGCCACAAACAGGTGAAGAGAGCACATTGGCTTACACTGCTGTGGGTATGATGCTGATAGCGCTAGGTAGCGCGGGATTCATGTACTTCCGCCGCAGACAACAGCTTCAACGCTAGATCGAAAAACGCAGTATCTAAGATTCATCTTGTGTAGATAGAAATACCCTCTAGCAATCACTACGAAGACTTAGCGTCGACGTGTGAATATGCTAGAGGGTATTTTTTGGTGATATTTAGGGAGGATCAGGTCTCCGTAACATTCGGATTCACTGCAATAGCTCTTACAATTAGGCGATGTGTTGGATTGACGAGTGGATCACAGGTAATCAAGGTAAGGACCTGTCCAAGCCCGGGATCCTCCAGCACAGATAAGTCAGTTGGCTCCACAACGGATATATGATCTACCTTGTACTGGATAATTGTTCGATCTGCCAGGGTGACTTCCATTGAATCGCCAATCTGGAGTTCTCCCAGACGATTGAACAGTCGTCCTTTTTTGTGGGCACGATGAGCGGCTATGGCAGCATTACCATTGTTCCCGATCCTAGTGGTTTCGACAAGATGGGTTGCAGCTACCTTCATGTTGTCCTCCGTTGCACCCTCCAGAATGGGTAAGCGGACATCAATCTTGTCAATCGATAGCACCCCCAACGTATCCGAGGAGTCCTCTTGCACTGTACCTGTATTGTCAGTAGTTGGCTCGGCAGAAGCTGCATCCTGTATGCCTTGTTCAAAGGAGTGATTAAGTTTAGACAAGCCATTTTGCAACTGCTCCAGATCGTTCATGACACGGGTTTGCTGCCAGTCATAATACGTTTCCCGCAGGAAAGGAAAGCTGATGATCAGGATGCCCAGTAGAACGAGCAGAATAGAGAATTTTTTCATTATACATCAACTCCCGTTGTCCAAGAAAAATAGTATACCCTTCTCTATTCTACTTACGGATCTATACAAAATATGGACAGGGACGAAAGGACGTACAGAAATGTTCAAAGGGGGAGCCGATCCAACACAAAACCTCCCCTTTTCGCTACAGTAGGAAGACTGCAACGCCACGGGGAGGTTTTATTATATGGTGTCAGATTGTATCGTTGTATAAGTTGAACTAACCATTTACATGAGAACGTAGAGGACAGAAATAGCGTGATTCTTCGTTAGTGCTTGTCACTTGGTGAATCAGTAGGTGTGAAATCACATTCCTGCAGCGGCACCACTTTGGTCTTTTTGATCCATTTGTAACCAAGCCACAACACCAGGAACAGGGGTACGCTCAGGTAGGCAACGATGGCTCCACTCCAGTCGATCTGATCACCCGTGAATGCCTGATAATTCTGTCCGATGATCACGATGATACACAGGACAAAAGCAAAGATGGGCCCAAACGGGAACCAGCGTGCACGGTAAGGCAAATCGCTCAGATCCCTGCCTTGTGCAACGTATGCACGACGGAAGCGATAATGACTGATAGCGATACCTAGCCAAGTGATGAAACCACACATACCGGATGCATTCAGCAACCAGGTGTACACAATCCCATCGCCGAACAGGGAGGCAAGGAATGCTAACATACCAACGGCTGTTGTAAGCAAAAGTGCATTCATTGGAATGCCTTTTTTGTTCAGCTTGCCCAGGAAACGAGGGGCTTTACCGTCACGGGCAAGGGCATAGAGAACCCGACTTGAAGCGTACATGCCTGAGTTACCGGCAGAGAGTACAGAAGTCAGAATAACGGCATTCATCACGGAAGCTGCAATGGCGAGTCCAGCTTTCTCAAACACCAGTGTGAACGGGCTGACACCGATATTTTCCAGATCACCTTTGAGCAGATTCGGATGCGTATACGGGATGATCAAACTGATTACGGTAATCGCCAAAATGTAAAAAATCAGAATGCGCCAAAATACCTGACGAATTGCACGAGGTACATTTTCGCGCGGGTTTTCACTTTCACCGGCGGCTACCCCGATAAGCTCGGTACCTTGGAATGAAAATCCCGCAGCCATGAATACGCCTAACACGGCGAAGAATCCGCCATGGATGGGCGCATCACCGATGGTGAAGTTACTGAAACCAACCGCTTCTCCGCCCATAATACCAAAGATCATGAGCACACCAACGGCCAGGAAGATGATAACAGTAGCGACTTTGATAATGGCGAACCAGTACTCGGACTCTCCATAGCCTTTAACGGACAACACGTTCAAGGAAAAGATCAGCACGAGGAATAATAAGCTCCATAACATGGACGAACTGTCAGGGAACCAGTATTTAATGAGTACAGTAGCGGCAGCAAGCTCTGCTGCAATAGTTACCGCCCAGTTGTACCAGAAGTTCCAGCCCATGGCGAACCCGAGAGCAGGATCGACAAAACGTGCGGCATACGTATTAAATGAACCGGAGTCCGGCATAAAGGTAGCAAGCTCACCAAGGCTGGTCATTAGGAAATAAACCATGATGCCAACGGCCACATAGGCAATTAATGCTCCACCAGGGCCTGCGGTTGAGATGGCGGTACCACTTGCGAGAAACAGCCCGGTACCAATCGAGCCACCGAGGGCGATCATCGTCATATGGCGTGCGCGTAATCCTTTTTTCAGGGAAGGTCCAGTTGTTGTTGTTGTTGTTGTTGTTGGGTTACTGCGGTCTTGCATGGAAACACTCCTTCATTCGATATACTGATGTTTGCGATACTTGAATTCATAAACAAAAAGACCACAGGCATCAGCCTGCGGTCTTTAATATTTCAATGTCCGCACCATGTCCAGATGATTAAGATAGCTCAACACAGAAGAATTCATACCTTTATATAAAGGAAATGTGCTTCCGTGACAGTTCTGCGCCTTTCGACAGCAGCCCCAGCTCACCGGACCGTATAAGGAACGTCCAGCAAGCTTCGGCGGGTACACCTTTCGGCTGATCTCATAAGCGGCTCCTTAGCGCCTCCATCAGCATACTGATCGCACCCGCGACCTCTACCTCACCATCAATGGATGAGGTGTATCTATTGTCTATGAAATTATGAACAACACAACTTAATACCGTGTGTCCTGTTTAGTAAACAGACAATCAGTATAACGCGCATGGTTTTCCAGTGCAATAACAATTGTTGGATGTGAGGTCTGCGAGACGACTATTCCTCTTTTTTGTTACGACCAGCCATCTGCTGCCATACCGTTCCAGCGGCCTGTTCGCCCGATTCGATCCGCTCCAGAGCCATCTTGGCCTGCAGGCTGACTTCAAATTCAGGATCATCGGCTGCCACTCTCAACGCTTGCTCTGCTTCTTCAGTTCCGACCTCATAGAGAAAACGTGCTGCACGCCAGCGTACAAGTTTACTTTTATCGGATAAAGTGGCTGTCATGGCTGGGGTTGCGGCAGGGTCACCGATATCAGACAAGGTATCCCCGGCAGTCCGGCGTACCGCAGGAGAACTGTCCTGAAGCGCTTCATACAGCAATTCCATCGCTTCCGGTGTACGAATGTCACCCAGGTATACGACAGCCAAGCGGCGAATCTGCATTTTGTTGTCATGCAAGGCATGGGCTACGAGAGGCAGTCTTTCTGTCGTAGGCTCCATGCCGTCAAATGCCGCATAGCGAACATTCCAGTCCTCGTTTCGCAGAGCCTCTTCAAGTTCGGCTCCATCCAATTCACGGCGGCGCTCGACGAACTCTTCGGATTTGGTACCATGTTCAATGGCCTGTTTGATGACCTGCTCCAATCGTTCCGGCGGGTAAGCGGCTTCCAATTCCTGCTCGACTTCACGTGCAATATCAGGCAATTCACCATATCGAACACCGTAATCACTCAGTTTGCGTTCTTTGATCATCGTCGCACTGGCGACTTCTGTTACGGCTTTGACAAAACGATCTGACAACGAGATTCGTTCTTCCTTGACCCCGGCCTTGACCCTAATTTGCATCGGTACGCCTCGGAAGAATTGTACAAATACCTGTGCTTCTCCGAAGTGCTCGCCTGAACCATCTTCAGATTCTATCCAGTCCAGATCGATACCTTGCTGTCCAAGGCGATTTTGGACTTCACCCAAGATAACGGACCAGTCGGCATTCCCTTTACGATCAAGTGCTACAAAGTCTGTTGTGTGGAACACACTCTTTACACCGGGAATATGAAGCATCTGGCGAATGAACGCCGGAGCAGATCGTTCGTTGTCCAGTGTATATGTTTTGCGAATTCCGTCCTCCAGACGTTCATCGAGATGTAACATCATCGTATTTGGACTCGGTGTTGGTTCAATGGAAACAATATTCATCAATGTAACCTCCTATAGTACCAGATTCATCTATAACTTCCCGTAAATTAAATCACACGGGTATTTCTCTATTTTACATCAATGTGAGGAATCTGCGAAATCATACAGAAGTGAAGGGGAATTGTCTAACACTTAATGTGAAGAAGTACGAAATTTGTTAACACTTCTTTCATGTTCACGCACAAACATTTTTAAACGAAAATTGGCACAATAAAGATAAGAATCAACTGGAGGTTATACCTATGGAACCCATTACCGTGCTCTCGGATGGAAAACGTCGTATTACATATGAGAATATTATTCAATTGTTCAGGAACTGGTTTGAGGACTCAGCATCTGGTTCTGCGATAGAAACACATCGTGGAAGTTGGGAAAACGCCCGTTACTGTATTGTTGATTATCAGGTTGCCGAAGAAGCGGTGTCAGCAGCAAATGCCATTCGGGCTTTTATGCCACAACTTCCGTTACTGGTCATTACGGATTTCAAATCCCTTATTCGGAAGCGTCACCTTCAACAGATTACAGGTACAGGTGAGATGAAGATGATTCTCTGGAATGAGCATGAGCCGGATCAACTAATCAAGGATATAGAAAATTGGTTACATTTGTCGTCTGTCCATAAATCAGAAATAGCCATACCGCCCATCTTATCCATGAGATAAAAGAGGGATATGGCAGAGGGTTTTTAACTTCAAGCGTTACGGTCCTATTAGATCACATATTTATAGCCTGTTCCCCAAACCGTCTTAATATAACGTGGGTTCTTGGGGTCAGGCTCTATTTTTTTACGCAGACTTGAGATGTGAACATCAATGGTACGATCCAGATAGGCGCGTTCGGAGCCTTTGATGCGATCCATCAGTTCATTGCGTGTAAACACTTTACCCGGATTGCGGTACAATTCCTTCATAATCTCAAACTCAATATGAGTGACCTCGATTTCAACACCATCCACAAAGAGAGTTCTTCTGTACTCATTCACATTCACATGTCCAGTAACCTCTGCCTGCTTGTCTTCTTTTACCGGTTTATCCTTATAGGAAATGATTGATCTTCGCAGCAGTGCTTTAATCCGGGCATCCAACTCTTTCAAACTAAATGGTTTGCACAGAAAGTCATCCGCACCATTATGCAATGCGCGAAGTCGATCATTCAGCATGGTGCTTGCCGAGATCATCAGAATGGGCACAGTGGAGTGCTGGCGAAAGGCTTCTACGAGATCATTTCCATCCATTTCAGGAAGCATGAGATCCGTTACAACAATATCCGGCTGGAATTGTGGAAACAGTTGAAGTGCCTCGCGGGCATGATGAACCCGTTCAGTGATGTATCCTTCCTCCTCAAGAAAGAAAGCAATCATGTCGGCCAGATTTTTCTCATCTTCTATAAGAAGTACTTTGATAGTCATAGGGTCACACTCCTGGTGAAAATAATATGTTAAGAAAATGCTAAAAAAACAAGGTGAATTGCGAATAAATGCCGCAAATTTTTTAATGTTTCTATCCCAAAATATAGGATGTATATGTAGAGAAAAAAATAAGTTTTTGAAATGAACTTCAATATTCTAGCATGAATGCAGTTTGGTTGCCGATCAATCAAAATTTCCCAAAGCTACACCAAGTACTAATTACAGTATAATGGATCAGAACGATTTGAGGGGAAAAAAGTAAGATTGTATCCGCTTAAGTTTATAGGGGGAACCAACGTTGTTGTTGAAAACAGAAGAAAAAATGATCCATGAGGGCAATTGCTTATGGATCTTATAAAGGCAAAACAGCTGCTGGAGTGGGTCGTGCTGAAGCTAAGGATACCCTGGTTTGGAACCAGCATACTGATCATTCTTGGCTCACTAAGTACTATTTTTCCACTTACCTTATTCTATGGCGTGCAGTTTATGGTTGGCAGCGCAGCAGCACTCATCGCTCTTCGTTTGCATGGGGCCATCTATGGTTTTGTCACCCTTACAGTCATCTATCTGTTAAATACCACCGTTGTCGGCTTTGTGCCGCACAATTTAACTGTCATGCTTGCCCACTTCATGGAATTAATCTGGATGCTCGTTTGGCAGATCCGTTGGAAGAATGGCAGCTTAATCAAGGCTAATGCTGTCTTTTGGGTAGTGATGTTACTTCCTGTTATCTATGCCGGGCATTTTATGTTGGGTTTAAATATAGACGATATGAAGTATGAGTATATGTATGTTGCTGTGATTGGTATGGTGAATGCGCTGATTGCGGGAATTGTAGTTGATTTTTGGATCACCACGGGTGAACACAAATCAAAACGCATGGGAACCATTCCACTAACAAGAATTGCGTTTAAATACGTAGTCGCCTTTGTGGTATTTGTTTCTCTGGTACTGTTATCCGCAGATAGCCGCAGACAATTGGGTCAAATGAATGATGCCATATTACGTGATATGAAATATGCAGCGACTGCGGTTGTTCAGGACATTGATGAAGAGTATGTAACCTCCGAGAATATGGATCAGAATATGGCGCGTTATCATCATCTACTGGGTGTGAATGTGATTCTGCTGGATCGGAATGATACAGTCGTCGCTTCTGGATTGAATACACTTCAAGCAGGCGATTACCTGGACATGGACAGATTCCGTCTTCTGAAATCAACGGAGAACCTCTTTCTGTTAAGTTCCGCAAATATCCATTACAGTGCTGTATTGAATCACTGGAAACAGGCATCTTTCATCTATGAAGCGGAGATGACAGCTGTAACACCTTATCGGGTATTCATTGAGACCAGCTCAACCAAGTATTATCCTCGAATAGAATCGATCTATCTTACCACATTGCAATACCTGTTCCTCATCATCGTGGCTTCCATGATTGTAGCGGCTCCTCTGAGCAGTAAGGTCGTTAGTCCACTCTTAAGACTAACCAGAATGACAGGTTCTCTTCCGAGGTTGCTGTTTCGAAATGGGAAGATGGAGTGGCCAACGAGCCATGTAACTGAAGTACAGATTCTTATTGGTAATTTGCGTAAAATGGCTGATGTACTGCTGGAACAATTCGAACAGATTCGTCACGATAAGTTAACTCTGGAGGACAGGGTCATAGAGCGGACCAAGGAACTCAAGAATAGTGAAGAAGTCAAACGTGCAATTATTGAATCGTCAATAGATGCGATTATCGCTGTAGACTCGAATGGAATCATCGTTGAGTTTAATCCGGAGGCCGAAAGAATGTTTGGATTGCTTCGGGAAGAAGTGATCCTGCACAAGGAAGCACCATCTCTTTTTCAAGGGGCCAGCTGCAGTGAGATCAAGAATTTGCTGGAGCGATTTGAATATGTTGAAGGTAAAAGATACACCATTGTTGAAGAAATTTCAGGTATCCGACGGGATGGTTCCGTATTTCCGATCGAGTACAAAATTGTTGAGATCCAGTTGGGCAAAAATGAGACATTATATAATCTATTCATTAAGGATATTACCGAGCGGACCAGAGCAGAAGAAGATCGTGTACGTCATGCCCTTGCGCTGGAGAAGCTGAACTCGGAGTTGTTCAATGAGAAGATTGCCATTCAGGAACAGCGAGATATCAGTGAGCAATTCATTGAATCCGTACGGGAAGGGCTCGTGATGTCTGATCGATCAGGGACTATAACCATCGTCAACCGAAGGATAGAAGAGATGTTTGGTTTGGGTGATTTTATGGGCAGATCCATTGAAGATTTGGCGCAGGCGATTGATACGATGGTATTAACGGACAACTTCAATCTGATGGAACAGACGAGAGCATTCCTGAATGGAGAAACGGCGTTTATCGAGACCGAATTTATATTCAATAATGTGGATAAAAGTGTATTTTCCTTGTACATGAAGCAGATGGATGTCCCGGGTAAAAACCATGGGTTTCTGCTGGTGTTCCGTGACCGGACAGGAGAAGAACGGCTGGATCGGATGAAAAATGAGCTCATCAGTGTGGTATCTCATGAGCTTCGAACGCCTGTAGCCACCATTATGGGATATGTGGAATTAATGATGATGTATGACCTTCCGGCAGCTCAACAGCGGGAATTCATGCAGACCATCTCTTCGGAGGGCAAGCGGCTGAGCAGTTTGCTCGATGATGTACTCGATATTCAGCGCCTCGACAACGAAGGTATGACTTACCACATGACATATGTACCGCTGGTTGAATTGGTAGAAGGGGTTGCCGAACAGTGGAATATGAAGTCTGCCCAACGGATCTACGTGCATACGTTTAATGGAGACTTCTTTGCTTATGCTGACCAGAACAGGATGGTTCAGGTTCTGCATAATCTGGTGGGCAATGCAGTCAAGTATTCTCCGGGAGCTGATCGTATTGATGTTACGTTATGGGAAGAAGAGGAATGGTTATGTCTTGATGTGCGTGACTACGGAATTGGTATTGCGGAGCAAGAGAAGGACATGCTGTTCAACAAATTCTATCGGGTTGATAATTCGGATCATCGGCAGATTGGTGGAACAGGAATCGGGTTGTACATTTCCCGTAAAATTATAGAGGATCACAAGGGTACGCTGACTTTTATATCTGCACCGGACAAAGGAAGTACGTTCAAGGTTCGACTGCCCAAACAGGACGTCTTGGTGTGAATTTATTGATGGATGAAGAAATGTATTTCACTTTTTTATGAATAATGTTTATGTACGAGACCTACGGATAGAGCCTTTTCCCTTCAACGTGTGAGCGTGATAAGGGGAAAGGCCTTTTTTGTTTTTCAATTTCCCCGGATAAAAAAACAACTTCTTTTGCAAACTGTCTATAGAGCCATAATTTGCATCCCATGCAAAAGGAGGACGGCAGGTATATGTTCCGTAAACAAGAGAAAACACTCATCATCGTCTGTCTGGTTGCAGCTGTGGTTGTGCTGTATGCCGTTGTGAAGAGCATCATCCGAATCATGAGTTATTGAGATACATGTTCATGCAGTGTAACTGCTGTCGTACATAACGATTATGTGAAAGAGGAGTGTAACCATGTCATCCCTGGATCCTGTTCTGCTCAGCCGGATACTAACCGGCCTTACCTTGTTTGTGCACATTATTTTTGCCT
Source organism: Paenibacillus sp. FSL R5-0623 (assembly GCF_037974265.1). Taxonomy (NCBI): domain Bacteria; kingdom Bacillati; phylum Bacillota; class Bacilli; order Caryophanales; family Paenibacillaceae; genus Paenibacillus; species Paenibacillus sp. FSL R5-0623. The sequence continues at coordinate 5,851,249 of NZ_CP150233.1, read as the reverse complement.
CTATTGGTGTAGGTGTTCCACTTATGATTGCCTTGGCCGAGTGGCGAGGACTCCGAACCAATGATATGCATTACACCTTGCTGGCACGCCGATGGGCACGAGGTTTTGTCATAACCGTTGCTGTTGGTGTCGTTACAGGCACCTCGATCGGATTACAGCTCAGTCTGCTGTGGCCGATGTTTATGCGGGTAGCGGGTCAGGCAATCGCCCTGCCGCTGTTCATGGAGACGTTTGCCTTTTTTGTAGAGGCGATCTTTCTTGGGATTTACCTCTATACGTGGGATCGTTTCAAAAAGAAATATACGCATATGCTGCTGTTGATTCCGGTAGCTCTCGGCTCATCTGCATCTGCGATCTTCATTACAACGGTGAACTCCTTCATGAACCAGCCTCAGGGATTCACCCTGATTAATGGCATTATGAAGGACATTCATCCGATTGCTGCCATGTTGAATCCGGCAACGCCAACCAAAGTGTCCCATGTACTCGCCTCATCCTACACCTTGAGTGCAGGTATCCTGGCGGGGATAGCCGCCTTCAGTTTGCTTCGGGGACGGGATCATGTGTATTACAAAAAAGCACTGAAACTCACGACGGTATCTGCTCTCGTATTTGCTATCAGTACCGTCATGATCGGCGATTCCTCCGGTAAGTTCCTGGCGAAATATCAGCCAGAGAAGCTGGCTGCCGCAGAATGGCATTTCAAGACGATGAAAGAGGCACCGCTCGTCTATGGGGGGATTTTGGATGAAAACAATGAGGTGAAATATGCGATTGAGATTCCCTATGCGCTTAGCATTTTGGCAGGTAATCGTCCCGATACGGAAGTGAAAGGTCTCGAAGAGTATCCTGCGGATCTGAGGCCACCATTGTCTATTCACTATATGTTCGACCTGAAAGTCACAACCGGAGTGATCATTCTTATGATTCCTGTATTATATGTACTGCGTCGGTGGTTACCAGGGCGCAAGCCATACCCCAAATGGCTGCTACTCGGCATTGTTTTGCTGGGGCCACTGGCCATGATTGCCATCGAGCTGGGGTGGATGTTCGCTGAAGTTGGCAGGCAGCCTTGGATCTTACGCGGATATATGAAGGTGGCGGAAGCAGCCACGACGTCAACTTCGGTAGGATGGATGTTAGTGTTGTTCATCTTGCTGTATCTGATCCTGTGTTTCTCGTGCATTCGGGTACTCAGCAAGCTGTTCCGTAACAAGGAAGCAGAGAAGGAACTAGAGTCTCTGGGGCTTGAAGGAGGGATCGTGCATTGAGTTTCGAAATTGCAGGCATCGCAATATTGTGGACGTTTTTGTTCGGTTACCTGATCGTTGCTTCGATTGATTTTGGCGCCGGGTTCTTCAGCTTTTATAGCATTTTGACCGGGCATGAGAACAAAATTCATAACATCATTCAGCGCTACCTGTCTCCCGTGTGGGAAGTGACGAATGTGTTTTTGATCTTTTTTGTGGTTGGACTGGTCGGATTTTATCCGGACAGCGCCTTTTATTACGGGACGGCTTTACTGGTTCCGGGTTCCCTGGCCATTGTACTGCTTGCCATCCGGGGTGTGTATTACGCCTACAATACCTATGGCAACCATGGGCAGAACAGCCGGATCTACATGGCATTGTACGGGGCGACGGGATTGTTGATTCCGGCTGTATTTTCCACCATTTTGGCGATATCCGAAGGCGGGATCATTGAAGAGGTGGGCGATCAGGTGTTTTTTCGCTGGCGTGAATTTTTGACGAATCCCTATACCTGGTCGGTTGTTTTGCTTGCACTGGTTAGTGTGCTGTACATCTCGGCGATGTTTCTATCTTATTATGCAAAACGGGCGGGGGATGAGCCAGCATATGAGGTGCTTCGAGAGTACGCGCTGCTCTGGAGTTTGCCTACCATTTTTGCAAGCTTTCTGGCTTTTCTGCAGATTAACAAACAGAATCCCGAACACTTTGAGCAGATGGTGAATATTTCGTGGATGTTCATCGCTTCGTTTATTTGTTTTGTCATTGCCGTGTCGCTGGTGTGGAAAAGTAAATATCTAGGTTGGTGTTTTGTTGCTGTCATGCTTCAGTTTGCCTTTGCCTGGTATGGTTACGGGCGATCCCACCTTCCGTACATTCTGTATCCTTACATCAATATTTACGACGGCTTTACGAATCGCACGATGGGGATTGCGCTCATTACAGCGTTTAGTCTGGGGTTACTCGTGCTCATTCCTTCGCTTGTGCTGATTATGAAGCTGTTCCTGTTTGATGCCAATTATGTGCGCGGTAATTCTGGTAAAAAGAAAGGATGAGTCTGTTCATGCACCCAAACATGTTCTTACTCATGACTCCCTTGCTTGATCCACTATCTACTGAGGGAGTCACGGGGATACCCGGTATAACCGGATTGAGCTTTTTTGAGACATTCACCATTATGTACGCCCCTCCATTGATCATTGCGGCTGCTATTGTCTTTCTGTTTGTATATCTGGCCGTATATAAGAACCCAAAGGATTGATTGGTACGTCCATTCCAGTTTGGGGTAATCTCTTGTTAAGAAATGAGGAAGGGAGGAGGGCCCTTTCATGCCGAAAATCCGTTATAACAATATCGATAATGTAAGTACGGACAAAACGCTGAAGGAATTCAAACAATGGAGGGAGCAGCGGCGGAATAAAGTGAAGGACTACTCCTACACCGTGCCCAAACACCCGCCTGAACTGGATTATCTGCATGCCAACCGGGATGACACAAGTATTACCTGGATTGGTCACTCCACGTTTTTCATTCAATATTATGGATTAAACATCGTGACTGACCCGGTGTGGGCCGAAAAAATGGGATTTCAACGAAGGCTCGGTGCCCCCGGCATTCCGATTCAGGATATTCCACCTTTGGATGTGATTCTGATATCCCATTCCCACTATGATCATCTGCATCTGGCTTCCTTGCGTAAGCTGATTACAGCCAAGACGTTGCTCATCGTACCCGATGGACTGAAACGCAAGATGATTCGCAAAGGATTCCATCGATGCCAGGAGATGAAATGGTGGGATCATATGACTCTTGGCGGAGTCAAAATAACCTTTGTCCCTGCACAGCACTGGACGCGCCGAACGTTATTTGATACCAATACGTCCCATTGGGGCGGTTATGTATTGGAATCGAACCATCCGGCAACGACTTCAGCAGCGGAAAGTGCTGCAACAACGAACAATCAGCATGAATCATCCACGGAATCAGGGAAGAACGATACATCCAAAACATCAGGCGGTCCGCCTGTGTTGTATTTTGTGGGTGATACAGGTTACTTTCAGGGTTTCAAAACAATTGGAGAACGCTTTGACATTGGGGTTACCCTGATGCCCATCGGTGCCTACGATCCGGAATGGTTCATGACTTCTCAGCATGTGACACCCGAAGAAGCGCTGCAGGGGTTTGTTGAATCTGGCTCACAGCTCATGGTGCCAATGCATTACGGCACATTCAAGCTGGCGGATGATACGCCCAAGGAAGCGCTGGATCGGCTGGAAGTTGAACGTGAACGTTTAGGCATTGGTAAAGAGCGGATTCGGGTGCTTGGTCATGGCGAAACACTCCGCATTCACCACGAGGAAGGTAAACAGGGCTAACAAAAGTGAGCCAAATATGTTAATGTAGGGATATGCCTGCATGAACAGTGTATTTACCAAATCTTTAATAAGTAAAAAGCGGCCAATTTTCGAATTTGCCGCTTTTTTGTGTTATAATATGGTGCCAGAATAGGCATCGGGATATTGAATCCATGATTTACGCAACTTGCTATTCATGCAGTATGCAGATTAACCAATAAAGGATGGTATGCTTAATGATCAGTACAAGCGGCATCACGCTCCGCTACGGAAAACGTGCACTTTTTGAAGATGTAAATATCAAATTCACACCAGGAAACTGTTACGGCCTCATCGGCGCCAATGGAGCCGGTAAATCAACATTCTTGAAAATTTTGTCCGGTGAAATTGAATCCAACTCGGGAGAGGTGCACATCACCCCGGGCGAACGTATGGCCGTTTTGAAGCAAAACCACTTTGAATATGATGAGTATCCGGTTCTCGAAACGGTAATTATGGGTCATAGTCGTCTCTATGCCATTATGAAAGAAAAAGATACGCTGTATGCCAAAGCGGACTTCACAGAAGAAGACGGCCTGCGTGCAGGTGAGCTTGAAGGTGAATTTGCGGAGCTCAATGGCTGGGATGCTGAGCCGGATGCAGCGGCACTCCTGATCGGTCTGGGTATCGACCGTGACATGCACGATAAGAAAATGAATGAACTAAGTGGTAACGAAAAAGTTCGTGTCCTGCTTGCACAAGCATTGTTTGGTCGTCCAAACAACCTGTTGCTCGATGAGCCTACCAACCACTTGGATCTCGAATCCATTCAATGGCTGGAGAACTTCTTGATGGACTATGAAGGTACTGTTATTGTGGTATCCCATGACCGTCACTTCCTGAACAAAGTATGTACGCACATTGCGGATATCGACTTTGGTAAAATTCAGTTGTACGTAGGTAACTATGACTTCTGGTATGAATCCAGCCAATTGGCACTTGCGTTGCAACGTGATGCCAACAAGAAAAAAGAAGAGAAGATTAAAGAGCTTCAAGCCTTTATCCAACGTTTCTCTGCGAACGCCTCGAAATCGAAACAGGCAACTTCCCGGAAGAAACAACTCGACAAAATCACGCTGGATGACCTTCGTCCATCGAACCGTAAATATCCGTTTATCAACTTCAAACCTGAGCGTGAAGCCGGTAAACAATTGTTGACCGTAGATCGTATCAGCAAATCCATTGATGGTGTAAACATGCTGAATGATATCAGCTTTGTCGTGAACAAAGGGGATAAAATTGCATTTGTTGGCCCGAATGGGAATGCCAAGTCACTCTTGTTTGATATTCTTATGGGTGAAACGGAATTGGATAGCGGCGAATACACTTGGGGTGTAACTACAACTCAAGCTTATTTCCCAAAAGACAACTCCAAATATTTTGACGGTGTGGACATGACTCTTGTGGATTGGCTCCGTCAATATTCCAAAGATCAGGATGAAACGTATCTGCGTGGATTCTTGGGACGTATGTTGTTCTCAGGTGAGGAATCCTTGAAAAAGGCAAGTGTACTCTCCGGGGGCGAGAAAGTTCGCTGTATGCTAGCGAAAATGATGCAGACTGGTGCGAACGCATTGATTCTGGATGAGCCTACGAACCACTTGGATCTCGAATCCATTACAGCGCTGAACAATGGTATGATTGATTTTGACGGCACCATGCTGTTTACATCTCATGACCATCAGTTCATTCAAACCATTGCTAACCGGATTATCGAAATTACGCCGAATGGCATCATTGATCGCCAAATGAGCTATGACGAATATCTGGAAAGTGATGAAATCAAAGAACTGCGCAATAAAATGTATCCGGTAGAAGCTTAAACTAAGCATCATCTACGGCACATTATGCATATAGACACAAAAGAACCGCAAGCCTCTGTAAATGGCTTGCGGTTCTTTTTGTTATGCACTGTGTATCTTTACGACTCTAAGTCCTAAGATCCACCAGTACGGCGACGTTGGTTGTTAGGCTTCTTGTTGTTTTGACTCTTCATCGCTTTAGGTCCGCCTTCAAAGTAGGCGCTGGATTGGTTACCAGAATTTGCTTGTTCTTTCTTTTGCGCCAGTTTTTGGCGTATAGCATCCTGCAAACTGACCTTTTTCGGTTCGTTATTTTCGCTCATCGTTATTTCCCTCCCGGTCTTACAGTGAGCCGTCCAGATTGGACGGGATGTACCTATTTTATACGTTTTATAAAAGCCCCACAAGGGCAACCTGATAAAATGCTCAAATCCATTGGTTTTACCGAGGCCAACTTTGTTTCGGCTTGCCTACAGCAATGCAGCCTGGCAACACTGTTTCTGTAGACCCACACGCTCCGCATTTGTTAACATGGAAAAACTGTAATACGAAACGTTAAAGGGGTGTCGCCCGGTTTGAACGCTTATGAAGAAATTCGAAAAGGGGAGCGAGGGGCTTGGGTTAGTATTGCAGCCTATCTCGTCTTGTCCGCCTTTAAGCTGATCTGTGGATATTTATTTGCTTCCAGCGCCTTGCTGGCCGATGGTTTTAATAACCTTACGGATATTGTGGCATCCGTTGCTGTATTGATTGGGCTTCGGATCTCCCAGAAACCACCTGATTCCGATCATGCCTATGGTCATTTCAGAGCGGAGACGGTTGCTGCCTTGGTGGCTTCATTTATTATGGCTATGGTTGGGTTGCAAGTATTGGTTGAAGCCGTTCGCTCCTGGTATGAAGGAGCCTTTGTTGCTCCAAATCTGTGGGCGGCAGCGGTGGCTGTAGTCTGTACAGTGGTGATGTTAGGTGTATATCGTTACAATAACCGTCTGGCTAAACAAATTAATAGTCAGGCTCTGATGGCTGCGGCGAAAGATAATCGATCGGATGCCTGGGTCAGCATAGGTGCTGCAATTGGAATTATAGGTGCGCAGTTTGGACTTCCATGGCTGGATAAAGTAGCTGCCATTGCTGTAGGTCTGTTGATCTGCAAGACGGCTTGGGAGATTTTCCGGGATTCTACACATCGTCTTACGGATGGATTTGACCAGAAGGAACTGACGGATCTCAGATCCTCCGTAGCACGCGTTCCTGGTGTTGAGATGATCAAGGATGTGAAGGCACGTGTGCATGGCAGTCATGTACTTGTGGATGTAGTCATTGAAGTGGACGGAGGTCTGAGCTTGATTGAAGGACATCAGATCTGTGATCGTGTTGAAGAGCGGTTGAAGCGATCGCATAACATCATGCATGTACATGTTCATGTGGAGCCAAAGACGGAAGAAGTCACAAGCAACTCATGAACAGGGAGTGAACATCTTGGAAAATCAAAAGAGGACAGCCGCGTTTGTGCGCGCTGTCCTCTTTACTTATCATTAGAACGATTATACGATGTTACTGAATGGCAACGTGGATCCACGCTTTGCCTTTCCACGTGTATACTTGTACCCACTCGCCGCCATCGAATCCATCAACCACTTCACCTGTTGTATCGATGACTTGGGAACCTAATGCACCGATTGGTTTACCGTTAGGTGCATCATAGAACCAAGTGCGCTCCAGAAGGTTCAGCAACATCGTTGGTGCCAGTACTTCATCGCCTGGTTTTACGAGTGGCTCTTCAAACATTTTGTCATCCGTAGTTGTAGCTGGCGTTTCAGTTGTAGTTGAAGTACCTTCTGCACCTGTAGTGTCTGTTGTTGTACCTGTTACAGTCTCAGCAGTACCTTCTACTGTTTCTACAGCAGGTTTGTTCACTTCAACAGCTGGAGTTGTTGTGGTCGTTGTCGTTGTTGTAGCTTCTGTTCCTTTTTCCGGATTCACCGTTCCAGTAACCGCTTCCTCAGCACCCGCAGCAGCAGCCATCGAACCCATCAACGTTAAAGCAGCGGCAAAACTTACGATTTTTTTCATTTTGTTTTTCCTCCTCGGTAGGTATGTAAAATGTTGTCCTGATTACAAGTAACCAAGCAAGCACCCTTATGAATCACAAATTATAACAATATTTTCTTGCATTCTCCAGTGTCAACTGGCTCATATGTGGGTATATAGCAAGCCTGTTAATATCATACTTCGGTGGGATAAAACCGGGTTGGCTATCTCAAAAAGGTCCTGATTTTTTGTGATTCATACGAGAGCGGATTGGAATAAAGCAGAAGGGAGTGCAATACATAGTATAGAAAAGTTGAACTATGCCTGAACGCACAAAAGCCAATCGGCTTGGTAGCACGATCGGCTTTTGTATGTATTCGTTTAGTAAACACTCAGTCATATCAGAACCTGAGGTTATCGCATTCGGCTGCGTCCCGTAATCAGGGAGATTACGAACAGTACAACAAAGATGAAGAAGAGTACTTTCGCGATTGAAGCAGCTGCTTCAACGATACCAAAGAATCCAAAAATACCAGCTACCAGTGCAATAATTAGAAATAATACAGACCATTTCAACATAAGTATTCATCCTTTCGTATACTTGATTGTGGAGTGAGTTGTGTTCACCTCACCGCCTTGTGTAGTCTAACTTTAACCGAGTGCTAACCGCTTGAAACATTGGTTTTTTTTCCAAGCGAAGGCATATATGAAGGGATATATAATATTGTTTCGTCCGGGAAATCGCCGGGTAACTATAGCAATAACAAACTGATGCACATATGGAAAGAGAGGTTCTTCTATGATCTATCAAATTAGCGTGGCCCTGATTGCAGTGGCATTTGCAGTACTGGTATTCTTTTTAATTCGTACCTTGAAATCCGCTCAAAGTTCTTTGGACAATGTCTCACAGACATTGCAGGAGGTACAGAAAACCATTGATGAACTTAGTTATGAAGTGAAGCAGACAGTAAGACACGCCAATGATATTACGGTGGATGTACAGCACAAAATGAAAAAAATTGATCCTGTTATGGAATCTGTTGAGAATCTGGGTGAAGTGTTGAATGAAGTGACGGCAGCAGCCAAACAAGTCTCCACAACGCTGATGGCGAAATTTCAAACCAAACGTAACAACGCTGAACAGACCAAGCATGCTGAATCGGTTCATGTAACTGCACCTCCTGCTACATCAACGGATCGTACCTTGCAATCCTATGAAGCTACATATAATGGTGAAGCTAAGGGCGGGAAAAACTGGATGAAGTATATTGATCTTGCAGCGAATGTATGGCAACGGATGCGCAAGTAACATGACCGCTTTGTAACCCATGAAGAAGCCTTCAGAGCGGTGATGAACCTGATGAAAGGGTGAGAATCATGATGAAACTACTGCTTGTGATGTTTAGCGTAATTTCTCCCTTTTCCGTTCAGCCGGCAGCGGTACCCGCTGCTCACGATATGCAATGGACGGCAATGGAAGAGAAGGCGTCAGAGGTAACTCTGGCTGTTGATCGATCCGAGACTTTCCAGCATTTTCGGACTCTGAATGGCATTTCTCTGGATGACACTATGGATGATTTGTTGGCCAAGAAGGGCCAGCCCGGGCATAAACAGGAAGATCCTTATCTGGGGTGTCCTGAATATCACTTTCATGATGTGAAGGTTGGCTTGTGTGAAGATACGGATGTTATTCAATATGTGCATATCGATGCATCTGAGAATCACATCATGTTAAACGGAAAGATAATTGAGATGAATATTGAAGCGATCCATCATGCTCTCGGGAAACCTTATTATGTGGCAGAGGACGGAGAAGTGTTTCTCCGTGGAGACCAGGCTCTGAAGGTATATATGAAGTCAGGATCTCAGCAGATTGAAGGCATTGATCTTTTTGATGATACAGTTTCCTAGGATTGGTTATTACCGAATCGTTTCAACCCCATATAGTATGGTTATATACTAAGTAGCGCGATACAGAAGATTAAATCAGAGGAGAGTGGAAACGATGAATTCAACCAATGAGCAAGCTTATGCAAAAGTGGTAGAAAACGGAGTCCAGGCGGTAGAAGCGGTGAAAGAATTGCAGATTACCGGATACCTTCCTGATCAAATCTTTGTTCTCGCCCATGAGAAGGATCGTACAGATCGAATTGCTGATACAGCAGATGCCAAAGAAATTGGTATTAAGGAAGAAGGCGTATTTGATTCCTTGGCGAATCTGTTCCGCTCACGTGGTGATGAACTCCGGGCCAAAATTGTTTCGATGGGCTTTACCGAAGCGGAAGCGGACTTCTACGAGAGTGAACTCGACAAAGGTAAAGTACTCGTTATTGCTAAAAAGAAAGATTAACCCGATATACTTGCAAGTTGAAGTTTGCTGAACATGGACAAGCTTCTAAATCATTTATGTAAAATGCTTAATCAAAAACATAGATAAGGAATGGGGAAAGCCCCATTCCTTATCTATGTTTTTGCAAGTTTGGAAGCGGGATCAGGACGCTGCAAAAACAGGGTAACGAGCGAGGGATTTCCCCTGCGATGGTGCTATTTACTGATAAAGGATGTTCATAAAGTCCGCTTTTGATTACGAAGGATGCCTATCGGCATCATCAGCATCGAATATGGAATTCAGCCGAAATGTCCGTTGCTCACGTAGTTTTCCCTACACTCCGCTACTCCATTTCTAGCTTTATCCCATCTTCTCGGTACTGAAAACCGGTCTTTTTGAACACGTATTGATAGAGTTTTGTTGTTTTTACGATTATAGTTATACTAGGAATTATTATGTCTACTGCCGTTTTGTATGCAAAATTTGTATAATCAACGTTCGTATTAACCTAATAAGAATCGACAAACCCGGACGCCACAGATAAGGAGATATCAATGAGAATACTTATTGTTGACGACAATCCGACGAATGTCATTATCATTCGAGAAATTCTGAAAAAAGAAAACTATCGTGACATTGTAACGGCGAGTTCCGCCATGGAAATGTTTGAAGTGTTGGGAATTGGGGAGGAAAACAACGAACTTCGTCCAAAATCGTCGGATATTGACCTGATTTTGCTAGATATGATGATGCCCGAGATGGACGGTATCGAAGCCTGCAGTATTGTGCAGAAATTTGAGAATCTGAAGGATATACCGATTATTATGGTGACTGCCATCGGAGACTCCAAGAAACTTGCCGAAGCATTGGATGCAGGTGCATCCGACTATGTGACCAAACCGATTAATAAAGTCGAACTGATGGCCAGAATTCGACTCGCACTTCGTTTGAAACAGGAGAAGGATTGGCATAAAGAGCGTGATCAACGTATACAGGATGAGCTTAAGTTGGCAGCGATGGTCCAAAATGCTGTATTAAGTCCGGCAATTAGGGACCCGTTGTTCCAAGTGCATGCCATCTATAAACCATCCTTTGAGCTTGCGGGTGATCTCTATTCTTGGTACCCCCTTGGGGAAGGCCGTTACGGAGTACTGCTGCTCGACATGATGGGACACGGGATATCTTCATCCCTGTTTACCATGTTTATTGCGTCTGTGTTGAAAGATACGGTTACCACTTATGTGGATCCAGAGAAGGTCATTCAGGAGTTGAACCGTCGTTTTAACCAGCTCCATCTGGAAAAACAATTGGTGCAGTATTATTTCACGGCCATTTATCTGGTCGTTGATACACGGATGAAGCGCATTGATTATGTTAATGCAGGGCATCCACCTGCTTTATTTTTCCGAAACGACGGCAGTGTCACCACATTTGACAGCGTCTGCTGTCCTGTTGGTTTATTTGACAAGATGGATATTGAACCACAAACGATCCATTACGAGGGTGACGGGCATATTGCACTCTATACGGATGGATTATTGGAAGCTGTTCAGGGCGGGCAGGAGGAACAACATGAATTCCTGATTGAAAAACTGACCGGCTCACATCAGTGGAATGAAGCTGCCATGCAGGCCATGTTTTTTGACGACGAAATTCCCCAGGAGCGGGATGATGATAAATGTCTGGTCTGGATTACTTTGGATAAGGGGGCGGGGGATGAATGAAGATCAGAAATAAACTGCTGATTGGTTTTACCGCTCTGATGGCCATTTTGATTGTGCTCACATTTGTGAGTTATGAACGGCTGAACAGCAGTAATCAACAGATAGATCAGATGTATCAGGAACGTTATCTCAAAGTAAGATTCACTTCTGCTGCACGCGGAGAGGTTAATGATATCGCTAAAGTGCTGGCTAACTTGTTATTGAATCCAAACAACTCGACTGCAGCAGCAGACGCTGACCTGAAGGAGATGAAGGATCGAGGCGATCGCAACCTCGTAGAAGTAAGAAACCGAGCAGACAGTGCACCTGAACATCAACTGGTGGATCGTGTGAATACTGCGTGGACGGCTTATACTTCCTATGCAACGAGACAGATCAGCCTGATGTCCCAAAGCAGGGTAGAAGATGCGAATAACTACCGCAATTCAACAGGACTCGCGGTGCAAAAAGAAGCTGTGGATAGTTTGAATGCTCTTTCCCGTTATCAGGACCAAGAGATTGATGCCGAGATCAAGAACGCTAATGCAGCGTATACGAGAGCCGTACAGATCACGATAAGTATCATGATTGCAGGGTTGTTGCTTGCATTGGGTGTCATTATGTGGGTGCTGCCGAGTATTACACGGGGTCTGAACACTGTATCTATGATGATTACCAGCTTTGGTAAAGGACGTTATCGAACCATTCGGCGCATTCAGGTCAAATCCAAGGATGAGATTGGTCAGATTGCCAGTGTGTTCCAAGATGTATCCAGTGATCTGGAAGAAAAACTGGAAATCGAGAGGGCTTATGTACAGGCTCAGCAGGATCAAAACTGGATGAGTTCGAACATCGCAAGAGTCCCGGAGCTGCTTCGGGGGATTGGCTCTATTCGCCAAATTTCACAGATGTTTATCAGTGAGTTCACACCTGTGCTTGGCGCTCAGTTGGGTGTCGTCTATCTGATCGATGAGGAGAAACATCCCGACGAATTGAGACGTTACGGTGCATACGCATTTGAAGAGAACGAAGATGTTGGTAAAGAAATGTATCGCATCGGTGAAGGCCTGATTGGTCAAGCCGCGCTGGATATGACACCGATTATTCTGGAAAATACGCCTGAAGATTACGTTCATATTGGTTCAGCTTCAGGCTCAACACGTGCTGCGGGTATCATGATCTATCCTGTCGTGTTTGAAGATGAACTGATTGGTGTAGTTGAAGTGGCTTCCTTTGAAGGTTTCAATGAACTTCACAAGCAGTTGTTCACACAACTGATTATGAACCTGGGCGTAATTTTGAACAACGTTCGACGTCGTTTGCGTGTGGAGGAGCTGCTGCGTGAATCCCAGGCACTGACTGAGGAACTGCAGGTTCAATCGGAAGAATTGCAGACACAGCAAGAAGAACTTCGTCGTTCCAATGAGAATCTGGAGGAGCAGACAGAGGCGCTTAAACGATCTGAGGAATTGCTGCAGCGTCAGCAGGAAGAACTGGAGCATTTCAATACGGAACTCATTGCCAAGACGCGGGCGCTTGAAGAGCAGGTTCGTGAAGTCGAAGAGAAGAATGACGAAATTGAGAAAACGAAGACACAGTTGGAACAGCAAGCTACACAGCTGTCGATGACAAGTAAGTACAAGTCCGAATTTTTAGCGAATATGTCACATGAACTCCGTACACCATTGAACAGTCTGCTCATTTTGTCCCAGTTATTGTCGGAGAACAAGGGTGGAAATCTGACTGACAAACAGCAGGAATATGCGCAAACCATCTACATGTCGGGCGCGGATCTGCTGAAGATGATTGATGAGATTTTGGATCTGTCCAAGGTGGACGCAGGCAAGATGGATATCAATTATGAGACAGTTCGAATGGAAGAATTGACCAGCTTTGTTCAACAGAACTTTGGACCGATGGCGAATAAAAAGGAACTGAACTTGAATATCGATTTCGACAGCGATCTACCCGAATGGGTGTACACCGACAGTCATCGCGTGAAACAGATTTTACGGAATTTGTTGTCGAACGCATTTAAGTTTACCAATCGAGGTTCGGTTAGTCTGATTGGACGACGGATGAAACCGGAAGAGCTGCCGGGTTATATGAACACCAATCAGGAATATCTCGGATTCAGTGTGAAAGATACGGGCATTGGCATTCCATCGGACAAGACGGATCTGATCTTTGAAGCGTTCCAGCAAGTAGACGGGACCACAAGTCGGAAATACGGTGGAACTGGCCTGGGATTGTCCATTAGCAGGGAACTGGCACGTTTGCTTGGTGGCGCAATCCAGGTGGAATCATCCGAAGGGGAAGGTAGCTGCTTCACCTTGTACCTGCCGGATAATCATGAAGAGGAAGCCTTGGCAGAGGAAGGTGCTTCAAGAGAAGCGGCTGTTTCCTCAGAGGATCTTTATGAACAGTCCATCGAAGCACGGACCATGTTTTCAAGTCATCAGTCCATTCTCTCTCCTGATCCGGAGCGTAGCGTGGGTACAGATCTGTCTCCTACCCATACTCCAGATGTCACGCAGATCGAAGATGATCGGGAGAATATCATGGAGAGTGACAAAATCCTCCTCATCATCGAGGATGATGTGAACTTTGCACATATTTTGATGGATATGGCGAGAGGAAGAGGCTTCAAAGCACTTGTTGCCCTGCAAGGGGATAAAGGACTTGAAATGGCACGTCAATATCTGCCGGATGCCATTATCCTGGATATTCAATTGCCGGTGATGGATGGTTGGACCATTCTGGGCGAGCTGAAGAGCAGTTCGGCAACACGCCACATTCCGGTTCATGTGATTTCAGTCATTGATGATATGAAGCAAGGTCTGATGATGGGCGCCATTGCGTATCTGAAAAAACCTTCGAGCAAGGATTCACTGGATAAAGCATTCTCGCATATCAAATCATATACCGAGAATCAATTGAAACGACTGTTGATCGTCGAAGATGATGAAATTCAGCGTAAAGCCATTATTGAATTGATTGGTCATGATGATGTTGCAATCACCGCTGTATCGACAGGTAGTGAGGCTTTGAATGAATTACACAGCCAGCGTTATGACTGTATGGTACTTGATCTGATGTTAACGGATATGACCGGGTTTGAGTTGCTTGACCAGATTCGCGATGATGAATATCTGAACGATCTGCCGATTATAATTTATACAGGCAAAGAACTGGATTCCAAGGAAGAAATGAAGCTGCGCAAATATGCGGAATCCATCATTATCAAAGATGTGAAGTCACCGGAACGTTTGCTGGATGAAACTACATTGTTCCTGCATCGGGTAGAAGCCAATTTGCCGGAAGATAAGCGTCGAATCTTGCAGAAACTACACAACAAGGAAACGTTGTTTGAAGGCAAGAAAATATTGCTTGTAGATGACGATATTCGTAATGTATTTGCCCTTTCAAGTGTTCTTGAAGGCTATCGGATGGATGTGACGTTTGCTGAGAACGGACGAGAGGCTTTGGAGATTTTGGACAAAAATTCGGAGTTTGATCTGGTACTGATGGATATGATGATGCCAGAGATGGACGGTTATGAAGCGATGACACGAATCAGACAGATCCCGCAGTTTGAAAAGTTGCCGATTATTGCGCTTACGGCCAAAGCCATGAAAGAGGATCGCGGCAAATGTATTGAGGCCGGAGCATCTGATTATGTGAAAAAACCGATCCAGACAGATCAATTGTTATCCTTAATGCGCGTATGGCTGTATTCGTAAGTTCATTATTCGTATGTTCATTGTTTGGGTAATGAAAGACAATACAACGAATACGTAAGTAACAAATGAAGAAGTGGAGAGAACTTATGACACCGTGGGAACCTACCGAGACGGGGGCAGATTTGGTCCGTATGCCGCAAGATGAAGAGCGCGAGCTGATCGAGATTGAGTTGCTGTTGGAAGGCATGCACCGTTTATATGGATATGATTTTAGAAACTATGCACTGCCCTCCCTGAAACGAAGAATCTGGCATCATGCACATGCTGAAGGTGTTAAGAGCATATCCGGCTTACAGGAACGTGTTCTTCATGACCGTTCCGCGTTTGACCGTTTTGTACAGAACTTATCCATCCCTGTAACGGAAATGTTTCGAGATCCTTCGCTTTTCCGAATGTTTCGGGAACAGATTATTCCTATCCTGAGAACCTACCCGTATATCCGAATATGGCATGCGGGATGCTCTACGGGCGAGGAAGTTTATTCCATGGCCATCATGTTGCATGAGGAAGGACTGTATGACAAGGCAAGAATCTACGCAACGGATATGAATGACCGCTCTTTGCAACAGGCCAAAGAAGGCGTATACGGTATTGAAAAAATGAAACTATTTACTACAAATTATTTGGAGGCAGGGGGTACCAGAGCCTTCTCCGAGTACTATACAGCGAAATACAATTCGGTGATATTTCATCCTTTTCTACGGAAGAACATCATTTTCGCCGAGCACAACCTGGCAACGGATCGGTCATTTAACGAGTTTAATGTTATCTTTTGCCGTAATGTCATGATTTATTTTAATGATGAACTGCGGAACCATGTGCATGGGCTGTTTCATGAGAGCTTGAGCCACTTTGGTATTCTGGTTCTGGGGTCGAAAGAATCGATACATTTTACAGAGTTCAGTGATACCTATGAGCCGTTAGACCGGACCGAAAAAATATACCGGAAGATCAAATAGGGGGTTAGGGTTAGCCATGGGGCTCAATGAACCAATCCACATATTATTGGTAGATGACCGCCCTGAGAACTTGCTTGCTCTTGAAGCAGTTCTGGAATCGGAACAATATAAACTCGTTAAGGCAACTTCTGGAGAAGAGGCACTCCGCTGTCTGCTAAAAGACGAATTTGCGGTTATCGTTCTCGATGTGCAGATGCCTGGAATGGACGGAATTGAGACAGCAAAGTTAATTAAGGCACGGGACAAGTCCAAGGATGTGCCGATTATATTCATCTCTGCCAATAGCAGAGAAGCGGAGCACTTGTTTGCCGGATATTCAGCCGGGGCCATTGATTACATGGTTAAACCATTTATTCCTCAGATTTTGAAATCCAAAATCGAGGGCTTTGTGGAGATGTTTATCACCAATAAACGTTTGAAGACACAGACCATGCTTCTTCACCAGAAGACACAGGAACTGGAGAAAATGAACCAACAACTCATTCAGGCCAAGGAAGAAGCAGAAATTGCAGCCAATGCAAAGACCGAGTTCCTGGCAATGATGAGTCATGAGATTCGTACACCGATGAACGGAGTTATCGGCATGGTTGATCTGCTGATGGAAACGGAACTGAGGGAAGATCAGAAGGAATATGCAGATATCGTTCGTCGCAGCGCAGATGCACTTGTCACGGTCATCAACGACATTCTTGATTTTACCAAGATGGAATCCGGCAAAATGGAACTTGAAGAGCATCCTTTTGAAATTGTCTCCTGTATTCGGGAAGTGCTGGGATTGTTTGCTGCAGAAGCAGGCAAAAAGAACCTGGAACTGGATTATTTCCTGGAAGATTCTGTCCCTGAATTAATCTATGGAGACATGGCAAGGCTCCGTCAGGTTCTCTTGAATCTTATTGCAAATGCGATCAAATTTACCGATCAGGGTGGAGTGTATCTGATCGTGTCGGTTAAGGAAGAAAAGGATGGACAAATGGCATTGGAGTTTGCCGTTAAAGACACTGGGATAGGTATCGCTTCAGACAAAGTGGATCGCCTGTTCCAGCCGTTTTCCCAGTTGGATACATCCATGACACGTAAATACGGTGGAACTGGCTTAGGACTGGCAATATGCAAGACTCTGGTTGAAATGATGGGTGGACAGATCTACCTGGATACAACAGAGCAACGGGGAGCAACGTTTGTATTCACAATTCAGGCGAAACGTTATGTAGAAACTGAACTGGTCCAGAGGAACGGGGAAGAGAATCCAACGGATGTGAAAAATGAGAATAAATATCCTACGGTATTAATCGTGGATGATCATCCGATTAACCAGAAGTTGATGGCGATTATGCTCGGTAAGCTTGGGTTGCTCTCAGACATTGCTGAAGATGGGCAGA
The DNA here is from genome assembly GCF_037974265.1 of Paenibacillus sp. FSL R5-0623. NCBI lineage: Bacteria > Bacillati > Bacillota > Bacilli > Caryophanales > Paenibacillaceae > Paenibacillus > Paenibacillus sp. FSL R5-0623. The sequence continues at coordinate 5,833,663 of NZ_CP150233.1, read as the reverse complement.
GCGCACTCGATATGGTAAACGGCAGCCGTTATCCCTATGACTATGTGTTTATGGATCTGCAGATGCCTGTTATGGACGGTTTGGAATGTACACGACGGATTCGAGAGAGCCTGTCCCAGTCCAATCAGCCAATCATTATAGCGATGACTGCTAACGTGATGGAAGGTATTCAGCAACGCTGTATTGCTGCCGGCATGGATGATTATATTAGTAAACCGGTAAAAATGGGCAATGTAAAACAAAAAATAGCCCAGTTTCAGAAACAACGACAAATGTTAGACCCAGGTCCCTCAGCCATGAATCAGGCCAATTGAAACATTTACCAAACTCCTTTCTGTTTCACTTGTGCTGAAGTTGGGTTATTAGGTAAGGAAACCATTGATCAGGAGAGAGATGTCTAATGAATACAAATAAAAATGAAAAATTCAATGCAAGAACTGAAACTCAGGACGGCGTGTGCACGGTGTATCTGACTGGCGAACTGGATTTGTCGGTTGCTCCTGACTTCCGCTTGGTGATGGAGCCGCTCGTGGATAACAAGGAACAGGATCTTGTGATTAACATGAAAGAATTGAAGTATATCGATAGTACAGGGATTGGTATCCTGTTATCTGTTCTGAAGGCAAGACATGGAATGGAAGCTCGCTTTGAAGTACAGGAAGTTCCTGCGCAGATTCAGAAACTTTTTGACATGACGGGCATCGCCAAATTCTTTGTCACACAGAAGAATTCCCAATAGGAAAGGATCGAAAAAGGAATGAATGCAGAAGTTCAAAGAGTCACCCTTAATTTACCGGCGACAGCTGATTACGTTGATATTGTAAGACTTAATCTTTATGGGGTAGCATCCAAAATGGGATTTTCTTATGAAGACATTGAGGATATGAAAGTTGCTGTATCCGAGGCCTGTAACAACTCTGTACTGTATGCCTACTCACACGAAGGTGGCATGGTTGAAGTTGTATTCGAAGTGGAAGGCGAAACATTGTCCATTACTGTCAAGGACGAAGGTGCCAGCTTCGAGAACATGAATCCTGCTGTGTCACGTGCTGGTCTTCACGACAAAGAACTGACAGAAGCACAGATTGGCGGACTTGGGTTCTACCTGATGCAAGCCTTGATGGACGATGTCAGTGTGGAAAGTGAGACGGGCAAAGGTACGAAAGTAGTACTCGTAAAACGTCTTGCAAGAAGTGAGGAGAAAGTATGAATGAAAAAGTGACTCCCCCAGAGTCCATGTCTGAAGCTATAGGTTTGATCTGGGAATACCAGCAGACCCAAGATAATGAAATTGCAACAGTTCTCATCCGTAAATATGAACCAATGGTTAAGATGGCAGCAGGTAAAATTGCTCGGAATCGCCCCGATCTATACGAAGACTTGTATCAGACCGGGCAGATGGCTTTGATTCGTTTGCTTAAGCAATACGATATCAACCTAGGTATTCCGTTTGAACCTTATGCCATGAAGAGCATGATCGGTCATATGAAGAACTACTTGCGTGACAAATCCTGGTATATTCAGGTGCCCCGGAGGATTAAGGAAAAGGGAGCCCTTGTGCAACATGCCATTGATGAGTTAACCGTCAAGTTGGAGCGCTCACCCGGTGTGAACGAAATTGCTGAATACCTTGATTTGACTGCAGAAGAGACGATTGAAGTTCTGGCTGGTCGGGAATGTTACCATTATGTATCACTGGATTCTCCTTTATCTCAGGATGATAGTGCAGCAACATTGGGAGAACTGATCAGTGCAGATGTTAATGACTATGATTCGGTCGAAAAACGGATGGACTTGCAACAGGCATTGGGACAATTGAAGGAACAAGAACAGCAGGTACTTATTCTAGCATTCCAGGATGGCCAATCTCAGCGGGCAATTGCCCAGAAGCTTGGTGTTTCACAGATGAGTGTATCTCGGATTCAGAAGCGAGCTACAGAGAAATTGAAACAGATCATGTCTAATGCTTCAATGTTATGAAAAATGGAACCCAAATGTTGTTGAGTACGGCATAGAGAAGGACACGTAATTCCATTGGAATACATACGTGTCCTTTTTGGGATTAAAAAGGTTGTATGCAATAAACATATGTGCAGGAGTGGATATTGTGATTGTGAACCAAATCAAGCTGGAAGCCCGTCGCGACAAGTTATCTTGCTCAGACCATTGGCAATGGTGGGATTGGGTTGCACCTGAAACGGATAGCATGAAAAATGCCTTGGAGGAGCTGGCAGAGTCTTTTCCCGATATGCAGTATTGGCTCGATAAAATTCCGGAAGTGGAGTCGAATTATCTGTCCGTCCGTTTCGTGAATGGTACTGAGCCCGTCATATTTGGCTCCTTGTTGTACGCGATTAAGAATGAAAGAGATGACAAAAGAAAAGATAATCAGATGTTCTTTTATGTCGATCGCACCAACCTGGTTACCTTGAATATGGATGAAAATACAAGAGGTATTATGAAGACAGATGAACGTGCAAATATGTTGCAACAATGTACAGTGGCGAGGGATGGCATGTTCGTACTTTTTCGAGCAATACTGCATTACTATCATGTGGGTATGGATCACTTTGAGATGAACCTGCGTGATCTGGAACGGAAGATGGAGTCTCGTAATGCACGTACCTTGATGGACCAGATTCTCGCTGCCCGATTTGAATTGTTATACTGGAGCAATCTGTTTATCCCGTACTCGGAACTCATGGCCGCTGCCCATGAAGCTTACCTGAGTGAGATGAAAGACAATCGTTTCTTTCTACAGCTTCAATATCGTGTGGAACGTATGGAGCGTCTGTTCAATCATTACGAGAAAGAGATCGATACGTTAATTTCCATTGATAATGCGATCTCAGGAGTTCGTGGGAATGAGATTATGAAGACGCTAACCATAGTTACCGCTGTGTTCATACCTGCCACGGCAGCTGGCGCGATATGGGGGATGAACTTTGAGAACCTGCCCTTTATCGACAAATCATGGGGAGTTGTACTGGTCCTTGTTGTCATTATCTTAAGCATGATCAGCATGTATGTATGGCTGATGATGAAAGGCTGGACAGGAGATCTGCTCAAAGTGAAGTCTTCACAGCCTTCCGCTGAAGAGATCGAGAAAAAAGGAGCAACTGAAACGCGTAGGGGATAGCCTATTGGCTAGTCCTCTTAGTTTTTGTAATCTTCAATGTAACCAAGTAAATCAGCAATGTATTGTCCAACAATCGGCATATTCACGAATTGACTGAGAATGAATGCCAGCAAACCCAGAACAACAAAGGTACCTACAGTTAGGCCGAGTCCTCTTGCCATTCCTGCTGTAAAGTTAGTAATGATCCGCTTCTTGGGGCTGCTGTAATTCTCAATAATATCCTTGATCTGTGCTCTCTCCAGACTGTCTGCAATCTGGTCCAGACGGGTGTTCAATCGTTTTACCTCATGACGCAATTCAAAAGGATGCTCGCTTGTATCATACTGCTGTGTAGGTGTTCCTCCGGTAATTGGAGTATTACCGTTGATTGTTACTTTACTCATATTAATCGTCCTCCTCAACTCGCATTGGATAAAAAATAGCCAGCTGAAGTGCAGCTGGCTATTGGTCCTCGATCTGTATCGCCTTACAGGCTAGTCGAGTTAAGTTCTTTACGTGCATCTTCCTTCGCTTCAACGGAAGCGGCAGCCACTTCATCCGATGCACGGGATGCTTCGTTAGCGACATCAGCTGACGCTTTTCTCACAGAGTCCATGACATCATTGCGGCCTTGATTTACCGTTTTTGCAATATCGGAAGTTTTGGAAGAGACCGTTTTAGCCAGTTCAGTGGCTTTGTCACTTACAACAGTTGCCACTTCTTTGGTGCGGTCAGTAACGATGCCCACTTTCTCGGAAAGGTCACCACGTAATTCACGTCCCGGTTTAGGTGCAAAGAGTAGTGCTGCTGCAGCTCCCAGCAAACCCCCGATGAAAATTCCTTTGGCGAAAGTCGAACCCGTCTGTACAGGATATTGTTCTTCTACTTTATTCATGTCTAATCACTCCTTCTTCAAATTAAAAAACAAATACGAAACACCGAACACCTTGTTGCCCGAATCAGGCAGCCTGTCTTAGCAGTCTGGACACAAGCCCCAGCAAGAAAACAAAGAGCGCTGTACCAATGATGGCAGGAAGAATGGCAAAGTTACCGATAACCGGTCCCCAGTTACCAAGCAAAAGTGCTCCCAGCCAAGCTCCGGCAAATCCGGCAATCATTGCACCGATGATGCCTCCAGGCATATTGTGACCGGCTAGTGCATCTCCGATCAAACCGATGATGACCGCCATCACAATGCTGATAATGATGCCCCACATAACAACCGCCTCCTTTAAACTTGATGTAGGATGTTGTCTGTTCGCGTTTGCTTACTTCGTATATAAACCCCGTGCAACCCTGTGAAACAATAAAGATGAGGATGAATGAACTGGAAATCAGAGGAATTCATTCTTTAGCGGCTTTGTTTAATGCCTTTAACCATGCAGAAGATCCATGCCAATCCAGCAGTAAATCCAGTAAATACATCCGTAGGATAATGAACGCCCAACATGATCCGGCTGATACCAATCAAGAAAATAAAACTGATACCACATAGAACAGGAAGCCACACACCGGAACAGTTATGTCGCTGTCGTTCAATGGCCCAGATTACAAAGAGCATGCCGTAGAAGCCCATGGAGATCATGGCATGTCCGCTGGGAAAGCTGTACCCGTGAACGACCAGCAGATGATCCAGTTCCGGTCTGCTTCGTCTGAAAAATTCCTTCAATAACGTGTTCAGAACCCACATCATGGCAAAACTTCCTGTGAGCGCATATCCATATATAACAAACCTTGGACTGCGTTGTATGAAGAAAAGAAGAGCAAAACCTCCTGCAGCCACAGCAGAGATCTGGAATGAGCCCAGTGCGGTTATGAATGCAGTGTAAGGGAATAGATGAAGACGTGAAACTGAATTCAGATAAAATAATTGCTGAATTTGATCATCCAGACGAATAATAACATCAGCACCCAACCAGGCACCCAGACCTGCCAGGATGAATACGACTGATGCGCTGAGGGCCAGACCAGCCAAACCCCAGTTGAGGAGTGGACGTAATAACGTGCCGGAATTTGAACTGAATGAGGCTGGTGAATACGTTTTGCGCGGCATAATGAGTTTCTCCTTCAGTTATTGTAGTAGATGAACATAGATGATAAAGCTATACCCGAAATGCCTGTCGAAAAAACTGTAAAAACGTCGCTTTTGTACTATACTATTTAAGATATCCCATGCGGCGTCGTGACGCAAAGCAGAGATGAAATCGGGAGCACAAAGGAGAGAACTCGCATGGAGAGTGCCTTGTTAATTAAAGAATACCGTGCAGGCGTTATGGAATGCGCCCACTACGGACACATAAGTATTACGGATGAGTATGGCCGAATCGTATACTCGGCTGGTGACCCTCATTTTAGAGCGTTCACTCGCTCATCTGCCAAACCTTTTCAAGCTATTCCAGGTATTCGGGCAGGAATTGCCAGTCACTATGGCCTATCAGCACAGGAGATTGCCATTATGTCCTCCTCGCATCGTTCGGAACCGGAACACATTCGGGTGCTGGAGCAGTTATCCGGTAAGATCGGATTGGGAGAAGAATGCCTGATCTGTGCACCAAGCTATCCGCTTAATGAAGAAAGCCGTAATCAATGGTTACGTGCACAAGGAGAGAAACGGCGCATCTTGCACAACTGCTCCGGAAAACATCTGGGAATTCTGGGGTACAGTCAGATGAAGCAGGTTGATCTGGGCAGTTACGCTGAACCGGATCATCCAGTACAACGTGAGATTTTTGAAACCTTTGCCGACTTGGCAGGTATTGAGGAAAAAGAGATTGAGCTTGGGACGGATGGCTGCGGCTTTCCGGTATTTTCTTTGCCGTTGTCGGCATTGTCGAATGCTTATCTGAAGCTAGCTTGTCCGGATCTTATTCCTGATCCTTCCACAAGAACAGCTGTAGAGACCATAACATCAGCTATGAATGAACATCCGTTGATGGTAGGTGGCACGGAGCGGGTAGATTCAGTACTCCTGGAAGACGATAATATAGTAGCGAAAGGTGGATTCAAGGGTGTATTCGGATTCGGCCTGAAGAAGGAACGACTGGGAATCACCTTCAAGGTACTTGATGGTTCCGAAGAAGAGTGGGCCATCATTACCCAATCCATTCTGAAACAGATTGGTTATTCCAATGAGCAAACTATTGCACGACTGGCTGAAGTCTTTCCATCGGGCATTCGAAATGATGCGGGTACCCTTGTAGGTCATGCAGATAGTGAGTTCATTCTCCACTCACTTGAAGATAGCGTATAACCTTAAGAAGGGGCGTGATTAGAGTTGCCGGACCCGGGGTAAAGATGCATACCAACTGGTATTCATCTATACAATTCATATACACGCATGGACTGCCGCGGTAATGTGGCAGCTCTAAACCCTTGGAGGTGGATGAACATGATTAAAGTGGTGACATCGGAAGAAAGGCACACGTCGGATCGAGGTTGGATACACAGTGAATTCAGCTTTTCCTTTGCGGATTATGATGATCCAAGCAACGCCCATTTTGGCTGTCTGTTGGCTCATAATGAAAACACGCTGATGCCGCAAGAAGGCTTTAAGAAACATCCACATCATGATCTTGAACTTGTCAGTTATGTCATATCAGGTACACTCAAACATACAGATAGTATGGGAACAGAACAATTGCTTGAACCAGGTACGGTCCAGGTGATGAGTGCGGGTACGGGTGTTGAACACTCCGAGACCAATCCGTCAGCGGATGAACCGGTACGTTTCCTACAGATGTGGTTTTTGCCATCGGAGCGTATGCTGAAACCTTCCTATACGAATCGGAGAATAGAGCCGCAGGAGCATTTGAATCGTCTATGTCCGATTGTATCCGGGCAAGGGGGCGAGGGAAGCGAAGGCGCATTGCCTATTTCCCAGGATGTAACCTGTTACCTGTCCCATTTGGAGTCCGGGAAGAAGTTAATGTACCCGCAACACGAAGATCGACGGACACATCTTTTTCTGATCAGTGGACATGTAGAGATTCATTGTTCGGATGGTAACTTCAACCTCAAGCCAGGGGATGCCGCACGAATTCGCAAAAGCTGTGATCTGCAAATCACGAGCACAGACAGTGAACCTGCCGAATTTGTTTTGGTTGACCTGCCTTAAGGATGGGATGTATTCCGTAAAGGATAGTCTGGAAATATAAACATGTGAAAAAGGACCTGTTCCCACGGTGATGTGGAAAACAGGTCCTTTTTTTGCTTAGGATTTACGAAGATTACCCAGTTCCGAAGCGACAGCTTCCACTTCAGAGATACTGAGATGTTCCTTGCTCAGAATCATTTCATACAGGTCAAACAGATCTTCGTATTTCTCAAGTGGGAATGAAGAAGCTTGCATGGCGGCACCGCTTGCCATACGAAGTTTGGTTTTGATCGCTTCAATCATATATTCCATATTGGCTGCTGTTGCTTGTGTTAAATCCATCGTTAAGTTCATCCCTTCCGTATCGGAAACTCTTGTTATTGTATCATGATTGGAAGCGCTCAGGCTAATGCTTTTGCGAGGAAACCAAGCATCGGTTACAATGATGGATACAACAACAGGATTTCATGGAAACCTGAGTGTACTGGAGGGAATACAGCTTGGCAGCGTATAAGCGAGAAATGGTTCGCCATCAAGCAAGGGAAGTCCGCAAAGGCGTACCGGCAGAGAATCTGGTCTTATTTTTCAAAAACATCGTTCAACTTCATTCTCCAGCTGAAATCACGTTTGTCTGCATTGGTACGGATCGTTCCACCGGGGATGCTCTGGGTCCACTGACAGGAAGTTTACTGCAAGAGAGTGGAATGGAGAACGTAATTGGCACGCTGTCTTCCCCTTGTGATGCAGATACGCTGGAAAAGAAATTGGCACTTATTCCTGCACACCATGCCATCATAGCGATTGATGCATGTCTGGGTCCCAAGCAGGCCGTAGGTACATACTATCTCTCGAATAACCCACTCATCCCGGCCCAATCGGTCGGAGGTAAGCTACCCCCTGTTGGACAATACAGTGTAGCAGCTGTGGTTAATGCGAATGGACCAAGGCCCTATTCCATTTTGCAGATGACCTCGCTTCACTTCGTCATGGGGATGTCCCGAACGATTGCAGACGCCGCAATTGAAGCATGGAAATGGAGACAAACGTTTCATTCATGATATGTAGGCTTAATAATATACAACCTGAATTATATCATTCGCGCAGAGAGAGGGATTCATATGGAAAAAGTGATGTGTGATGGAACAACGATTTGTTATGCCGAACAAGGTAAGGGAGAAGCACTCATTTTGCTCCACGGATATTGTGGCAGTTCATCGTATTGGGATGAGGTCGTACCTGAACTGGCACGCAGCTATCGCTGTATCGTACCTGATCTGCGTGGACACGGAAAAACAGATGCACCTGTAGGAAGTTATACCATCGAACAGATGGGCAACGATGTATTACAGTTGATGGATGAGTTGAATGTGGAAAAAGCGGTCCTTTTGGGACACTCGATGGGGGGATACATTGCGCTCTCGATTGCACAACGTCACCCGGAGCGTTTGAATGCATTTGGTCTGATCCATTCGACAGCCTATCCGGACAGTGAAGAAGCTAAGGAAAAGCGCCTTCGTGCTGTATCCACCATTCAGACCGAAGGTATCGTAAATTTTGTAGATGGACTGGTTCCCGGACTGTTTGCACCGGAACATGTGGAATCGTTATCTAAGCATGTAACACGTGTGAAGGAAATTGGATACCAGACTGCTCCTCAAGGTGCTGTTGGTGCTGCACTTGCTATGCGAGAACGCCCGGATCGCCGCGATGTGTTATCGGCTACACCTTTACCTGTATTGCTGGTTGCGGGAGAGAAGGATGCTGTTATCCCGCCAGAACGTACATTTACAAGTGACAAGCCACATATCGTGCAAGCCGTGATTGCGGGTGCAGGTCATATGAGCATGTATGAAGCTCCTGAAGAATTAATTCAGGTCTTTAAACAATTCATGGCTGGATTATCAAAATAATTGATGAAGTGATTTATGTTGATTTTATTAAAATATAGTTTGGTTTCTGGATGATTCTACCTCTTGTGGAGGAGGAGTAACCAGTTCCATTCCAACCGTGCCCCTGCCATGTCCCTTTGGGATAGGCAGGGGTTTAGTGTGTTTACAGCCAGAGCAAAGACGTACGTGTCTTGTTTTTGGCTTTTTGTCATGGCATGAATTAAAATAAATATAAAGGAACGATATGAGAACGATTGGATGTATAGGGTCGAAAGATGAGGGGGCATACAGCATGTTCAGAAAAGATTATCTGCTCCGCATGATGGAGGAAATGACTGAAGCAATTGGCAAAGTGTTCACGCTCAAACAGCAGCGTAAGCATACCGAGGCATTGTCTGAGCTGGATGAGCTGATGCGTAGGCAGTTTGGGTTGAACTTATCGCTACTGAACTCGTTGCCAGCAGAGGATGTTATTGAAATGTTCCGTTTTCGCGGAGTTATCGAAGTGGATAATCTGCAGCAAGCCGCCAGGCTGATTGAAGAAGAAGCCTACATTTATCAAGAGAAGGCCAGAGTGGAAGGCATAGATGATCAGGAGAGAATGGACACAGAGGATGAGGCTGTCATTCGATTGATGAGATCACTTCATTTTTACCTGTATGCATTGAATCATGGCGCCAATCCCCAGTTATTGAATGCACCGGAACGGGTTGAGGGTGTATTGGGGCTCACGAAAGAATATGTACTTCCTGCCCGGACTGAAAGACAGCTTGCCCTCTATCGTGAACAACAAGGACGTTACGACCAAGCAGAGAACAGTTGGTACAGATTGCTCCAGCTTGGTGATGAATTCCCGGTGAGCTACCGAGATGATGTACAGGCATTCTATGAAAGGTTGAGCCAACTCACAGATGAACAGCTGGAGCATGGTGGTTTGCCGCGTACCGAAGTTGAAGAGGGGTTAGCTGAACTAAGTCGTCAAGAGATGAACTTCTAAATATGGATAGGATCAAGGCCTGTTACATGCCTTTACTTGGAGAGGGAACGTAATTGTGGTATGGTAACGGTTGACCAAACCAAACCGAAAGTGAGATGTACCCCGTGGATTCATTGCGAAAGCTTATACAAGACATCTTTGAACAGAATTCGCTGATTACAGCGACCTGGAGCCAGCTGCGCAGACGGGACAATGTCTCGTATACCAAAGTGCAAGTCAAGCCGGTGACACTGAAGAATCAGCTGCATTATCAGTTTGCATTCCATTATAACAACAAAGTGCTGCACGAGAATTTGACTCCGGCTGAAGCGGCTGAGCGCATGACTTTGTTATGCGAAGAGACGTTTCGTCAAGGCCTGCTCTGTACGACCGAGGCAGACTATCAAATTTTGATCAGCAAAAAATATAAAGTATCCATTCTGACCAAATCTGCTTCCAAAACTGCGGTGGATCTGTCGCATAATCGCAAGAAGCAATATGTATTGGAAGAGGGAGTACCCGTATCGTTCCTCGTTGAACTTGGCATTATGAACGAAGAAGGTCGAGTGCTGGCCCGCAAGTATGACAAGTTCAGACAGATCAACCGTTTCCTCGAGATGGTGCAGGATGTCATTCCGCATCTACCGGAAGGACGTCCACTGACCATCGTTGACTTTGGTTGTGGCAAGTCTTATCTGACATTTGCGTTATATCATTATCTGTCTGTACAACAACGTCGTTCACTCAAGATTATTGGGTTGGACTTGAAGGCAGATGTCATTGAACACTGTAATGATCTGGCTAATCGATTGCATTATGGCGATCTGAAGTTTCTGGTTGGAGACATCGCGGACTACGATGAATTGAATGAAGTGGATATGGTTGTCACGTTGCATGCCTGTGATACAGCTACCGATGCTGCTTTGGAGAAGGCAGTTCGTTGGGGGGCTTCTGTTATTCTGTCTGTTCCTTGCTGTCAGCATGAACTGTTTGATCAAGTAGAGGCCTCCGTGATGAATCCATTGTTGTCCCATGGCATCCTCAAGGAACGTTTTTCCGCACTGGCTACGGATGGGATTCGTGCCAAGTTGCTTGATCTGATGGGATACAAGACACAATTGCTTGAATTCATCGATATGGAGAATACGCCTAAAAACATATTGATTCGTGCTGTTCGCGGTCAGGCCGGCGAAGTGACGGAGATGTGGAATGAATATACGGCTTTTCGTGATTTCATTCATGCCGATCCATATTTGGAGCGGGCTTGTGCGGATTTGCTTCCTGGCGATAGCAAGCAGGCCGACGGGAAATCAAAATCGAGCAAAGAAACCGTTCAAGATTCCGCAAATTGCGACCTTTGCTGAGTGTGCCAATGACAATCCAGGGACATACTGCAACTAGGGTCTCTGAATTTAAAATGATATTCAATGCACATACTTCGTAGCAAGCAACATCATAACTGTCAGATGTATATCAGGCAGAAGGACCCGTTATCGGGATCTTCTGTCTTTTTGTTATGCATATGGAGCGGTGGAAGGAAGGAGGGTGGAGATGAAGAATAGGACAATGGATAAGGGAGTTGTAAGGAATACAGAATATGTAGATAACAGGGACTTATGTAATGGGGACAATAGAGGAAGTAAAGACAGTAGGGACAGTACATATAATAGGGAAGATACATACAACAAAGATGATACGTATAAAAAAGATGATAAAAATGATCCAAATGGAGCTATCCAGACCGCTGCGTCAGGGAGTTTTTCTCAAAGTTTGAGGTGTAAACGTTATTCAGGATCTGGGTGGACTGTTGGGTTGGGCATGCTCTCCATTGTCTTGCTGCTTGGAGGATGTCTGAGTCGGGGATTGTATTATTCAGCGGATCTGTACCCTATCCTTTTGATCGCAGCAGGAAGCATATTGATCATGTTTTTTCTTTTCCTTGTAGGTATTCGTCCACAGAAGGCGAGTGAACGAATCGTTGAAACAATATTTCGATTTCCGGGAATGTGGCGGGTATTGTGGCCGCTGGGGATGATGACCTGGTTTGGGCTACATGCATGGGCAGGCTCGGTGAGTAAACAGGGCAGCATGAATGAAATGCTGCGGTGGAGCCTGCTTGCGATGTTTACGCTGCTCACTGCAATACTGGCTGCGCGCACGGATGGTGCGCGTTGGTTAGCCTGCGGTTGGCAGATGGCAGGCGGCTTGCTTGTGCTAAGCGGCATCCTTGCCGTGTGCGGGATATTGCCGCTGCCCTTCGGGGTGATGCGGACTGCTGACCCCGAGATCAGCTCCGCCGGAGCAAGGCTCGGCGGATTATTGCAGTACCCGAATGCGTACGGTGCCGTTGTTGGCATGTACGCATTGGAGCGGCTGACAGCCGCCGCGCGAGTCATAGCCCGGCCTGTGCCGGCCGGGCGACTCATCGCGGCAGTGCTGCCGCTCATGCCCGCGCAAGCCGCGCTCCTGCTGAGCGAGTCGCGCGGCGCTTGGCTGGCGACCGGCTGCGCTGCGGTCGCCGCCTTTGCTTTGCAGCGGCGCGGTGCCCGCTTGCCGCTGCTGCTGGCCACGGCCGCGCCACTGGCGTGCGCGGCCTGGCTGTACCGCCAGCTGGCTGCTGCCCAGCTGGCGCCTGCACCCGTGCCCGGCCTGCTGGCACTGGCCGGGGCATGGGCAGCTGCGCTGCTCGGCACGCTGCTGCTGTGCCGTCTATGGCACAGCGCCGCCGCCAAGGCTCCGCGCGCCGCTGCTTTGACGGCCATCGTGCTGGCGGGAGCCGCCGCCGCACTGATGGCCGTGGCCTCCACCGCCGATCGCCTCGCGGCGGGTGTCGGCACTGGGGTGTCCCGCCTACAGATGTGGCGGGACGCCCTCCAGCTGTGGGCCGAGGCCGCATGGCTTGGCCACGGGGGAGATACATGGCGCAACATGTTTCGCGCCATTCAATCCTCGCCTTATGTCGGAGGCGAGGTCCACAACGGCCTGCTCGATCTCGCCCTGGACACGGGCATGATCGGCATCCTGCTTGTCGCAGGGTGGTTTCTCCTCACCCTGCGAAGCATCTTTCATTTTGCACCACAGCTCATGCCATCCGTGCTTGTTTTTGGCCTGCATGGGGCGATGGATTTTGACTGGAGCTTTACATTATTTTGGATGCTTTTCATCTGGCTTGGTGCTTGGGCAACTGCAATGAAGACGGAAACAGAAGGGGTCCAGCGATCCGGCGTAACTGTGGAATACACTCCCTCCAGATCCAAATTGAGATCCAAATCGAGATCTAAATTCAGATCTCTTTTCTTGCGATATTTACCAACCCAATCTCACCCATCAGCTGTCCCGATGCGTTCCTTCTTTCATATTCTTCAGCGAGTAACTGCTCGACTAATAAGGGTATCCACAGTGATGATCATCCTTTTCTGGATTGGTGGAACAGTATGGTTGACCACCCGATATGCTGTAGCAGAAGTGCAGTACCGTCAGGCGATGTCTGAACCGGATGGCACTCCAGCACAGAAGGTGCATCTTATGGCTGCTTTTCAATCGAATCCGAATCGACCGGATATCGTGATATCCTTTGCACGATCTCTACTGGGACAAGAAGCAGAGTCACTCCTTATGAGCAGCCTGTCCCATTTCCCGATGCAACCTCAGATTTACATCGAACTGGGGCGATTGGCAGCCCAATTCGGCGAAGGACAGCAGGCTGGAGAATATTTTGAACAAGCGATCGCATTGAATCGGTATGATGGCATTAGCCAATCCACGGCTTTGTATTGGATGGAGCAGGCAGCGAGGCGGGAATGGAAGGCAGGATATAGAGATCGAGCCCGACAGACTGCCGCCGCTGGTGTCCGGATGTATGAACGGTATCAACTGCTGGCTGAGGAAGTGGAAGGAGGAGACGTTCGTAATGATCGTCGTTTTGTAATGGAAAAACATGCTCCAGGCTATGGAGAGAACCTGCGCAGGCTTGCTTCGGCTTCTTCTCCTCTCTTTACTCCAGAGTTGACCAAGCGGAGTCCTTGAATCACTGCTGGATCTTGACGTGATTTGAAGACACAGCTACCTGACTCATTGCTGCATTCCTACAGACGATACCCGCCAAATGCATGCTGAAACGCATCTTTTAATGGTTCAACATCTACTTCCCACATCGCGGCGATCTCTGCACTGACATCCGTGTTCCACCACTCACATAATTTCTTGCGGTTGTCGCGATTCTCCCCAATCCAGAGCAGATTTGTGATCACCTTACCGTAATAATATTCTTCCGCCTGCTTCATCCGTTCGGGAGAGACATATACTTTTAGCCTTTTGGCTGTCCGGTACAATTCCTTGCTGCATGCTCTGCGAATTCCTCTAGCAGAAGGAAGGTTTTGACCGGATTGCGTATGTTTGACCGGCGGAGAACCGGGTATTGACTTGTGTGACATCTTCTCACGCTCCTCTCCCCATACCATATGCGGACTGCTGCGAACGGGACACTATCCCAACCTCGTGAAGTAGCAACGTCCACAGCCCTGTGATAAAATAGGGACGAACATCCATGGTGCGGAGGGGCACCGCCAATCAGGATGGAGAAAGAGGGTTGAGATGGACTTTATTCATAACCTTGTTGGCCAATTGTTCGATTGGATTCAAAGTCTTGGGTACTTTGGAATCATGCTTGGATTAATGTTGGAAGTTATCCCAAGCGAAATTGTGCTGGCGTATGGAGGTTTTCTCGTTTCACAAGGTAATATCAACTTCTTCGGTGCTATGATTTTTGGTACGGTGGGCGGTGTGATTGCCCAGTTATTTATTTACTGGATTGGCCGTTATGGCGGCAGACCTGTACTTGAACGCTACGGTAAATACATACTCATCCAGAAAAAACACATCGACCATTCCGAGGAGTGGTTTCGCAAGTATGGTACAGGTGTCATTTTCACAGCGCGTTTTGTTCCGGTAGTAAGACATGCGATCTCCATCCCGGCTGGCATCACGAAAATGCACACAGGCAAATTCATCTTGCTTACTACACTCGCTGTTATACCTTGGACTGCATTGTTTATATATTTAGGGATGATTCTTGGAGATCAATGGGAGCATATTGATGAGAAAGCGGCACCATATGTTATGCCTATTTTGCTTGTCGCTCTCGCCCTTATGATCGTTTATGTACTTATTAAATGGATGAATGTTCGTAAAAAGAAAGGAAGTGTCTAGTCATGGGTAAACCCAACTTGTCTCACAAATTCGGTAAAGGTCTGCCACCCAAAGATTTTATCGAGAGTATGACCAAGAACCAAAGTGAATTCCAGGCCAATTATGATAGCTTTACTTGGTCGAACGAAGAGGATCGTGAGTTTTTTGAGAGTCTGAACCATCGCGATGATCTGCGTGTGTTAATTCTGGCTGCTGACTGGTGCGGGGATGTTGTCCGTAATATTCCGGTTGTGTTCCAGGCGCTTGAAATTTCAGGAATCCCAACAGAAGTTCTGATTATGGAGAACCATCCGGAAGTGATGGATGAGTTCCTGACGATGGGTGGCCGTTCCGTGCCAGTCGTTATTTTTGCAGATACAGGTGGTCATGTGTTAGGTCAGTGGGGACCTCGTCCGCAGCATGTACAGGAAGTCATGATTGAATTCAAACGCCTTAATCCGGATCGTGAAGCAGCAGATTATCAAGAAAATTTGGCTGTAGCGCGTCAAGAGATTGGTAAACGTTATGGGAAAGGAACGGAGTCACATGCGGCCATTATCCGTGAGCTGCGTGAACTGATTTCGGGTTACTAAGCCGATATGCTTAACATTCGTACGTTTACACTAGGCCCGCTTCAGACCAATGCGTATCTCCTACAAGGAGATGATCCGGGCAAAGCCGTCATTATCGATCCAGGCATGAATCCAGGGCCGCTGCTTAAGGCGATTCAAGACTTGGAGATTGAAGCCATTCTCCTCACTCATGCTCACTTTGATCATATGGGCGGGGTAGATGAGATCCGTAAATTGAAGGGATGTCCCGTGTATCTTCATGACTTGGAGAGCGACTGGCTCACCACCCCAAAATTAAATGGATCTTTGAACTGGCCGCAGGCGACACCACCCCTTTCGACAGACCCTGCTGAATATGCCATGGACGAAGGGCAGAAGCTGAATCTGATTGGTCATACGTTTAAAGTGTTCCATACACCTGGACATTCACCAGGCAGTGTAAGTTTGCTTTGTGATAACGACCTGTTTGCCGGTGATGTGCTGTTCCGCATGGGTGTGGGCAGAACGGACCTGACAGGAGGGCGTGAGCGGGATCTGATTGATTCAATCCAGAACAAGCTTTACACCTTTGCTGATGAAGTGAAAGTATATCCAGGTCATGGTCCCAAAACGACCATTGGTTATGAGAAACAGAACAATCCTTACGTGTCCGCAAGATAATCCGACATGATATGTGAAGAAAGTCTGGACAAGTGACAACTTTTTCATTAGAATAGCAATTAGTTGTTACAAGCGTTAAGGCATCATCTAACTGAAGCATCACCAAGAAACACCCAACCTCGCGAAGCACGCAGACTGTGGTCTATACCCGGTTTGCGTTCTTTTTTTGTTTTCAGCCCCTTTTTATCGCAGAATCAGCCTTTTTTTACGCTACATAGAGATGCAAGATGCGCTTCATCACAAGCCAGTTTGAGACCAATAGCAAGATAGCAGCAAGTACAGATTGATTTAGAAAAAATAAATTTTAAAAATAGTATATAAGTTGAACTAATCATTTACATGATAATGGAGAGGACAGAAAAAACTGAAAAAGCGAAGCTACAAGCTTTCTGCAAGAAAGCTACTTCGAAAGCATACACTTCGCCCAAAAGCTTTCTGAAAGAAAGCTGCATCGGAAGCATACGCTATCACCGGATTTTCCCTTTAAGAAAAGGGAATCAAAAAATCTGGGGATAACAGCGATTGGAAGGTTATTCTGTCAGCGTAGTGTCAGTGTAAATAATCTTTAGTTCAACTTATATAGATCATGAGAGTGGGGAATATCAAAGTGGAGAAACCAAGAGTTATTCCGTTGAATCAGCGTGTCGAGTATCCGATCATTGAAGAAAACCGTCGTTTATTGGAAAGTGGGAAAAGAGAAACGGGTACTGAGCAAACTTTAATACATAACCCTGGCGTGACCAATGAAGTGATGAAGTCTCAGCAGAACATATGGACAAGCCGTGTTTTAAGAAACGGAGCCCGCAACCAACCGTGGTTCGACAAGCTGCAGGATTACCGGAATCAAGTCTGATTGCCCGGGAAATTGTCGGGTTTAATTTTTTTTGATTTCATTGAACGTTTTTGTGGAGCCTGTCGTATTAACTCCAGATTGAACGGAAAGCAGGTGATTTCATGATAAAGGCAGCTGAGCTGGAAGAGGTACGCAAAGCAGTATCGGGAGACGATAGTGCACTCGCAGCGTTGTTGCAACGTCACTACACGTTTGTGTATAAGTATCTTGTCAAAGTGACAATGGACGCTAACCTCGCAGAAGAGACGGTGCAGGATACGATGATTCGTTGTATGGAAAATATCCATCGATATGATGGCACGTCTGCCTTTTCATCATGGATGATCACCATTGCGACTCGCATCTATATCGATAAGACAAGACGTAAGAAGAGAGAACAGAACTGGCTTGCTCTCATCCGGGATCAGGCTGTACGTCGATTCCGCTGGCAACTTGAGACTCGAAATGAAGAATGGACAGATGTCATGGATGCGATGACAAGACTGACACCCGAACATCGTGTTGCAGTGCTACTGAAGCATTATTATGGATACGGGTATGACGAGATCGGGGAAATGCTGAGTATTCCTGCGGGAACGGTGAAGTCACGCACAGCTTATGGTCTCCGTCAGTTAAGAAAGGAGCTGGAATAAGGATGAGCAGATCAGATGATGCACAGGAACAAGAAGTTGTAGAACGATTGCAGCAACACATGAAAGTGCTGGATGATGCATTTGAGCCGACAAGTATTCCTTCTTTGGGTGTACTTGAAGCCCAAGTCAGGGAACGGAGACAGATTAGACGTCGAGCCAATTGGATCGAGATGATATGTTTCTGGTTGGTTGGATTGTTTGCCATTACCTTCGGGGCATTATTTTTCGTATCTGCTCCAGCTCTATATCTGGGAATCCAGGCTCTTGGTACAGCTGTTGCGGTGATTTTGGCTGTGATCTGGGCCGGACGACGCCGGAAGGAGGTTCATCATGAATAAAATGCATTATTCATTGGATGAGATTTCTCCACTCTGGCTTACATTACTTGGCATTTTTCTCTTGGTTCAGGGCACATGGATCTTTCAGGACGCACGCAGACGTGGACGATTCCCCTGGTTATGGGGATTATGGGGGATCACCGGATTTCCTACGCCGCTCATCATATACTGGTTCGTCGTGATTCGATCACAGCGCAAGCCAGATGGACGAAATCTGAAATAACATTATTTTAAAAATGGAAAAAAAGATTTTGCACAAATATGTTGTTTAATTCTAGTATTCCTAGACATCGTTATTCTTTTCTAGTAGACTATACAAATAATAAAAAGATAGACTACCAGGAGGTTAGACGATGCTGCGATTAGGAGAGAAGGTTGTCATCGTCGCGGATTCGTTTGAGCAGAATCTTCCTGTAGGGGAATATGGTTTCGTCATCGCTTATGACCGGAATCCGGACAATGCGTTCGATTACGTGCTTCGAGTGCCGCAGGTGAACCGGAACTTTTTTGTTCCATCCGGCGACATCGATCTGGAAGAGGTTCTGCTGAAGCAGGAAGCTGAGCGGGTCGAGCGAGAAGCGTTGATAGATTACGCCCTTGCGACACACAATGAGAAACTGTTTCATCATCTGATGAATGGAGATTTTCAAGTTGTGGAAGAGGAAGAAGAACCCGCGAACGATGTTATGTCACAGGCGGATTTTATAAAGCAGGTTAATCTGCGTGCATGGATTTAGCATTTTAAGAGTCGGCTGATGCCGGCTCTTTTTTATTTTATAATTTCGTTTTTAGCTTCCCGGAAGCCTGTGAGGTCATTTGCATTGAATTGTCGAACTATCTCACCTATAATGAAAAAAGTTATCTTGAGACTTTAGCCCGTTAAACGAGCGATTCGTTTCAGGTCGTTTCGGGAATCAGAACGAATGAAGGAGGCATCCGCTAATGAGTATTTCGAATAATGACGTTCAGCATGTGGCCAAGCTGGCCCGGCTCAACTTGACTGCTGAAGAAGAACAGACCCTGACAGGTCAGCTGAACGCGATTTTAAAATATGCAGAAAAGCTGAATGAGCTGGATACGGAAGACATCGAACCCACCACTCACGTTCTGCACGTAAGCAATGTTATGCGTGAAGATGAGACCAAAGAAAGCCTGTCGATTGAACAGGTGATGCGCAATGCACCGGAAGAAGAAGACGGGCAGTTTAAAGTGCCTGCTGTAATGGAATAACGGATAACCGGAAGGAGGACAAAAACAGTGAGTTTATTTGAACAATCGTTGCCTGAGTTACATAACAAGCTACATGCCAAAGAGCTGTCGGTCAGCGATCTGGTGGATCAGGCGTATCAGAACATTGGCGCGCATGATGATAAAGTTAAGGCATATTTGGCACTGGATGAAGAACAAGCGCGCGCTCGTGCACGTCAACTGGATGACCGTCTGGTTAGCGGCGAGGAGAAAGGTTTGCTTTTTGGTCTGCCTGTAGGTATTAAGGATAACATCGTTACGAATGGACTGCGCACGACGTGTGGCAGCCAATTCCTTCGTAATTTCGACCCGGTGTATGACGCGACAGTTGTCGAGAAATTGAAAGCTGCGGACACCGTAACTATTGGTAAACTTAATATGGACGAATTCGCCATGGGCGGCTCCAATGAGAATTCAAGTTTCTCCCCTGTACGTAATCCATGGGCACTGGATCGTGTTCCAGGAGGTTCCAGCGGTGGTTCTGCAGCAGCTGTGGCTGCGGGAGAAGCATACTTCACGCTTGGATCAGATACAGGTGGCTCCATCAGACAGCCTGCTTCGTATTGTGGTGTTGTTGGATTGAAGCCAACGTACGGACTTGTTTCCCGCTTTGGATTGGTTGCATTTGCATCATCCCTGGATCAGATTGGTCCTTTGACGAAAAATGTTGAAGATTCTGCTTATGTATTGCAAGCCATTGCTGGTTATGACGCCAAAGATTCGACATCCGCAAAAGTAGAAATCCCCGATTATTTGAGCGGACTGACAGGTGATGTCAAAGGACTTCGTATTGCTGTTCCGAAAGAATACATCGGTGAAGGCGTCGATCCACAAGTGAAAGAGACAGTTCTGTCTGCATTGAAAGTTCTTGAAGGACTGGGGGCAACATGGGAAGAAGTATCCCTTCCGCATACCGAATATGCGGTGGCTACGTATTACCTGCTGGCTTCTTCAGAGGCTTCTTCGAACCTGGCTCGATTTGATGGTGTACGTTATGGCGTACGTGCAGACAATCCGGACAACTTGTTGGATCTGTATCATCAATCCCGCAGTCAAGGCTTTGGTCCCGAAGTGAAACGACGTATCATGCTTGGAACGTATGCACTCAGCTCGGGTTACTATGATGCCTATTATCTGAAAGCACAGAAAGTTCGTACATTGATCAAACAGGATTTCGACAATGTATTTGCCAAATATGATGTGATTATCGGACCAACTGCGCCAACTACGGCGTTCAAACTGGGTTCACAGGTGGATGATCCACTTACGATGTATCTGAACGATATTTTGACGATTCCAGTCAACCTGGCTGGTGTCCCTGCCGTTAGCATTCCATGTGGATTCTCGGATGGATTGCCTGTTGGCCTGCAAATTATCGGTAAAGCCTTTGATGAAACAACCGTATTGCGTGTAGCGCATGCGTTTGAACAAAATACAGAATTCCACAAGCAGCGTCCGCAGCTGTAGACTGCCCGGAACGGAGGAATATAGAAATGTCCGCATCTAAATATGAAACGGTCGTTGGACTTGAAGTCCACGTGGAGTTGCATACAAACTCCAAAATTTTCTGCGGCTGCTCCACAGCTTTTGGAGCTCCGCCGAATACACATACCTGCCCGGTCTGTCTCGGACATCCGGGCGTACTGCCTGTACTGAATCGTCAGGCGGTAGACTACGCTATGAAGGCAGCGATGGCCCTGAATTGTACGATTGCTGATGTCAGCAAGTTTGACCGTAAAAACTACTTTTATCCCGATTCACCCAAAGCCTATCAGATCTCGCAATTCGATCAACCGATCGGTGAGAACGGCTGGATTGATATCGAAGTGAATGGTGAAACGAAACGAATTGGCATCACACGTCTTCACTTGGAAGAAGATGCAGGGAAGCTTACACATATCGATGGCGGATACGCGTCTTTGGTGGACTTCAACCGTGTCGGTACCCCGCTGGTGGAGATTGTATCCGAACCTGAGATTTCTTCTCCGGAAGAAGCGCGTGCGTATCTTGAAAAATTGCGTGCAATCATGCAGTACTGTGATGTGTCGGATGTGAAGATGGAAGAAGGTTCACTGCGTTGTGACGCCAACATCAGTTTGCGTCCACATGGTCAGGAGAAGCTGGGGACAAGAGCCGAGCTGAAAAACATGAACTCCTTCCGTGGTGTGCAGCGTGGTCTGGAATATGAACAGTATCGGCAGGCTGAAATTCTGGATGATGGCGGTGAAGTGGTTCAGGAGACGCGTCGTTGGGACGAAGCTCAAGGAAAAACACTGTCGATGCGTGGCAAGGAACAGGCGCATGACTATCGTTATTTCCCGGACCCGGATCTCGTGAAGCTGCATATTGATGCAGACTGGAAAGAGCGGATCAAGGCTACCATACCTGAGCTTCCGGACGAACGTAAGGCTCGTTACACGGCTGATTACGGATTGCCTAGTTATGATGCAGAGGTTATTACTTCATCGAAAGCTATTGCTGATCTTTTTGAAGATAGCCTGAAATTCACTCAGGATGCAAAATCCGTATCCAACTGGATTATGGGCGACTTACTGGGTTACCTGAATACGAGCAACCTCGAGGTGACTCAGGTTCCACTAACAGGCCAAGGTTTGGGTGAGATGATTGGCTTGCTTGAGAAGGGCACCATTAACAGTAAAATCGCGAAAACCGTATTCAAGGAAATGCTGGAGAGCGGCAAGCTTCCACAGCAGATCGTTGAAGAGAAGGGTCTTGTGCAGATTAGTGATGAAGGTGCCATTCTAGCCATCGTGGAGCAGGTTGTGGCGAACAATCCTCAATCTGTGGAAGATTATAAGGCTGGTAAACAAAAAGCCATTGGCTTCCTTGTTGGTCAGGTTATGAAAGAAAGTAAAGGCAAGGCGAATCCCGCTCTAGCCAACCAACTGCTTGCAGATGTACTGAACCGCTAATCCTTCCGGTGAGGCCGGACAGAAAGAGGCTCGTCCCTGTGACAGCCTCTTTTTGTTATGAAAGATATAAAAGAAATTCGGACGGGGGAACGGATATGAATATTCAATCATTGTCACTAAGTGATCTGGAGACGTTGGGACAGTTATGGAGACTTCAACATGTGGCCTATCGATTGGAAGCTGAAATCATCGGATTTCAGGAGATTCCTCCTTTGATGGATACGATGGAGACACTTCGGGATTGCGGAGAGCACTTTTATGGTGTCCATGATGACGGAGAACTTATCGGGGCTGTCGCTGTAGCGGAGGAAGAGGAGAACACACTGACCATTACACGAATGATGGTGCACCCGGATCACTTTCGCAAGGGAATTGCGGCATCTTTAATGACGTATGTGTTGGAACAGCATGCGGATCTTCCGCGTTATATCGTCTCCACAGGAACGCTGAATCAACCCGCAGTGAATCTGTACACCAAATTTGGTTTTAACCCCGTGGAAGTCACACAGATTGCACCTGGAGTGGAATTAACGACTTTTCACAAGAATAAACTTTAATAATATTAACAACTTGAGGAGGAATACCGACTTTGGGCGATCCCTGGTTCATTGATGAGTGGCACATTTTATTACGATTATTGCTGGCTATGCTGCTTGGAGGGCTCGTAGGCCTGGAGCGGGAACGGTCCAATCATGCTGCCGGTTTGCGTACCCATATCCTGGTATGTCTTGGCTCTGCACTGATTATGATGTTGTCTGTTTATGGCTTTAAAGATTTTGCTAATGAATTAAATGTAAGGATCGATCCAGCGCGTCTGGCTACTGCTGTAATTACTGGTGTCGGATTCCTGGGAGCAGGGACAATTCTCTTTACGGGAAAATCCATTACCGGACTGACTACAGCTGCTTCAATCTGGGTTGTTGCAGCCATTGGGCTCGCAGCAGGTGCGGGATTCTTTTTTGCATCGATCGTATCTACCGTCCTGGTATTGCTTAATCTCTGGGTATTTAACAAACTGGAGCTGAGGTATTTACGAGGGAACAAGATGCATGTCGTTACACTTCATACGTTGTCTGAACCTGGTTTTCTCGAACAACTGTCTTCATGTATGGAGCAGGAGAAGATCAAGATCCGTAAAATTACCGTGAATGAACAAGACCTGGCTTATGCAGAGATGGTGTCGGTTGAACGTAAAATTGAGATTGTATTACATGTCCAGGTACCGCATGATTTCCAAACGGTAGGTTTGGTATCCAAGTTAAGACAATGGGAACACGTTACCAAGGTGTCGATCGAATAAATGAATTACAACCCTCCACAGGCCAGTAGTGCCGGAGGGTTTTTGGTCATATCCATATTTCTTCCAGTTACTCTCCTTGCTCTTTAGGGTACTATCTAACCAAATGCATGAAGAGCGGAAGGTCAGATCAGAAGAGAGGAGTATGTTATGAAACGGAGACGTCAATTGAACAAAAAGACCCATGCAGTTCAGACCAAACCGGTGAGAAATCGGGCTCACAAGTTTATTGCGGGATTACTGAGTGCCATTATCCCTGGGCTGGGTCATATTTATCTGAGATTGTACATGAGAGGTTTGACCTTTATGCTGCTTGTTTTGCTTGATCTGTCAGCAGTATTGTACTTCTCATCCATTGGAATACAGATCAATGTGCCATTGCTCATCTTGCTGGCTTTGTGTATCCCGGTTATTTACTTTTACAATGTATATGATGTGTTGCAATCTGCAGATTGGGTCATGATGCGCAGACGTAGAGCAGTGACCCAGGCAACTCCGGACAAGCCGATAACCAATGAACGTTCTACAAGAGATGCAATGATGGTCTGGGAGAGAGGCATATCGTTTGGATTACTTCTGATTGTGGGAGGGTCTTTGATGGTGCTGTTTTTCCGCAAACCACGTTGGTTTCAAGAGATTCTCGCCATGTACGGTGGATATTCATTTGCGGTTCTCATGATCGTAGGCGGTTTGCTATTGTTTGGTCGTGAGTTCTGGGTGATGTTGAACAAGAAAAAAATGTAGTGGAAATGATACGAGGAGGGAACGTGATGAACCGTAAAGTCCGGGTTGGCCGCTATACGGCTGCCGCCTTAATCATAGCGGTCGGTGTGCTGTTGATTTTGGATAAACGGTGGGGAACTGACTTTGTATATGAGATGGTGGACTGGTGGCCATTTTTGCTCGTTGTTTTAGGTGTTGAATATATTGTGCTGTTCCTGTGGACACGCAGAAGAAACAAGGTGCAATCGGATAACCCGAGCAATCCTGATGAGCAAATCAAAGTACGTTTCAGACCCGATGCCAAAGGCATTCTAACCTCACTGATTTTGGCAGCTTCCGTATTTATCGTCACCGAGCAGGATCATTACATGCACTTATGGAATAGAGTGAGTCTAAATCTCGGAGCGGCATCCATGGACTATAGTCAAGCGGCAGGATATATGGAGGATAAGGGCACGATTCGTGTACCTGTTCGCATGGATACGTCAGACCTGGTGGTTGAAGGTGTCAACGGAGATATCTCGGTACAACGCGGAGATACGGATGAGATTGAAGTACGGACGGTGATCTGGGTAGATCAGACGACGGAAGTACAGGCAAAGGCCGTTGCAGCAGCCTCTTTTGTAGAGGCCGATGGTACAAAAGTGATTTATATCAAAGCTACAGGCAAGACGTATGGAGTCAATGAAAAAACACAGCCGCGTATGAATCTTACCATAACGATCCCGGATGATCGTCGTTTTAATCTGGATATTCGAACTTCCAATGGAGCCATATTATTAAATCGTCCGGAGGCCATTAGTACCATATTGGCCGAAACGGGTAACGGACGTATCCGGATTACCAATGCTGTTGGAGATATCTCCGGGAAAACGTTGAACGGAGATGTCATTGTAGCCAACGCCATAGGTAATGTCGATCTGGACAGTAACCGTGGAGACATGAAGGCTCGCGGTATTTCCGGCGATGTAGATCTTGCTACACAAGTGGGAAGTATCAGTATTGCGGACTCCGTTGGTGAATTCATCGCAGAGACACGCAACGGCAATATTACGCTGGATGGAGCCAATCTGGGAATCAAAGCCCAATCACTTAATGGCAGTATTAACATCGTATCTACCAAAGTCGGAGGGGACTGGGATGTGTACAGTGCGGTGGGAGCCATTAACGTATTACTTCCTGATCGTGGAGACTACAGTCTTGTGGGTTCCAGCAGTTATGGAGATCTGAGTACGGATCTGCCGTTCAAAGTACAGAATAAAACCATAGAAGGCCAGCTCGGTGAGGGCGAGTACAGGGTGAAAATCGAAGGCAACAGCGATCTCACCATTCAGAGTAACCCGGCTGTATCTACGCCTGAAACAGTTACACCTGATTCTGAAGATACGGCTGAGAATCTGGAACAGACAACCGAAGACGGAGCAAATTCCCAGGAGGATTCTACAGAGGTTCCTTGACTGCCGCGTTGACAATAAACTTGTAATCGCCGTACAATAAATGTACACTGGCAAGATTACACGGCATGAAAGATGGATTGTCGTTCTTAATGGCCGGGAATCAACTCTGAGCGAGGAGACAGTAACTTACTCTTCACCAGAGAATGAAAGGTAAGGCGGTGGGTTTTATGGCAACACGTGTCCAACATGCGTTGGAGCATCTGAAAACGACCGGTGTCCGTATTACACCCCAGCGTCATGCCATATTGAACTATCTGATGGAATCCATGGGGCATCCGACAGCCGATGAAATTTACCGAGCCCTTGAACCCCAATTTCCCAGTATGAGCGTGGCAACGGTATATAATAATTTGAAGATGTTTCTGGAAGCTGGCATGGTCCGGGAATTGACATACGGAGATAATTCAAGTCGCTTCGATGCCAATGTGACGGATCATTATCATGTTATCTGTGATCAATGCGGCAAGATTGAAGACTTCAGCTATCCTTCACTCAAAAGTGTAGAGCTTCAGGCGGAGTCTAGTACAGGATTCGAAGTACACGGTCACCGATTGGAAGTATATGGAGTTTGTAAAAGTTGCAGGGATTAAGAGAGTTGAATTACAATATTAACGTGCAGAATTCAGTATGGATTCTTCACGTTTTTTTTTAGCATTTATGCAAAATGCTCATTTTATAACAACTTATGCGCACATCCTTATGATCAGCATAATTAACGGAGGTAGACGTTTGGGTAGAAAAAGCAGATATACACGTCAGAAGCGACGTTCATTTTGGCCCGGTTTTCTAGGGGCTTGTCTGATCGCCGGGGGGGCTTACTGGCTTATAACAAATGTATGGTTGAATCAGACCCATGAAGACCCCGACTGGGTAGGAAGAAGCCAGCCTATTTTTGTAGATGGCCAACTGATGGATGGAGACGCTCTGGGTACAGGAGATCAACTCAAGTTGCCTGTAGATGTGCTGCAAGAAGCGATTGATGCAGGCATACGTTATGAATCAGAATCGGGAGATATCATCATTGCCTCTCCTCAGCGAGTCCTTCATATGAAAGATGGAAGCACACAAGCAGAACTTAATCACAAAAATTATCCTATGACAGTTAAGCCTGAGGTTAAGGACGGAGAAGCCTATATTCCGCTCAAACCTTTGAAAGAAGTATATGGCATAACCGTACAGGAAGATTCAGTAACAGGTGCTGTGCTGCTGATGCGTGGTGGAGACATGATACAGTATGCAGAGATTGATACGTTATCATCCAAAGCCGACAAAACGGTGCCGTTATATAAACGTGGGGGAGAATCCTCACCAATCATTGCCGATATGGAAAAGGATGCACGGGTACGTGTATGGCAGACGGGTGATAAACAGAGTTTTGTTCAACTCGATAATGGATATGCCGGATATGTAGATAATGATTATATCGTCCTCACCGAGAAAAAGAAGGTGGACTTGCCCAAATATACGCTGACTGCAGCAGAGAAGAAGTGGCAGAATAAACCGGTAAATCTGGTTTGGGAGGCCGTGTACAATCGTCAGCCTGATGTGGGCTCTATCGGTAAAATGTCTGGTGTGAATGTGGTCAGCCCTACATGGTTTCATATTACGGATGGACAAGGCACTGTGAAAAGCAAGGGAAACCAAGCTTACGTGAACTGGGCTCACCGTTCGGGTATGGAAGTATGGGGACTCATGGATAACAGCTTTGATCCGGACGTTACAAAAGAAGCTGTAGCTTCTTACGAGACACGCACTCATATTATTGAGCAGATGTTAGAGTATGCACAGACGTATCAATTGGATGGTATCAACATCGACTTTGAGAACGTGTATACCGATGACGGGCCGAATATTACGCAGTTTGTGCGCGAGATCAAGGCGATGGCTCGTATACATGGATTGATGTTATCAATCGATGTAACACCAAAATCGAACAGTGAGATGTGGTCTGCCTTTCTGGATCGCCGTGCATTAGGTTCTTTTGCAGACTATGTTATTGTGATGGCTTATGATGAACATTGGGCGGCCAGTCCCAAGGCAGGTTCGGTAGCATCTCTGCCTTGGACCGAGGCTTCCATGAGACGCATACTTGAGGAGGATGAAGTCCCTTCTAACAAGTTGATCATGGCGGTTCCGCTCTATACCCGGATATGGACGGAAGAGAAGAATGATCAGGGTGAGGTTAAAGTATCTTCCAAAGCAGTGGGCATGAATACCATTGTGGAGCTGATCCAAGAGAAGAAACTCAAACCTGAACTGGATCAGGCAAGTGGACAGAACTATGTGGAATATAAGGAAGACGGAGCCACCAAGAAAATATGGATCGAAGATGCCGTGTCCCTTCAGGCGCGTGTGGACTTGATTGCTTCGCTGAAGCTGGGCGGAGTGGCTGCGTGGAATCGGAGTTTTGCTAATGCCTCTGCATGGGAGGTATTGAAGCAGGCCGGTTACCAGAAATAATTTACTCATGCTTCGTGTTCGACGGATCGCTTCTCTTGTTTTGCTTTGCAAAAGTCAGAAGTTGCTCCCGTCTGATACCATCTTACATGTAATCTATCATTTTATTAGCCTTAGAAATTATAACTTAGCTTCATATCTTAGCCTTGATAACAGCAACAAGGCCTACTTACAAGCCAAGTCCAAAAAGGTCCGGTAAACATACCGGGCCTTTTTTTGTTCTTCAATGGAATTAAGGGAAAAGAAATTTAGCGGTTGGAGATCATTTCATGCTAACCATCGGTGGGGGGAACTTGTGTAGAAGGTGCTTTCAGTTGTTGACTGGTCATATTGGCTTTATTAGGGTCCAGGGTGAGGATGGTATGACAGAACATACAACGATCTGTTTTGCCAAGCATTTTGGTTAACTTCCCGCATTCCGGACAGTCGACTTGTACTGCACTGGTGGAGAGCATACCCGCCCAGAAATAAATGGCTAGACTGGCCATCATGGCAATCAGTCCGATGACGAGCCCTACAGCTGCGAAGACCTTGCCTGCATGTCCCCAGAAAACAATCCCGGCTGTTCCCAGTATCATTAGGCCCATACCTAGCATGGTCAGTAGTAATCCCCAAGTGCGAAAAGCATTAATTTTTGCTGATTTAAAAATCATGAAAAATGCTCCTATCGTATGAGTAGTATTGGACCTGGAAAAGAAGGAAACTTCAGTCTGGATGTAGAATTACATTATAACTGACTTGGCGCTTATCTGCCATGAAATGTATGGAGGGAATCGTGGAATTAAAGAACCTTGCTTTTTTGTCCGAACAGTCGGAAGAGACAGGGGCAGTTGGGGCTATCGCTTATTCCCACCCGGGAGAGCGATTCCACGGCTCCCTAATTCAAGATTTCGAATTATTAGTACTTGTTGTTCATAATGATGATCAATTGAAGTCGGCGGTGGGACATTACAGATATGGTGATCTTCGTTATCAGATGATCTATGCGAGCCGTCATGAATTAAAGAGTAGTGTAGTAACCGGGAATCATAATAATCTCACCCAGTGTCTGATTGAAGGTGAGATTATTTGGGAAGCGGATAGCGCCTTAAGTGATTTGCGAGAAGAACTGTCTACCTTTGGGGCAGAATTGCGTGAGCAGAAGCTGCTTCATGAATTCACCAGTTTCTTGAGAATGTATGTGGAGGCCAAACGTCATATTCAGGAAGGTCATGTTGTAGACGCCTACTACAATGTATTAGAGGCTCTGGGGAACTGGGCAAGAATTGTATTGATTGAACAGGGGATATACCCGGATCATGCCGTCTGGACACATGTGCAGAATCTGGATCGCGCTTTATGGAAACTATATCAAGAGCTTACCGTAAGCTCGGAGACGCTGGAGCAGCGAGTAGAGCTTGTCCTGCTTGCCTGTGAGTTTTCCGTAATGTCCAAAATGAGTGAATGCTCAGAACTGCTGCTGCGTGTGTTAAGAAGTCGCAAGGAGCCGTGGAGCATGAATGAGCTTGTTCATCATCCGCAGTTAAGATTTATTCGAGAAGATCTGCCTTTGGTGATACGTAAGCTGGTCTTTCGTTCTATTGTAAAAGAATCGGCAGGATGGCCATCGATCGGAGGAGAGGGCCGGGAGATTCGGTATTGGATAGAGGCATAACCTCCTCCCGAAGCCTGACGCTATATTGATCACATAAGGGAGGGGAAACCTTCCTTTTTTGTTTGTTTAATAATTTATAAAAAGATGTTGACTCTCATTCACGATATATGATACATTATATTTCGTTCCCCAAACGAGATTATCGCCAACAAATGATAATTTCTACAGAGAAAAAGTGAAGAACTAAAGCTTTAAAAAAAGTTCTTGACGAAAACAAACGAAATGTGTTACATTATTTAAGTCGCCGCCGAAACTTGGTTGAGACGAAAAATAAGTAAAACAAATCGTGTTTGATCTTTGAAAACTGAACAACGAGTGAGTGAACATTCTGCTTGCAGAATGAACGCAAAAGTTGAGACAAGCCTTGGCTTGGATCGACTAGAGCACAAATGAGATTTTTAATCTCGTCAGATTCAAAATGAGCTTATCGCTCTTTTCAATACTTTATTGGAGAGTTTGATCCTGGCTCAGGACGAACGCTGGCGGCATGCCTAATACATGCAAGTCGAGCGGAGTTGATAGGAAGCTTGCTTCCTTGATACTTAGCGGCGGACGGGTGAGTAACACGTAGGCAACCTGCCCTCAAGTTTGGGACAACTACCGGAAACGGTAGCTAATACCGAATAGTTGTTTTCTTCGCCTGAAGGAAACTGGAAAGACGGAGCAATCTGTCACTTGGGGATGGGCCTGCGGCGCATTAGCTAGTTGGTGGGGTAACGGCTCACCAAGGCGACGATGCGTAGCCGACCTGAGAGGGTGATCGGCCACACTGGGACTGAGACACGGCCCAGACTCCTACGGGAGGCAGCAGTAGGGAATCTTCCGCAATGGGCGAAAGCCTGACGGAGCAATGCCGCGTGAGTGATGAAGGTTTTCGGATCGTAAAGCTCTGTTGCCAGGGAAGAACGCTTGGGAGAGTAACTGCTCTCAAGGTGACGGTACCTGAGAAGAAAGCCCCGGCTAACTACGTGCCAGCAGCCGCGGTAATACGTAGGGGGCAAGCGTTGTCCGGAATTATTGGGCGTAAAGCGCGCGCAGGCGGTCATTTAAGTCTGGTGTTTAATCCCGGGGCTCAACCCCGGATCGCACTGGAAACTGGGTGACTTGAGTGCAGAAGAGGAGAGTGGAATTCCACGTGTAGCGGTGAAATGCGTAGATATGTGGAGGAACACCAGTGGCGAAGGCGACTCTCTGGGCTGTAACTGACGCTGAGGCGCGAAAGCGTGGGGAGCAAACAGGATTAGATACCCTGGTAGTCCACGCCGTAAACGATGAGTGCTAGGTGTTAGGGGTTTCGATACCCTTGGTGCCGAAGTTAACACATTAAGCACTCCGCCTGGGGAGTACGGTCGCAAGACTGAAACTCAAAGGAATTGACGGGGACCCGCACAAGCAGTGGAGTATGTGGTTTAATTCGAAGCAACGCGAAGAACCTTACCAGGTCTTGACATCCCTCTGACCGGTACAGAGATGTACCTTTCCTTCGGGACAGAGGAGACAGGTGGTGCATGGTTGTCGTCAGCTCGTGTCGTGAGATGTTGGGTTAAGTCCCGCAACGAGCGCAACCCTTATATTTAGTTGCCAGCACTTCGGGTGGGCACTCTAGATAGACTGCCGGTGACAAACCGGAGGAAGGTGGGGATGACGTCAAATCATCATGCCCCTTATGACCTGGGCTACACACGTACTACAATGGCCGGTACAACGGGCTGCGAAATCGCGAGATGGAGCCAATCCCAACAAAGCCGGTCTCAGTTCGGATTGCAGGCTGCAACTCGCCTGCATGAAGTCGGAATTGCTAGTAATCGCGGATCAGCATGCCGCGGTGAATACGTTCCCGGGTCTTGTACACACCGCCCGTCACACCACGAGAGTTTATAACACCCGAAGTCGGTGGGGTAACCGCAAGGAGCCAGCCGCCGAAGGTGGGATAGATGATTGGGGTGAAGTCGTAACAAGGTAGCCGTATCGGAAGGTGCGGCTGGATCACCTCCTTTCTATGGAGAATCGTTTCCTGCAACGGAAACATTCAAATACGCAGGTTCTTAGAACCTGCAACAGCGATTCATTTCGGTCCGTCACTTCGGTGTGGATGAAATGAAGAGCACAAACACTCACTCGTTGCTCAGTTTTGAGAGCTCAAACTCTCAAACAGCTTGCTTTTGCATGGAGCTTGTTCTTTGAAAACTAGATATCGAAACGAAACAAACGCGAATTAGAACATTCCTTTTTAGCTGAACTTGTGTTAAACAAGTTTCAATAAAAACGGTAGATTGCTGGAGCGAGTGATCGAAATGGAGCGACTTTTGGATTTGGACGTAGTCCAAACCAAGCGGAGCGACAGCTCGAACACGAGCGCAATGGTTAAGCTACTAAGAGCACACGGAGGATGCCTAGGCGCTAGGAGCCGATGAAGGACGTGGCGAACAACGAAACTGCCTCGGGGAGCTGTAAGCAAGCTTTGATCCGGGGGTGTCCGAATGGGGAAACCCAGCTGGGGTAATTTCCAGTTACTCATAACTGAATACATAGGTTATGTAGAGGCATACCAGGGGAACTGAAACATCTAAGTACCCTGAGGAAGAGAAAACAATAGTGATTCCGTCAGTAGCGGCGAGCGAACGCGGAGAAGCCCAAACCAGAGAGCTTGCTCTTTGGGGTTGTGGGACGTCTCACATGGAGTTACAAAGGAACCGGTTAAGCGAAGAGGTCTGGAAAGGCCCGCCAAAGAAGGTAAAAGCCCTGTAGTTGAAAGTCTGTTCCCTCCGAGACGGATCCCGAGTAGTGCGGGGCACGTGAAACCCCGTATGAATCCGGCAGGACCATCTGCCAAGGCTAAATACTTCCTAGCGACCGATAGTGAAGCAGTACCGTGAGGGAAAGGTGAAAAGCACCCCGGAAGGGGAGTGAAATAGAACCTGAAACCGTGTGCTTACAAAAAGTCAGAGCCCGTTTTAGGGGTGATGGCGTGCCTTTTGTAGAATGAACCGGCGAGTTACGTTCCCGTGCAAGGTTAAGGTGAAGAGCCGGAGCCGCAGCGAAAGCGAGTCTGAATAGGGCGATATAGTACGTGGACGTAGACCCGAAACCGGGTGATCTACCCCTGTCCAGGGTGAAGGTGCGGTAACACGCACTGGAGGCCCGAACCCACGCATGTTGAAAAATGCGGGGATGAGGTGGGGGTAGCGGAGAAATTCCAATCGAACTCGGAGATAGCTGGTTCTCCCCGAAATAGCTTTAGGGCTAGCCTCGGAAAACAGAGTCGTGGAGGTAGAGCACTGATTGGGTGCGGGGCCCGCAAGGGTTACCAAGCTCAGTCAAACTCCGAATGCCATAGACTTACTTCCGGGAGTCAGACAGTGAGTGCTAAGATCCATTGTCAAAAGGGAAACAGCCCAGACCATCAGCTAAGGTCCCCAAGTGTGTGTTAAGTGGGAAAGGATGTGGAGTTGCACAGACAACCAGGATGTTGGCTTAGAAGCAGCCACCATTGAAAGAGTGCGTAATAGCTCACTGGTCGAGTGACTCTGCGCCGAAAATGTAACGGGGCTAAACACACCACCGAAGCTATGGCTTGATGCTTTGCATCAGGGGTAGGGGAGCGTTGTATAAGGGTTGAAGGTGTACCGTAAGGAGCGCTGGACATTATACAAGTGAGAATGCCGGTATGAGTAACGAAAAGATCAGTGAGAATCTGATCCGCCGAAAGCCTAAGGGTTCCTGAGGAAGGCTCGTCCGCTCAGGGTAAGTCGGGACCTAAGGCGAGGCCGAAAGGCGTAGTCGAAGGACAACAGGTCGAAATTCCTGTACCACCGTAAGCCGTTATGAGCAATGGGGGGACGCAGTAGGGTAGTGACGCGGACTGATGGATGTCCGTCTAAGCAGTAAGGCTGATGTGTAGGCAAATCCGCACATTGTAAGGCTGAGCTGTGATGGGGAGCGAAAATTACAGTAGCGAAGGTCATGATCTCACACTGCCAAGAAAAGCCTCTAGCCAGGTGATGGTGCCCGTACCGCAAACCGACACAGGTAGGCGAGAAGAGTATTCTAAGGCGCGCGGAAGAACTCTCGTTAAGGAACTCGGCAAAATGACCCCGTAACTTCGGGAGAAGGGGTGCCCCGGTAGTGTGAATAGCACGAGGGGGCCGCAGTGAAAAGGCCCAAGCGACTGTTTAGCAAAAACACAGGTCTGTGCGAAGCCGTAAGGCGAAGTATACGGGCTGACGCCTGCCCGGTGCTGGAAGGTTAAGGGGAGTGGTTAGGGAGTAATCCCGAAGCTGTGAACCGAAGCCCCAGTAAACGGCGGCCGTAACTATAACGGTCCTAAGGTAGCGAAATTCCTTGTCAGGTAAATTCTGACCCGCACGAATGGCGTAACGACTTGGGCGCTGTCTCAACGAGAGATCCGGTGAAATTTTAATACCTGTGAAGATGCAGGTTACCCGCGACAAGACGGAAAGACCCCATGGAGCTTTACTGCAGCTTGATATTGAATTTGGGTACGATCTGTACAGGATAGGTGGGAGCCTTTGAAGCATGAGCGCCAGCTTGTGTGGAGGCAACGTTGGGATACCACCCTGATCGTATCTAGGTTCTAACCTGGTACCGTAATCCGGTGCGGGGACAGTGTCAGGTGGGCAGTTTGACTGGGGCGGTCGCCTCCTAAAGAGTAACGGAGGCGCCCAAAGGTTCCCTCAGAATGGTTGGAAATCATTCGAAGAGTGCAAAGGCATAAGGGAGCTTGACTGCGAGACCTACAAGTCGAGCAGGGACGAAAGTCGGGCTTAGTGATCCGGTGGTACCGCATGGAAGGGCCATCGCTCAACGGATAAAAGCTACCCTGGGGATAACAGGCTTATCTCCCCCAAGAGTCCACATCGACGGGGAGGTTTGGCACCTCGATGTCGGCTCATCGCATCCTGGGGCTGAAGTAGGTCCCAAGGGTTGGGCTGTTCGCCCATTAAAGCGGTACGCGAGCTGGGTTCAGAACGTCGTGAGACAGTTCGGTCCCTATCTGTCGTGGGCGTAGGAAATTTGAGAGGAGCTGTCCTTAGTACGAGAGGACCGGGATGGACGTACCGCTGGTGTACCAGTTGTTCCGCCAGGAGCACCGCTGGGTAGCTATGTACGGACGGGATAAACGCTGAAAGCATCTAAGCGTGAAGCCCCCCTCAAGATGAGATTTCCCAGTATGTAAGACCCCTTGAAGACGACGAGGTAGATAGGCTGGGGGTGGAAGTGCAGCAATGCATGGAGCTGACCAGTACTAATCGGTCGAGGGCTTATCCAATAGCAAGTGATAATTCGCGTGTTTCGTTTCGAATCTAGTTTTCAGAGAACGATCTCTGAAGCATATTCCCTGATAGCTCAGTTGGTAGAGCACTCGACTGTTAATCGAGTTGTCACAGGTTCGAGCCCTGTTCGGGGAGCCATATGGAGAGGTGTCCGAGCTGGCCGAAGGAGCACGATTGGAAATCGTGTAGGCGTCACAAGCGTCTCGAGGGTTCGAATCCCTCTCTCTCCGCCATAATATTAAGGCCCGTTGGTCAAGGGGTTAAGACACCTCCCTTTCACGGAGGTAACAGGGGTTCGAATCCCCTACGGGTCATAATAACTTCAAAAAAGAAGTTGATTTTTACAACAAGATTATGATATGATCATAAATGTGTTGTTCGGAGGCTTAGCTCAGCTGGGAGAGCATCTGCCTTACAAGCAGAGGGTCGGGGGTTCGATCCCCTCAGCCTCCACCATATAAACTTTATAACGACGCGGGGTGGAGCAGCCCGGTAGCTCGTCGGGCTCATAACCCGAAGGCCGCAGGTTCAAATCCTGCCCCCGCAATTATACTTTCCTTTGAGAAAGTGATCTGGAACCGTGGTGTAGTTGGCCTAACATGCCTGCCTGTCACGCAGGAGATCGCGGGTTCGAATCCCGTCGGTTCCGCCATTTAATCTTTACATGAGGCAAACTGTTCACTACATCTGCTGTATGGCACTGATGCCCTATATAAAGTGTAAGGAATTAAGATTAGACTTTATTATGGCTCGGTAGCTCAGTCGGTAGAGCAGAGGACTGAAAATCCTCGTGTCGGCGGTTCGATTCCGTCCCGAGCCACCATTTTAAAACAATTTAATATGCCGGTGTAGCTCAACTGGTAGAGCAACTGACTTGTAATCAGTAGGTTGGGGGTTCAAGTCCTCTCGCCGGCACCATGTAATCCTGGAGGATTAGCGAAGTGGCCAAACGCATCAGACTGTAAATCTGCTCCCGTACGGGTTCGGTGGTTCGAATCCATCATCCTCCACCAGTTTTTAGGGGCATAGTTTAAAGGTAGAACAACGGTCTCCAAAACCGTTGGTGTGGGTTCAATTCCTGCTGCCCCTGCCAATTAACTTTTTAGAAAATAACCTTTTGTGGCGATCGTGGCGAAGTGGTTAACGCACCGGTTTGTGGATCCGGCATTCGGGGGTTCAATTCCCCTCGATCGCCCCTTTGTTTTTTCATTTTTTATTGGGGATTAGCCAAGCGGTAAGGCAACGGACTTTGACTCCGTCATGCATAGGTTCAAATCCTATATCCCCAGCCATTATGCGGACGTGGCTCAGCGGTAGAGCATCGCCTTGCCAAGGCGAGGGTCGCGGGTTCGATTCCCGTCGTCCGCTCCAAAATATGGCGCCATAGCCAAGTGGTAAGGCACAGCTCTGCAAAAGCTTTATCCCCAGTTCGAATCTGGGTGGCGCCTCCAGCATATGCCGGCGTGGCGGAATGGCAGACGCGCTCGACTCAAAATCGAGTGGGAAACCGTGGAGGTTCGAGTCCTCTCGCCGGTATATTGAATAGCCCTACATGTTGCTTATGCAATGTGTAGGGCTATTTTTATTTTATATGAAACGATTTATGTGCAGTAAGAAAATCTAGAGTAAGAGAAGATGGACGTTAATAAAGATTGACGTATGATTATATTCGGTATATTGTAGATAAGTAAAGTCGTTAATATAGAGGAGTGAAGTAGAGTGACTAATGGAAAAAATGTATCGGGTACCGATCTGTTATTTGATCTTTCTGTATGGGAAGAGGCATGGAAGAATCGTCCGAGAAGTTCAAAATATAAGAAGAAAAGCGTCCCCGTTAATACAGAAGAAGTTTTTGAGCGGTGGGCCAGGGATTATCATGCACAGTCGTTCACTGAAGAAGGAAAGCGGCGTTCTGAGCGCATTATGGGCTGGATTGAAAACCAGGGAGTAGAGTTTGCCGGCTTGTCCATTCTAGACATTGGAGCGGCCTCAGGCATATTTACCATCCCTTTTGCGGAGAAGGGTGCAAGTGTGACCGCAGTTGAGCCTTCTGAGTTGCTTATCTCCCTTATGAAAGAGACGATACCTCCAGCTCTTGAATCCAATATCGAAATCGTAAATGAACGATATGAAGAAATCTCTATCAAGGATAAGGGTTGGGAGAAGAAATATGACTTTGCATTTGCATCCATGTGTCCGGCGATGTCGGATTGGCAAACGATCGAGCAGGCGATCAATTGTGCCCGGAAGTATGTGTATATAAGTACTATGGCAGGACAGAAGGAACACACACTAATGGATGAACTTAAGGATATACTGGGGGTAACTTCTTCATATAAGGCTGGTGATATGGGTTATATTCAACAATTGTTGTATTTGAAGGGGTATTCATACACCATGATCATTACGAGAGAAGTTAACTCATTTGAAGTATCGGTGGAAGATGTTGTAGAGAAGCTGCCAGAATGGCTTAATACGTATGAGTTACCATCGGATGAAGATTCCCTCAGATTGGCTGAGAAGTATATCCGAGATACATACAAGGATAGTACAGTGACCTTCTCACGCGGAGCAAGGTTTGGTAAAATTCTAATTCAACTTGAGCAGCCAAATATGAAAACAGTTCGCACTATGGATAAGCGATAAATCGTATAGGCTTGTTACGTATACAGGAGCTAGGAATCGGGACGGGCGACTTAGTCTTACGTCTGAGATAACGCTAGAAAGCATTGCACCACCACCACAAGAAGATGCACTTGTGAAACATATGAAGTTAAGATTATAGAAGTGAAATTTGTAAGTGAAGGGAGCAGATATGTGCTCCCTCTTTTTTTGAAGCGAATAATTAGTTGACTATACTAAACAAAATCCTCGGTTACTTGAAGATGTTAAGCTGCTTCATGAGACTGCACATGGGCTAAAGCCAACTTAATTCATACATCGAGACAATGAAAAGCAAAACACAGACCTAGTTTTCAGAGAATGATCACTGAAGCATATTCCATGATATTTCAGTTGGTAGGGCACTCGACGGTTAATCGAGTTGTCACAGGTCCGAGCCCTGTTCGGGGAGCCACATGGAGCTGGCCGAGCTGGCCGAAGGAGTACGACTTACAATCGTGCTCCTTTTCTAATTTCTATTCGACAAATCTGCTTTTTGCTTACGCTCCCGATACTGACCGGGGGTGATTCCTTCCCATTTACGGAATGATCGGATAAAGTTTTGAGGATTGTTGTACCGAAGTCGTGCTGCGATATCTTTAACGGTTAGATCACTTTCGTCCAGCCATTTTTTAGCGATATTAAATCGGTACTTGGTCAGATATTCACTAAATGCACAGCCTGTCTCTTTGCGGAAGACACTACTTAAGTAGTTGGCATTGTAGTGAAGCTTCAAGGCACATTCCTCAAGCGTCAGATCCTTATCATAATCTTGATGAATCATGGCAATCATTTTCTCAGATATATGCTGGTACTGGGCATACTGTCTTGCTTTAAAAACCTGGATGATGGGCAAGATGACTTGATGTTTAAACCAATTCTCCACTTCAGCGGCGTACTGCAAACCATGAAGTTCATGAAACATCGAGCCACGACCTTGGGAGATCTGTCCGAGTCGTATGCCGGATTCCTGAGTCATTTGCAAAATATGCGTGAGTAGCCTCGTAAGAGCCACCTCATACTCCTCGGGTGTAACCTCCATACCAAAGATCACTTCAAGCAGTTGTTGCAGAAGAGCAGAGGCCTGGACTTCGTCCGCACTTTGAATAGCTTGGATTAACGAATATTCCAATGATTCCGGGTAGGTCATGGACCAAGTGAGAGCGTGATGATCTATGTTCTCATATTGAAAAATAATGCCTGTTCCCAGCTTCATCCGATGCCTCAATGCTTCCATGGCTTCTGTGTAAGCCTGAGGGATGTGATCTAGAGAGTTGTGCGGCTGGCTGAATCCTATACTGACTTGTAGAGCCAGAATCTTATCAATCTGTTGTTTTAACTGGTCTGTTAATACATATAGCTGCTGTGAAAAAATAAAATGATCCTGTTCCACGGTGCCAATCACCGTGACTACCGTATGCTCCAGCACAGTGGGAAGCAATTGTTGGTTATACACAACCGTTTCCTCCAATATATTTTGAATAGCAAATAATAAGAGGTCACGATCACTAGCACTATATTTTGTATGATTAATGAGATCGGCCTGTAGTGTAATAACAGCAATTTGTTGCCATTCCCGAACCTGATGTGTGTAGCCATATTCATTCAGGGTGTCATGAAGAGTATGAACAGGGATCTTATCCTGGAACAGATTCATCATAAAATGATTGCGAATCTGCAGCAGATGCATATTAAGTGTGTTCTCTAATTGGGAGCGAGAGGCAGATAATTGTGAGACCCCTGCTCTAATCTGTTCGAACTCATCAGAAAATGGTGGTGATTGTTGAGCTACTGTGTTTCCTTCTTTGGACAGGTGGTTGTCACCAAGTTGAGTTAAAAGTTTACGAATCGGGATATGCATTCGCTTGGAACCGAGCCAGGCGAGTAGTAATGAAAGTAAAAGTAAGAAGATACTGATATACAAGGTGTGTAATCCGATATTGATATATTCTTGTGTCAGAATATTGGTAGGTGAGATTAGAGCGTAAGTCCATCCTTTTAAGGTAGAAGGGCTATACGTCAGGGAGTAATGTGTATCGCCGATCTTAACTTCTTGGTTTTCAAAGCCTGTTGAAAATGTGATGGGTGATAGTTTGTTTATGTTAGCTTCCGTATCCCGATCCTGTAATCCAATGGCAGCCAACGGTTGTCCAATGTATACAGGATCGGGATGGACCAAGATACGTTGTTCCCGATTCAAAATGATCAGTCCTGAGGCAGCATTGCCTAAGGAGGCTTCGCCTAGTGTATTTTGCAAAGAGCATGCAGGAATTCCCGCAATCAGGGCAGCATCGGAAGACGTATTCAGATTCGGAATAGACCTCGCAAGGGCAATATGATAGATACAGCCTGTACCGGGTGACCGCTCATCATTACTGAACACCGATGAAGGGGAGAGCTGCCATCCAGAAGTTAACGTATCCGAAATCAATTCCTTCATGGGAAGAGCCAGTGGAAAATCCGTATTGCGATATAATCCGGCATGATCAATAAGCCAGTTCTGAGATTGGTTCACTAGGGTAATATCCAGCAAAGGTTCCCATGACTTCATATTCAGAAATTCGCTCTGTAACTTGTCGGCAAGCAAAGGTCCGTTCCCTTCTAGTGAAGAAGAAGAAGCAGACAGGGAACGGAGGGTTACTGGAGAGCGAACCGCCTGATCAAGCATATAACTGACTGTAGCGAGTTTGTGCTCTACGTTGGATTGCATTTGTTCCAGCAACTGTCTGTTGGCCTGTGTACGATGCAACTCAGTTTGGTTGGATGAATAGATAAATGCGGCAATTCCCGTTAACAAAATGGGCAGGGTGCTTAACAGGATTCCGAAGATGATCATTTTATGGAGATAGCTGATTGGTCGCACAGTTTCAGTTCCACCCCTGACATTAGAAATAGTAACACTTTCTATTTTAGTAAACGCTTACATATAGAACAATCTAAATTTTGTTTATTTGGATAAATAAGTAATTCTATTTGAGGCAAAAGAGATTGGCATTGGATTATTGATGTGTACTCCTTTTGTAATGAAAACCTGGGATACAACTTCGATGGATTGTCGAATACGGAATAAGGGGAAACGAAAGTGAAGGGTAAACGTAAATAGAGACGTGGACATCATTCTTGCTACCTGGTGATATGGGGTGAAGTAGAGCCTGAATACGGGGAATAGAAGGTATCTGGAGTGCTATTCAGCTTAGGTGGAACGTTGGTCTTATATAGGGACAGTCAAAGGTCCAACTAGATCCCCGACCTGAGTCTAGGATGAAAAACCGTCCACGGTCTGTTTTGAAAAGTCGCGGAATCCCCTAGAATAAGGACATAAGGTTAAACAAGAAACACAGAAGCAAAAAACAAGAAACAAACGAACAAATGACTCAACACATTAAAACGAACGAATGGAAGGGCGGTGAACAACAATTATGAGATTGAATAAGGGAAATGGCTGGGCGATTGTATTGATTGCGCTGGGAGCACTACTCCTCTTCGGAAAGTTAACCCCACTTCTTGGACACTTAATGGGTTATCTGATTCCGGTCCTGATGATTGCACTGGGATATTACGGAGTTAAACGAGGGAATGTGATGCTTGGCTGGATTGTTCTCATCATCGGTATCATCTCACTGATGGGTAAACTGGCATGGTTGATCGGACCGATCATCGCGATCGGGTTAATCATCTTTGGTATCTCAATGCTAAGCAATAACCGCAGTCGTCGTGGTCGGTACTAAGCTTTCACGATTATGAAAAGGAGGGACAGAACATAATGAGTGTATTTCGTCGAATGCGGGATATTACCGTAGCCAATCTGAACGAACATTTGGAGCAAAGTCAGGATCCAGTCAAACTGATTGATCAGTTTCTGGTCTCGACCCGCCAAGACATCGGTGAAGCCGAGAAACTTCGTCATCAATATGCAAGCCATACCAGACAAATGAAACAACAAGCCGATCAGGCAGCAGGTATGGTGAACAAACGGGAAGAACAGGCTTCCATGGCTCTAAAAGCAGGGGAAGAACATCTCGCTAAGCTGGCCTTGCAGGAGAAAATCCTCCACGAGGAAAAAATGGAACAGTACAATGAATTGTATGCACAAAGTTATGCGGCATTACAGGAGCTGGATGAACAGATCGACCAGCTGAAGGTTGAATATCAGAATGTATACAGCAAACGCCAATACTACTACGCTCGTATGCAGACGATTCAGTTACAACAACGTATGAACCAGAGAGGGAACCACAACGGTCAGAATGTACCCCGTATGTTTAACCGACTGGATGATCAAGTCTCTGATCTCGAATATGAAGCACAAAGTCTCCGCGATATCCGGCGGATGAGCCAAGACGGTTCCGGAGTGACTGGCAGCATGTCATCCTCTACGCTGGATAAGGAACTGGAACGCTTAAGACAGAAATTG
This sequence comes from Paenibacillus sp. FSL R5-0623, assembly GCF_037974265.1. Lineage (NCBI taxonomy): Bacteria > Bacillati > Bacillota > Bacilli > Caryophanales > Paenibacillaceae > Paenibacillus > Paenibacillus sp. FSL R5-0623. The sequence goes on along the minus strand of NZ_CP150233.1, from coordinate 5,791,207 downwards.
AACAATGACAGAAAGGAGTAGTCACATGAGTAAATTATACCGCTCGGCGCGTAATCGAATGCTAACAGGTTTGATCGGCGGCATTTCTGAAAATCTTGGATTGAATACCACGCTGCTACGTATCATTTTCTTCATCAGTATTTTCGCTACGGGAGGTACATCATTGTTGATCTACTTCATCGCTGCGTTGGTGGTACCAAAGGAATCCAATCACGTTGATCCATATGCTTATGATTCCAACGTAAGAGGATACAAGTAAACGAAAGGAGCAAACACATGAGCAAATTATACCGCTCAACGCGTGACCGGATGTTAACCGGCTTGTGCGGCGGAATTTCCGAAACCATCGGAATGGATTCCACCCTGCTGCGTATCATCTTTGTTATCAGTATTTTCGTAACTGGCGGCACGTCGTTGTTAATATACTTTATTGCAGCACTGGTGGTACCAAAAGAACCGTATCCGCCTTATGATCCATATGGCTACGGTCCGGGCCCAGGCCCTGGTCCTGGCAGAGGATATAACAACTATGATCACCAGCCACCAAGAGGTCCTTTTCAAAATAATCACAACCAACAAGGTCCTGGTAACTTCGGTCCCGGCCCTGGATACAACGGCAGACCTCAATCTGGTCCCCGTTCTTATGATAACAACGCCTACGGAGCAGGAGCACCGCAAGAAAGTGAACTTGATTCCATGATGAAAGATATCGAGAAAAAAGCACTGAAAAAAGAAGTTGAAGAGCTTCGCCAAAAATTATCTCGTTACGAGAAGGGAGAAAAGTAAAATGGGAGTATTTAAACGGATTAAGGATATGACGAAAGCATCGGTAAATGATATGTTGGATAAAGTAGAGGACCCGATTGTAATGTTGAACCAGTACTTGCGTGATATGGAGGCTGAGATTCATGAGGCAGAGGTAACTGTTGCCAAACAAATGGCAAATGAGCGCCGCATGAAACAACGTTTGGATGAAGCGGAGCGTACTTCGGTACAACGTGAGTCCCAAGCAGAAGCTGCTCTATCTAACGGTCAGGAAGAAGTGGCACGCAAATTGTTGGAAGAGAAAATCTACTTTGATCAAAAAATTACGGAGTACAGCGAACTGCATGCACAGTCCGAAGCACAAGCAAAAGATCTGTTGCAACAGTTGCATGATATGAAAGATGAGTTCTACAAAATGCGTAACAAACGTAATGAACTTGTATCCCGTGCACAAATGGCAAAAGCTAAAAAACAAATGTCTTCTATCAACAGCTTGCATTCGATCGAAAGTGGCGGCGCATCACTTGGATTCCACCGCATGGAAGAGAAAATCATGCAGCTGGAAGCTGAAGCTGACGTAGCTCGTGCACCTTATCGCAACACATCATCTACGTACACAAATCCTGTAGATGTGGAAAAACAATTCAAAGTGGACCAGCAATTACAAGCCCTCAAGAACAAAATGGGCAATGGTTCCAAGAATGAAGCGAACGGAACTTCAAAAGAATAACTGTTCGCTTAGTGGACAATATGATATTCTATAAATCGTGTATAATGTACGGTTGGTAGAACAAAAGTTAAGCCATACAGGACTTCATTGCCTGGTATGGCTTTTCCGTTGAATAAAGAGAGATTAACTTACAGAGGAGGTGCGGCGGGGATGAATCAAAAGAGTAAATGGCTTGCAGTTGTCATTATGATTATTGGCACAATGATGTTATTGAATGACAATATTAATTTCCTGACCGCTGCCGCACTGATTCTGTTAACGGTTGGAATGCTTCAAGTCCGCAATGGGGATACCCGCAAAGGTCATCGGTATCTTGGCATTGGTGCGGCACTGTTATTGCTGGATAATTTAATGATTGTATTTTTGATTGTACTGGCATCGTTAGCTTACTTTTATTCAAAAAACAAAAAGATTCATCTGGACGAAGGCGTTATGAAGAAACAGAATTTCATGGCTCGGTACTACTGGGATCAATCATCCTGGACGTTACGTAGTATGAGTCTGTGGCATGCCATAGGTGAGGTTAACGCCGATCTATCTCTTTCGATTCCGGAGGAGAAACAAACAATTGTGCTGCTGCAAGGAGTTATGGGTAATGTTCGCCTCACACTACCGGAAGATTATGGTGTGGAGATTGAAGCATCGGTTCTTTTTGGCCGGATTAATCTTCTTGGAGAACAAGATAGCGGTATGATGAACAAATTAGTATGGAGAACACCTGGATATGAATCCAGTGAACATAAAGCAAAATTTGTCATTTCTTATATAGTTGGCGACCTAAGCATCAGTAATCCGTAGTAAAATAGATGAAGAGAAGGAGGAGACCCCGATGAAGACAAAACGACATACCGACATGGTAACCCGAAGTATGGGTGAAGGGATCCTCCTGGTTTTCATTGTGCTCGCTGTTATTTTGTATGTATTGTATACATATGGTTATCTTGCTCCGTTTGCAGGCTGGCGCCATCTGATTCAATCGGGCCTGGCTCTATTGCTGCTTCTAATTGGGATTGGTGCGGTTTTTGGGTTCTATCAGAGTTATCGGGTTAAACGCCGGCTTGAACTGCTACGGGAAACACTTCTATTGTGGGAGAAGGGCTCTCTATCACGCACTGTACCTGATCTGGGCGATGATGATGTGGGCCGTTTGAGTGACCAACTCGGACGAATCGGCAAAAAGTGGGAAGATCAGGTATCTTCGCTCCAGCGATTGTCTACTCATAATGCACAGCTTGCTGAACAAGCCAGAATTACGGCTATTGTGGAAGAGCGGCAGCGTTTGGCACGGGAACTGCATGATGCGGTATCGCAGCAATTGTTCGCGATATCCATGACAGCAACGGCCGTTGGACGGAAGATGGAGAAGGATTTTGAACGTGCTCAGCGGCAGGTGGCTTTGATTGAGGAGATGGCTTCGGTAGCTCAGTCCGAGATGCGTGCGCTACTGTTACATCTGCGGCCAGTCTATCTGGAGGGTAAACATCTAGAACAAGGTCTGCGTGATCTGGTGATGGAACTGAAAACCAAAGTACCCATGGACATTGTGTTCGAAATGGACGAAGACATTGATCTGATCAAAGGCATCGAGAATCATCTGTTTCGAATCGTCCAGGAGGCTATGTCCAATACGTTACGGCATGCAAAAGCGGAAAAAATGGAGATACGGATCCAGCGCCGTAGTGATGCGATCCGGGTATTGATTCGTGATGATGGGCAAGGCTTCGATCTGGATGAGAATAAACAAGCTTCTTACGGTCTGGCTAACATGCGTGAACGTGTTACGGAGATTGGTGGGGCCATACAATTTGTAACAGCGCCTGGTAAGGGAACGCGGATTGAGATTACGATACCTTTGATGAACGATGAAAGCGAGGAAGAACATGTCAATGGAACCGGAAGTCGAAACGGAGACGGAAACGTCGATCAAAGTATTGCTCGTGGATGATCATGAGATGGTACGTATTGGTCTTGCAGCGGTACTGGATACCGAAGATGGAATTGAAGTTGTTGGTGAAGCAGGTAGTGGAGAGGAAGGCATTCGGCTCGCACAGGAATATAAGCCTGATGTTGTTCTAATGGACCTGGTTATGGAAGGCATGGATGGCATTGAGGCTACTCGTCAGGTACTTAAAATGTATCCGGAGTGCAAAGTCATCGTATTGACCAGTTACCTGGATGATGAAAAAATGTATCCTGTTATTGAAGCAGGCGCATTCAGTTATCTGTTGAAAACATCAAGAGCCAATGAAGTTGCAGATGCGATTCGCGCAGCAGCTCGTGGGCAATCCGTTCTGGAGTCACAGGTGGCTTCCAAAATGATGAATCGCTTCCGGCAGCCACAGGCAGCAGCTCCTTTGCATGATGAATTGACAGACCGAGAAATGGATGTGCTCCGGTTGCTCGCCAAAGGCAAATCGAATCAGGACATCGCTGATGATCTGATCATCGGCATTAAGACAGTCAAATTCCATGTCACGAATTTACTGGCAAAATTGGGCGTAGACGACCGTACACAGGCCGCGATCTATGCTTATAAAAACGGACTTGCAGAGTAATAACAAGAACTATATGCAATAACATCATTAAGCCAAAGAACCGTGCATTAATGTGCGGAAGTTATAGATAAGAGATGATTATATATAAGTGCGTGTTCAAAAAGGTCGGTTTTCAGTACCAAGAAGAGGGGATGAAGTTAGAAATGGAGTAGCGGAGCGTAGATCGAGTTACGTGAGCAACCGCAATGTTTCTAAAGGAAACATTCTTCGTAAGCCTCTACTTATTTCGGCTGAATTCCATATTCGATGTTGATGATGCCGCTAGGCACCCTTCGTAATCAAAAGCGGACTTTTTGAACAACCTCTATACGTATGAATGGAAAGCTCCGATCTGCCATGCATGTGGCGGGTGGGGCTTTTTTGTTGTGTGCAGAAGAAGTATAGCAAATATGCGAAAGGGGCATGCTGTTGATAGATTCATAGAATGCAAGAAAGAAGCGGGGGATTCAAATGTTAAATCGATGGATGACAGCAGGTATATTGGCAATAGCAATCATAATTCTTATTGGTGTGACACAGGTATACGCAGAGAAGAACGAATCCAAAGCTGCCGAACTGGAACAGCTAATCTATACTGCTGACAGTGTAATTGATAATGTGGATCGTCTGGTTATTAAATGGCAAGGAGAAGGCAAGGGAGATGCACAAGCGCAGGCCGTATTACTGGCCAGTCAATTGGAACTTGAACAACCAGTACGGGTACGTCAGACGGGCCACAATGTCTACCGCAGTGAGCTGGTTGTAGGTACAGCTAATGGTGGTGTAGGCATGTTGGTCAATGTCATCGAGACAGGAGATAACGGCTACTACGCCATCGTACAAATTTCAGGGGATGCACACACGGATCGGAAGGCATTAATGACAGTACATGAACAGATCGGCCAACTGCTTGTAGATTCAGGCATGAAGGCAACCTGGAATATGTCTGTGCAAGGTACAGCAGTTACTGCTACTGAACATGATGCGAGTCAGCAATTGGCACTGATCGAAGAACAGCTGTCCACAAAGGTGGATATCGCCTCCGTCGAACGTTATACAGATGCAGGCACTGCAAGTGTCTCTTATAAGGCGGCTGAGCTGCCCCTATCGATCAAGAGTGGCTCGCACATGTTGAATATGCAACTCGCAGTTCACCAGGTTGGTGATGAGCTCGACAATCGAATTACAGTGGGGTTTCCGGTGATTACGATTGAATATTAAGGGATGAATTTTTCATGAATTGGGACCCAATATTGAGAATCTTTATCAGAAAAATGAGTTTGAAATAGTGCATCCATTCAGTTGATATGCTAAAATGGCATCACATCCAAGAAGGAACTTGCTGGTAATTGACAGTTGTATGTCGTGCATATATAACACCATTACATAGCTCGGGGAGAGCGTGAAGGTTATCTTCCCGGAAGAAAGAGGAGCCCATGGTTGAAAAACAATTGCAAGATGAAGTACAGACACCAGGCGCAGTATTTTTCATTTTTGGAGCAACGGGTGATTTGGCCCGCCGGAAGTTGTTTCCGGCTATCTACAGTCTTTACCGTGAAGGCAAGCTTGCCGAAGACTTTGCGGTTATTGGCGTAGCACGTCGTCCGAGGTCCCCACAAGAATTCCGGGAAGACATCTATGAATCCATTAAGGAATTCTGCCGTTATCCAGCGGGGGAACCTGATGAGTGGAACGCTTTTGTCGATCATTTTGAATACAAAGCACTGGACATCAATAATGTGGACGGATTTAAAGAGCTGCGTGCGCAGACGGAGCATCTGGAATCAAAGTTTAACACGCCGGGGAATCGGCTGTTCTATCTGGCACTGGCACCTGAGCTGTTTGGCAGTGTCTCGTACAGTTTGCGGGACGGCGGTATGCTGGAAAGTCAGGGGTGGAACCGTTTGGTGATCGAAAAACCATTTGGTTATGATCTGCAATCGGCTGAACATCTGAATGAGCAGATTCGTGAGGTATTCCGTGAAGAGGAAATCTATCGGATTGATCATTATCTGGGCAAGGAGATGGTGCAAAATATCGAAGTGATCCGCTTCGGAAATGCCTTTTTTGAACCACTCTGGAATAACAAACATATTGCCAACGTTCAGATTACGCTGGGTGAGACGGTAGGCGTGGAAGAACGTGGTGGTTATTATGATCACTCCGGTGCACTACGTGACATGGGGCAGAATCATATGCTTCAGATGCTGACGATGATTGCGATGGAACCGCCGAGTCGCCTATTCCCGGAAGACATTCGGGATGAAAAGGTGAAGGTATTACGCTCTCTACGGGCTTTCACCTCGGATGAGGAAGTGAGCAACAACGTTGTGCGGGGGCAATATGCCGAAGGGGAGTACCGTGGCAAGCAGCTTCCGGGGTATCGCCAGGAAGACAAGGTTGATCCGCAGTCGAATACGGAAACTTATTTTGCAGCACGTGTATTCGTGGATAATTTCCGCTGGGCGGGAGTTCCATTCTACATTCGGACAGGCAAGCGTCTTCCGGTGAAAACGACCGAGATCGTAGTTGAGTTCAAGTCGATGCCAAACAACGTGTACCTTGGGAAAAAATATAAGCTCGAACCGAACTTGCTGGTCATTCGGGTGAATCCGATGGAAGGCATATATATCAAAATCAATGCCAAGAAACCAGGCTCGGATTCCGAGATTCAGCCACTCGCGATGGATTTCTGTCAGAGCTGCATGATTGGAATTAACTCGCCTGAAGCGTATGAACGTCTGCTGCACGATGCGGCAGAGGGGGATTCTACGTACTTTACCCGTTGGGATGAAGTGGCAACAGCATGGTCTTTTGTGGATCGAATCGCAGCAGCCTGGGGACAGAATCAGGGAGAGCTTCATACGTACCCTGCTGGAACATGGGGGCCAGAAGCGACAGATAAGCTGCTGGAGCAGGACGGATTCCACTGGTGGCCGGTAAATGGTCAGGACGAGGACAGCGTGATCTGGCAAGTGAATGGTTAGGGTAAGGGCATTAAGAACATACACAATATGATGAGCCTGGGGAAATCGCAAATTTTGCGGTGTCCCCAGGCTTTTTAGCGGGAAAAGGTAGGTATCCATCATAAGGAAATAAGTAATTTAAATTAAGTTGTTGACAAAAAGTAAGTACGTAACTTATACTCAACACATGAGTTAAAGAGTTACGCAAATGACAAACTTCATTCGGGCAAACGTTTCGGATAAGTTATCATTCATGAGATAAAATGTAAACCAGTTGAAGGGGTTTGCGACACAGAGAATCATGAAGAAAAAAATTTGGCATAATATCTTTAATCTAAGAATACTATTTTGTATATATTGAATGGAGGAAAAGAAAATGATGTTGGATCTAGGGTTGTTGTTGATTCGTTTGGTGATTGGATTGTCGTTCATGGCGCATGGGGCTCAAAAGCTGTTTGGTTGGTTCGGAGGTTACGGGATCAAGGGTACAGGCGGCTGGTTTGAGTCGATGGGCATGAAGCCTGGTGCATTGGTGGCGTTACTGGCTGGACTCGCGGAATTTGGTGGCGGATTGCTGCTGGCTCTGGGTCTGCTCACACCGGTAGGTGGCATTCTGATTGCATTGACGATGGTCATTGCGATTGTGAAAGTCCATGGTGCGAACGGATACTGGTCCACACAGAACGGATTCGAATATAATCTCGCGATTCTGGTGGTTGGTGTAGCGCTGGCCCTGACAGGTGGCGGACAATACGCACTGGATGCATTGATTTTCTAAACCCGATAAATAAAAATGAATGAGGAGTGCCTGGATGCCATGGAAATGGCTGAAGGGTGCTTTTTTTTGCAAGTGAAAAGAGAAGAATCTGCGGTAGTAATCGGTTATTTTCGGTACAGATTATGGTACAATAGGAGAGTTGGGTTAAGAAGCAGTTCACGGTATACATGAAAGCACAGATTTGAGGAGGATGAACTCCATTGTAAATGTGTAAAATTAATCTAGTGTGTAAATACCTAGTACGTAAAAACTCGTGTACAATCAACCGGCCTCGCCGGATTGCATAAAGATTGAATGATGGACCGGCCATGCCGGATTAACGTGAATGAACGGACGAAAGGGATTAAACCTATGAGCAAAGCTGCAAATGAAATTCTTCAACAGGAAGTGGACAAACGCCGGACGTTTGCCATTATCTCTCACCCGGATGCGGGTAAAACTACATTGACCGAGAAACTGTTGCTGTTCGGGGGCGCGATTCGCCTTGCGGGAACGGTAAAAGCTCGGAAAGCCAGCAAACACGCAACAAGTGACTGGATGGAAATTGAGAAACAACGGGGGATCTCGGTTACCTCTTCCGTAATGCAATTTGATTATCTGGATCATCGCGTTAACATTTTGGATACACCGGGTCACCAGGACTTCAGTGAAGATACGTATCGTACACTGACGGCTGCCGATAGCGCGGTAATGTTGATTGACGTGGCAAAAGGTGTCGAGGCACAAACGATCAAGTTGTTTCAGGTATGTGCGAAGCGTGGCATTCCAATCTTTACGTTTATCAACAAACTCGACCGTGAGGGTAAAAGCCCATTTGACCTGATGGAAGAGCTTGAGAATGTACTGGGTATTCGTTCGGTTCCGATGAACTGGCCTATTGGTACAGGTCGCGAGCTGTGTGGTGTCTACGACCGGATGAAAAATCAGGTGGAATTGTTCCAAGGGGACGATCACTCGACGATCAAAGTACAAAAGGTAGATAGCTACAAAGATCCGATTATCCGTGAGATGGCAGGGGAATATCTGCATGATCAATTGTGTCAGGATCTGGAGTTGCTGGATATTGCGGGCGACCAATTCGATATGGAGAAAGTTCAACGTGGCGAACTGACTCCTATTTTCTTCGGTAGTGCGATCAACAATTTCGGCGTACAGACCTTCTTGGAGAATTTCCTGGAACTGGCGCCGAAGCCTGAACCACGTCGCAGTACGGCAGGAGAGATTCAGCCAACGAACGAGAAGTTCAGCGGTTATGTGTTCAAGATTCAAGCGAATATGAACCCGGCACACCGGGATCGTATTGCGTTCCTGCGTATTGTATCAGGCAAGTTCCAACGTGGAATGAGTGTGAAGCATACTCGTGTGGGCAAAGAGATCAAGCTGTCACAGCCACAGCAATTCCTGGCACAAGACCGGGATATTGTGGAAGAAGCGTATGCTGGCGATATTATCGGTTTGTTCGATCCGGGTATCTTCCGGATAGGCGATTCACTGAGTCAAGGCAGCGAGGTTGTCTTTGAGGAGTTGCCAACGTTCTCACCAGAGATTTTCGCCAAAGTTACCGTGAAAAATGCGTTGAAACATAAACAGTATCAAAAAGGAATTGATCAGTTGACGGAGGAAGGAACCATTCAGGTATTCCAGACGGCAAGTTTCGACGAGACAATCCTCGGCGTAATTGGTCAACTTCAGTTCGAGGTATTTGAATACCGGATGAAAGGCGAGTATGGGGTAGATGTGCAATTGCAGCGCATGCCTTATCAGTTCGCTCGCTGGATCGTGGACGAGAATCTGGACCCAAGCAAATTCCGGATTAACTCTGCGCTTGTAAAAGATAAAAAAGGTAATTATGTGGTGCTCTTCGAAAATGAGTATGCAATGAGAACGGCTATGGATAAAAATCCTACAGCTCAATTCCTGGAGACTGCGCCTTAAGTGAAGACAGAAGTATTTTGTGGGAATTGTTAGAGGGTTAGTTAAACGTGACAAGTTCATGTGATGAGATAGAGCTTGTTAAAAATAAGATCCCTCCGCCAATCGGCGGAGGGATCTATTGCTATACACCTTACCTGGAGGCGGGTATGATCCAGCCGAATAAGGGAAAGCTTTCTTTTGCAGACAGAACAAACGTAATGATGGTTACCTTACCCTCCAATGCTTCGATTAACGAAGCGGTTGAACGGGAATGGTGTGCAGATGCTCCTGCGCGATTTGAATGAGTTCTTCCTGCTTGGCAGGTTCTGTGTTCTTCCAGATCATCTCGAAAATGGCGCCAAGTCCAGGTAATGCAGCTTCTGGTCCATCTACTGAACCTTCAATCATCTCCCGGAGCTGATCATCACTCTTGTCATGAACTTTATGAACAATCGCTTCACGCAAGCTTAATGTAATGGGCATCGCAATTCCCTCCTCGTATATTCGGCTGCTCTAATACTGTTCCCTGGGAAGCGCGAGCGCATTCAAGTTTATCAGGCTTTGTGGTATACTACGAAGGATTATTTACGTTAGCATGGGTATCCGTAATGATGCATCATGCTGAAGTGCAGCGGGAGGTTAAGACCCTAATGGCCAAGAAACAGTATGCCGTAATTGGGATGGGACGGTTCGGATCAAGTGTTGCCAATGCACTGAGTGGCATGGGATTCGACGTGCTAGCAATTGATGCGGACGAGCAGCGGACTCAGGAAATGTCCAATGTGGTGACCCATGCGGTATCGGCAGATTCAACAGATGAAGAAGCGCTACGTGCGCTGGGCATACGGAATTTCGACGTTGTCGTTGTGGCGATTGGTGAAGATATTCAGGCGAGCATTCTGACAACCCTGATATTGAAAGATATGGGTGTACCCGTTCTGATCGTAAAAGCTCAAAATGAACTTCATGGTAAGGTGCTGCAAAAGATTGGCGCAGATAAAGTCATCTATCCTGAGCGGGATATGGGACTGCGCGTAGCCCATCATCTGACCTCGCCTAATATACTGGATTACATCGAGTTATCTGAGGATTACAGCATTCTGGAGATGAGAGCCTCCGAGCAGATGATCGGTAAGAACCTAATGGAATTAAATATCCGTGCACGTTTCGGTTGTAACGTGATGGCGATTCGCAGTGGGAATTCGATGAACATCTCCCCGTACGCGGAGGACCGGATCGAGGCTGGAGATGTGCTGATCATTGTGGGTCACAAGGATCATTTGACGAAAATGGAGCTTGCGTATCCGAAGTGATGGATGCAGATGGGAAGGATGGAAAGATGGATATTGTATCACCGCAGAATACACGCGTAAAAGAATGGGCGCAGTTGCTGGAGAAAAAGCATCGTACCCGTCAACATAAATATATCATTGAGGGCATTCACCTGGTACAGGAAGCACTGCGTGCCAGAGCAGATCTGGAGTGCATCGTGTACGATGGAGAGCAAGGCGTACCTAGCGAACTCGCCGGGCTTGAGAATCCGCTACAGCGTGTGGAGTGGGTTAGTGTATCTCCAGCGGTTATCGCCAAATGTACGGATACAATGACACCACAGCCTGTATTCGCGATTGTGCGTAAAGGCAGTGAGCCACTGGAAAGCCTAATTACCGGAGCGCGCGGGCTTGTTGTTGTGCTGGACGGAGTGCAAGACCCAGGTAATGTAGGGACAATCATCCGTAGTGCGGATGCAGCTGGAGCCGCTGGAGTCGTACTTGGCGCTGGTTGTGCTGATGTATATAATCCGAAGACGATTCGTTCGACGATGGGCTCGCTGTTCCATCTGCCCATTGTGGAGGGCCAGTTGGAATCCTTGCTTCCCGAAGCGAAGGCTGCGGGCGTGAAGCTGGTTAGTACTTCTTTGCAGGCAGAGCATTCATGTTATAGTTATGATTTTACGCAGTCGGTATGGCTTGTCATTGGTAACGAAGGCAAAGGCATCTCGGATGCTACGGCACGTTTGGTGGATGATTCGATTACAATTCCGATGCAGGGACAGGCAGAGTCGCTCAACGCGGCAATGGCGGCAACGATTTTGCTGTTTGAGGCGATGAGACAGCGGATGTTTAATAACTAAAAAATTCCTGTCTAATTGTATTTTTAACGTCCCTAACTAAAATTAACTGTCCCCAAACCACCAAAGACTGGAGCCTGGTTGACGATTGCCCCAACCATTTCTCCAGTCTTTTTCTCGTCCATTAAAGCATCCCAGCAGGGAATTCCCATCCAAATCCCGAATAGGTAATCAAGCAGAAACCCAGGCTACTCAAGGCTTTTGGGGATTGAAAGCAGTTGATTCAAGATTTTACTCAGGCATTTCCCAGGCTCTTACCCAGGCGTTTTAAATGCCGATTCCCACTTTTTTCAGGTACTTCTCTTTCCTTTCAGGACACGAATTATTAGTCGTATTCGTTCACAATTGAACCAGTTTCTTTCCAGTTTTCAGGTCTTTTTTCTCAGCGTTTTGGGGACACGAATTTTTATCTCGGAAATGGCGGTAAAGCCTTGTGGGGTAAGGGATTGAGGGCTGGTGTTTTGGGGACAGTTATTTTTATTTTTCTACAAAGTAACAGGTTTTATGGTGGCAGGAGTGAAGGGATGCTGACTTGCCCTATGTATCATTGGAAAAACTTTTGTGAACCTCGTTTATCTGAAAAAGTGGAAATCGCAAGCGGTAGTTAGATTGATAATCAAACGATGCTAAAGACAAGGTAAGGTGAGATTGGTGCTTCTAAGTGAATTGCTTTCAATGAGAGATCTGGATATTTCTAAATCGATAAAGTTGGTTCGGCATCAAGATCCGAATTATGATACCAAATATCTTTATAAGCGTGGCATGCTTGATTTTTATCAAAGCATTCAAAGTAAGGATGTGTTTGGGAATTGTGAGTATCTCATTTCGTTTTTGGGGTATGAGCAGTCAAAAGCAATCTACATTGGGGCATACAAAGTAATTGGAAAGTCAACTTTCAATAAATCATTGGCGAATGTTCCTCCTGATTACCCATATATGGAGGTATTTGAGCAACCATTATTTCATTATGAAATCGAGAAGACTGATCTACTAAATGATCTGGTTGATCGGCTTGTTATTGATTGGGGATCATCGACGAGGGCTTGTTTTCAGTGGCTAAAAAAAGACAATCCGAAGCGAGTGGTTGAAATACTTCCTGCTGGATATGTTAAGGAATTCCCTGGTTTTGAAGATGTAATCTTAACTTTTGATGAGCTTTAAACGATTGTTAATAGTCCTGATCCAAATAGAATATGGCACACCATGCTTTCCTCTGTTGCTGGTGTGTATTTAATAACTGATATGACCAATGGAAGTCAGTATGTAGGATCAGCATCAGGGAAACTCGGTATTATGGGGCGCTGGAGAAGCTATGCTGAAACGCGACACGGAGGAAATATCAGATTGATGGCATTATTACAGGTAGAGCCAGAGCGTTACAAGAATTTTCAATACTCGATTTTGCGAACACTTCCTAAATCATTAACTCAAACTGAGGTTGTCGGTTTCGAACAGAAATACAAGCAAAAGCTGGGGTCACGGGCATTTGGTTTGAATGGGAATTGACTATGTTGTGATGTATTAATTCAGAAAAGTGAAAACTTTTGGAAAAATAGGAGGATATATGTTCAAGCTCTCTGGCAAGGAAATCAATACTGTACTTTCATACATAGGTGGGGCAAGTGGCCGTTTAGGTGATTTTACATATGCCAGTCATTCACAATTTTATCCAATGTTTTGTGGATTGGATATTGATCCGTATAAGTACGAGGGAACAACGAGACAAAAATTTATGAAGATCCTTAGCGAAGCAATTCCATTATCTCAAGCGAAGATATTACAAGGGATAGTGGATAAATATCCATTAACTTATTTTGAAATCATTTGGAAAATGAAATGATAAACATATCCGAGTATGAGAACAAAAAACGAGTTTTAGATAGCATAATGAGTTGGATTCATCAAATAAATGGACAAGGTTTAGTTGAAATCAATGAGTTGGTTTATAATTTTGAGTTTGTTCAAGAGACGCTTGATCAGTGTCAAACACTTATATCCCAACATAATTGTAGGAGCGCTATTGATCGAGCACATACTGCGTTACATGGTTACTTGAAGGAAACATGCAAAAAAGCAGACCTACAAATTAATTTGAGTAATCCCAAAATACAAGATTATTGGAGTAAACTAAAACAAGAACATCCTTTATTTCTAATTGAACACAGCCAGAGTCATTTACCAATTAATCAGATTGTTAATGCAATAGCCAAAATGCTTGAGAATTTAAATGAAATCCGAAACAACAGGTCTTTTTCTCATCCGAATGAAGAAATTATAAATGAACCTGAAGCCAAATTTGTAATTAACTTATTTCGTAGCATTCTTCAATACGTAGACCAGAAGGTAGCGACTTAATATTAGTCAAACATACTATGTCACAGGTGGGTTGTTTAATTATTCAATAAACCTAACAGCCAGTAAAGGCAGTTTCCCTATCTCTATCGTTGAATTGCTGGATGGAGTGATACACCTTCAATTTCGGCAAATAGCCTTTAAAGTTTAATTTATTCAAAAGTCTTAGGATTACGGAGCAAGTGACAGGAGTGAGTTCATGCAATTGTTAAGAAGAATAACTGACAGTGATTTTATTGGTGGTGCTCCTGAGTTCATGGAAACAACAACACGTTATGCCTCAAGAGGTTTATTAGTTGATGATAGGCTTAACGTTGCTATGATGTACATGTCAAAAATTAACCTTTACAAGTTGCCTGGCGGGGGAATTGATGAAGGTGAAGAGATCAGAGATGCGTTTCTACGTGAAATAAAGGAAGAGACGGGCTATGAAGCTGAGATTATACATGAATTGGGTTACATCGAGGAGCATAAGAACAAAAATAATTTTATGCAACATTCCTACTGTTTTGTAGCAAAAGCGCAAAACCGCGTAAGTAACGCGATGCTTACTGAAAGTGAAGCAGAGCTTGGAATGATAGTTGAATGGATGACATTTAAAAAAGCAATAGAAGCAATGAACAGCTCGGAAATAATTTGCGATGATTATTCAACCCAATTTATGATTGTACGGGAAAAGGCTATTCTTGAAAAAGCCGTTGAAGTATTAGCGAACCTATATGGGAGAGGGATATTTGAAGAATGTAAGGGAGCGGATGAAAATGACAAAGTTTGAGAAGATCTGCCAAGAGGAAAAAGAGCAAGCCTAAAAAGAACAGGCTTATGAGTTTGCCAAAAAAATGCTGAATGACCTTGCTCCAGATAAAATTGCTGAGATCACTGGGCTTCCAATTGAAGAGGTCAATATATTAAAAGAGAATAAGTAATACCGAAGAGGTTGAGGGTAATCCCAAGGCTTCTTTTTATTTGGTTAGCTTATTTTTGAAATGGTATTTCAGACGAATATCGATATCGTTGGGATTTTAAAAGACGAGGTGAAAGTTATCATATATGAGGCAAAACAACTTTCGGAATACATAGTCCTATATATAGGAATAAAAAGTCCATCTATCGGTCTTACGCATGCTATCTTCGGAAGAAAGTGGCTTATTCATTATAAGATTGCGACCATCTATATTGGTATGGTGAACTCATTCTAATTTTGAAAAGAGCCTACGCTATGGTTACATTGCAAGCAACTATAGGGTTGTTCAAGGCGTTCATCTGATAAGTATTCTGCAATTAGAACCTAAAGAAACGCTGATTCCAGCGTATAGGGTTCAATAAAAAGCGTTTGCGAAAAGACTTTTATACACTCTTCAATGAGTGGCTACCAGCACAATTGACCAAAGGTAACCAAGACTGATTTGAATCACTACTCATGGTTTTCACCTATCAAGAGGTGAAACGTAACAATTCCCCTTACTATCGAATACAAATCCCGATGATAGAAGTTTTGAGCTGTACTTTCAGGATCGTGATGAAACAGCGACTTCCCATCTTTGGAAACCCAATCATACCAATAACCCTTTTTGAGATGTTCAGTAACATATAGCATGGTATCGTCGATAAAAATAATCGTTGCCCTCTGAATCTCCTTCGAACTCGGCTCTCCTGACTTGTCTGTATTTTTCACTAACTTTATGGCAAATATAAATTCCTTTGTTAAGCTTTCAAGATCGGTCAACTTATCCAACTGTTTCAATCCCCCTGTCTGATCGGTTAGATTATGTATAATCCTATTTTGACCAAAAAACAAGATGGAGGTTGGATTTATTTTCAATGTGGTTACAATTGTAACACCATCCAGTTTTTATTGACGGAATCAATATGCTTGTGTATCTTCATATCAAGCAAATCTTCAAGATTTAAGGATAGGTGATAAATGATGCATCTTCCGAAAGATTATTTCGACGACCTCTTAGTGCGTATGACACATCATTCTTGTGCCATTGAGAATAACACGATCACGCTTAGCGAAGCTGTTTCCATCCTACTTTATCGAATGATTCCAGGCAAAGTATCTGTACGCGAATTCTACGAATTAGAAAATCATCAGTTAGCTTTCAACTATATTATTGAGAATATCGATCAGGAACTTACGATATCTTTCATTCATGATGTTCATTCTCTTCTGATGGATAGACTTGATCATGAGAAGGGGCATTTCAAGTCTCACGAGAATGTAATTGTAGGAGCGACATTCTCTACAGCTTCTCCCAAAGAAACGCCTTCACTTATGGATCAGTGGCTTCTAAATCTGAACAATCGTATTCAAAAAGCGAAGTCATCTGATGATATCATTCTTTCAATCTGCTCCAGTCACATTGCGTTCGAGCGAATCCATCCGTATTCCGATGGTAATGGACGAACAGGTCGATTGCTTATGATGTTTCTGTTGTTACAAAATCAAGTTGTGCCTCTTGTAATTCAAAAGAAAAATAAGCTCGAATATTTTCAATTTCTTGAAGAGCAAAATGCAGAAGGATTTGCGGTTTATGCTGTTTCAACCATAGAGAAAGAGAAACAGCGATATAAAGCATTTCTGAATTCACTTCCTAAGGAGTAATCAAGGGAGATGGCACGAGCAGGCGTGTAAAGAATTTATAGCCATTGTGGTAGGACAAATTAGGACATTGAAAATGGGGGAGGAGCGGAATCTATGGTTAACTATTATAATCATCAGCAAACCGTTAAAGAGTCCATAATTGGATTCATGCGGCAAAAAGGGTATTCAAGATCAACGTTTGCAAAATTAACGAATATACCCAGACCGTCGATTGATCAATTATTACTGCAAGGTGGGGGAAATATTGATACATCGACATATAACGCTTATATATTGCAAATCAATCGGAGATTTAATTTCGCGGAGAATGATCTCTTGAAAGTAACACCCAAGCCCAATTTGTTTCCATCACCACCCGCTCAAACAGAAAGAACTGTGCTGGCTCAAGAGGCGCTGGATGGACTGGAGCAGATTTTGGATGTATTTTCGATGTATTATAAAAAGTGAGTAAGGATTGAAAGTTATATCTGAGAAGAACGTATTTAGCGATAAACCTTGAGAACGATAAAATTGTTTAATAATTAAAGTGGCAGTTGATTTGGGAATGAGTAATTAACATTTATAATTCAAGAATATAGTCTTACTATAACACTCCATAGCATTCTGAGTTGCAAGAAGCCAAGAAATCAGGCATTTATCTGGTTTACCTCGGCTTTTTTCATTTAGGAAAGTGGATATGTATGCGATTAATTCGTCTCGGAGATTACCAATTTTTGTTAAAACACAGATCAATCAATCTGATAAACACTACTTAGAGAAAGTGCTTGAAATATTAAATGCAATATCGAAAGGAACTATTATTTGGATTGTTTCAGGATTCCATGAGGGTCATCTTGAACAATTAAAAACATACATGAGAAGCCAAAAAATAAGTACATCGATTTTTATGCCTTGAGTGTAGATGAAGAAGCCGTCGTTAAGGTAGAGGAGCTTAAATAATTGTACAAGCTTGATGTATGGGACAGTTACAATGAATAGGGGATTCCGTGTGTCCGCCGCTGGAGCTATTTGACGTTTATTTACAAGTTCCGTCAACTCATACTGGACGAGCAATTGCTGTCACAGATTATAATTATGAGCGAGTTGAAGACGTTAAGCAATATATACTTGTAAAGCTAAGAGATTACGTACCCTATTTAACCAATGTGTAGAAAGCTAAGAAGCATAACAGTTATGATTGTCAGATCTCGATTGGCGGAGGTCGAAGTGGCGTTAACTTTAGAGTGAGTACTCGAAATAAATATTGACTCGCCTCGATATATCTACACTTAGAGTCATGTCAGGAAATACTATACACCTTGATTCAAGAGAAAGTTACTGAACTTTGAACAGTTCACCCTGCATTTATGGCGAAGAATCGGAAGATAGGAGTTAGTTTTAAACCAGAAGATGACCTGGACGGTACGATAAGAAAGCTGGCTTACATTCTTGATGAGATGCTCGTGGCAATGGTACCCAAATTGTATTGAGCAAGTCGATGAACCGCATTTATTTGCGTTTTTTTTATAGTGAGAGTACATGTAGATTAAATGTGTCGTCAAACCAATAAAAGTAACAGACTAATACTAAAAAAGAATATTAACAATACTCTTTACAAAATGGCGTGGATTAGTTATTATAGAAAACAAGGAAATACAGCACGTACACAACTGGTTTTAATGTGTATTGTCAATACATATTTAATGTAATCGCAAAAACGAGGAGGTTGTTTAGAATGAGAAACGCAGTTCTTAATGAGGCTGAGAAAGATGCATGGGTTATTGGGGATAATTGGAGAAGCGAGATGCAAAACAGCGAGATGAGGCTTACTTTGCAACCGATGCTGACTTATAAGCTCTTATGTGAAAACACCGATCATGGATTCAATATCCCGAATAACCAGTCCTGGGAGGTGGTTACATCGAATGGATTAGATTTAGGAAAAAGGCTATCCATAGCTTTTCGAGAGCTGGAGAGATTGAATCATTCCTTAAAGGATGTCTTTACTTTAAATGATTACAGCCGATATCATAATGATCTGAGTCTATATAAGGTTGTCGAAAATATTTTAAATCGCCATTCTTACAATCGTGACTTATACGAGGATTCAAATCCATTAACTGGAACAGTTACACGATACTTAGACAATTTACTGGAGGCTTTCATTTCAAGGGAAGGTACTCAGGGCGGGGAGGGAAATAGTCCAAAAAGCATTAGCACACTTCTTCCACGCCTTCTCGATAAGACAAGTGGAATGATATGTGACCATGCTTCAGGATTAAATGGTTTTTTAATCGAGGCTTATAAGTACGCACAGTTGAACCATGAGGAGGTTAAGCTATTTGGTCAAGAGATCAATCCTCAGACTCGTGCTTTAGGGATAATGAATCTAATCATACATGGGTTATATCCCGAAATAACTGATGTTAAGCTGGGTAATACCATCACCTCACCTCAGTTGAAGGATGAAGATGGACACTTAATGAAGTTTGATGGGATCCTTAATTCGCCACCGTTCGCAGTGAGTAATTGGGGCTATGATGAAGCTGAGAAAGATGTATACGGACGTTTCAGATACGGTCTTCCGAGTCGGGCTTATGGGGATATGGCTTTTGTCCTTCACAGTATTGCTTCCCTCAAGAAAGACGGTAAGGCGGTTATTGTGGTTCCTCATGGTGTACTTCAAAGGGGTGCTTCCGAAGCGAAAATTCGTGCAAACTTGATCCAGGAAGGGTTGATTGAAGCCGTCATTGGCTTGCCATCCAACCTATTCATCGGTACTGGAATACCTGTGGCTGTACTGATTATTAATAAGAACAAACCTACTACGATGAGTGACCGAATATTGTTCATCAATGCCGAAGATGGCTTCAAGAAGGCGATGCGAAATCAGAATGAACTGCGTGAGTCTGACATTGAAGACATTGTTATGGCATATCGTAATTACTCTCAAATCGATGGGTACAGCAGAAGCGTGCCAGTCAGCGAGATCTCATCTAATGATTGGAGTCTGCTCCCTTTGAGGTACTTCGAAAAGGCAGAGGTAGACACTAAGATCGGGCGAGCAAACATTAACCGTAAGCACTATGAGCAGTCTGATCTCCCGAAAATAGCACTGGGTGAAATTGCAGAGGTCGATAGGGGGCTTAATCCTACAAAGGATGATTCCGATGATGCAGAGCCAACCCATTACTTGGTGAATCTTGTTGATGTGCAAGAAGGAAAGATCATACCAGATGGACTGAAGGGGATTACATTGAGTCCAAAAAGAGCACGAGAGTATGAGTTGGAGCCAGGTGACTTATTACTGTCCAGTCGTGGTACTACGCTTAAAATGACTGTGGTGACTCAAGAAGATGTCAAAGAGAAGCCGTTGGTATTTTCTCAGAATTTTCTTCGAATTCGTGTATTGGACCCAATGCAATACGACCCGAATTTTATTAAGGCGTTTCTGGAGAGTCCCATTGGACAATATTACCTACAAGCCTATCAGCGTGGAACAACCGTCACTGTATTGAGTCATAAGGATGTTGCGTCGATTAAGTTGCCAAAGCTTGCGATTGATAAGCAACGTGATATCGCACAATTGTTACTTGGATCTGACGAAGAGTATCAAGCAGTGATGGAGCAAGCGAGAAAGAGGCAGGAGCACAACTATAGTGAGAGCTATCATATTATGGGAATCTCTGATTCTTATGTGATGATTGATTAATACCGATAATTGTTAAAGAGGGAGAGATACTCACTCTCCTTCCTATCATGTATTATTGTAATAAAGGCTACTTGAACAATAATAGGGAAGTAGAATTTAGGGGGAAGAAAGATGATTGAGCAAGTCACATCACAACAAATAAATGCAGTTTTATGGCAAGCGGCGGATACATTTCGAGGAAAAATTGATTCCAGTACATATAAGGATTACATCCTGACGATGCTGTTTATCAAGTATTTAAGTGATGCGTATAAAGAGCATGTCGAAGAATATACGAAACGCTATGATGGGGATGAGCGACGGATTCAACGTGCATTATCCAGGGAACGGTTCGTTTTAGATGAACTCTCCACTTTCGCTTATTTATATAGCAAACGTACGGATACGGAGATCGGTGAAATCATCAACAAAGCTTTGGAACGGTTGGAGAACGAGAATACAGGGAAACTGCGTGGTGTATTCCGTAATATCGACTTTAACAGCGAAGCAACACTTGGTAAAGCGAAGGAAAGAAATGCGATGCTTCGTGCATTGTTGGAGGACTTCAATAAGCTGACTTTGAAGCCTTCTGTTGTAGGCAGTGAAGATGTCATTGGCGATGCATATCAATTTATGATTGAACGATTTGCCTCAGATGCTGGTAAGAAGGGCGGAGAGTTCTTTACACCTTCCATGGTATCAGAACTTCTTGCTCGATTGGTGAAGCCAAAAGAAAATGACCGTATATATGACCCAACATGTGGCTCAGGCTCCTTGCTGATTAAGGTAGCTAATCAAGTGCCGAGTAAGAAGGTTGCTATCTATGGGCAAGAAAGGAATGGGCAAACACATTCATTGGCTCTCATGAACATGTACTTGCATGGCATTGATGATGCAAAGATTGAATGGGGCGACACGTTATCGAATCCATTGCACTTGGAAGATGGAAAGTTGATGCGGTTCCAGGCGATCGTTGCTAATCCACCTTTTTCTTTGGACAAGTGGGCGATGGGGTTTGCAGGTGAAGGAAATACTGATGAGAAGTTCAAAATGGAAGCGAGCCTTGATCAACATAGAAGATTTGAATGGGGCGTACCACCAACATCCAAGGGAGACTATGCCTTCGTACAACACATGTTGTATTCATTAGCTGAGAACGGTCGCATGGCAACGATTCTGCCACATGGGGCTTTATTCCGTGGAGGAAGCGAAGGGAAGATCCGTCAACAGATTATTGAAATGAATCTATTAGATGCTGTAATAGGACTTCCAGAAGGACTATTCTTTGGTACAAATATTCCAGCGTGTATTATGGTTTTCAAGAAAGATCGTAAGCGTAAAGATGTGCTGTTCATAGATGGATCAAGTGAAGGTAACTATGAAAAAGGTAAGAATCAAAACAAGTTAAGAGAAGAAGATCTTCAAATAATCATGGAAACGTATGAAAAGTACGAATCCATTGATAAATACTCATATGTAGCTACAGTTGATGAGATTAAAGAGAACGACTTTAACCTCAACATTCCAAGGTATGTGGATACGTTTGAGGAAGAAGATCAAGTTAATATGGAGCAAGTGAAAGTGAATATTACAAGTATTAAGCAGGAGATTCAAGAGGCAGAAGCACAGATGGACAAATACCTTAAAGAACTTGGATTGTAGGTGAGATGATGCAGAACACGAATTGGGAATTATCGAATCTGGGTGATTTAGTTGATTATAAAAAAGGATATGCGTTTAAGTCTATAGATTATCGTAGTGAGGGAATTAGAGTAATCCGAGTCTCCGATACAACCTACAACTCAATTAGAGATGAAGATCCGATCTACCTATCTTCTGAAACAAAAGATGTATACAAAGAATATGAACTGTTAGATGGAGATATAATCGTTACAACAGTAGGTTCAAGACCTCCCCTATACGATTCAATGGTTGGTAAGGTAATAACAGTACCTCGCAGTATAGAGGGATCTCTACTTAATCAAAATGCTGTAAGACTTAGAGCAAAATCAAATGTTGATCAACTATTTTTATATAACAACCTAACTACAAGAAGGTACGTTTACCATATAGAAAGCAGTGCCAGGGGTAATGCGAACCAAGCAAGCATAACTTTAGAAGACCTGTTTGCTTTTGAAATTCCAATTCCACCGCCAGAAGAACAACAAAAGATCGCCTCAATCCTCTCTATCTGGGATAAAGCTATTGAACTAAAAGAAAAGCTAATCGAGCAGAAAAAAGAGCGGAAAAAGGGGTTGATGCAGAAATTGTTGATGGGGCAAATCAGATGGAATGACAGGGAAAAGTATACGGAAGGAGAAATACAAGAACGTCTTGAAATGATTAAGGGAGGAGAGGTTCCTGTAGGTTATAAGGATACAAAGGTAGGAATACTTCCTGAAGAATGGATGGTAGCAAAGTTAAAGAAGATATCAAAAAGGATGCTACGGAAAAATGAGGGGAAAGAGGAGTACCCTGTTTTAACAATTTCTTCATTAAGCGGTTTTCTTAATCAAAGTGATAGGTTTAGTAAAGTTATTGCGGGTGAGAATCTATCAAAATATATTCTGATTAAGAAAAATGAATTTGCCTATAACAAAGGCAATTCTAAAACGTATCCATGTGGTTGTATTTTTAGGCTGGAAGACTATGATGAGGCTGTCATACCAAATGTTTATTATAGTTTTCAAATCATTGAGGGTGACACTGAGTTCTATAAACATTATTTTATATCAGGAAAATTGAATAGACATTTGACTCGTGTGATAAATACAGGTGTTAGAAACGATGGATTATTAAATTTAGATGTTAATGACTTTTTCGATATCCCAGTTGCTTGTCCGCCTAAAAATGAGCAAAGAAAAATCGCCGAGGTATTATCGTTAGCAGTAGAGGAAATACAATGCCTTGAAAGAGAAGTAGATTCTTTGAAAAAACAGAAAAAAGGATTAATGCAACTCTTACTAACAGGAAAAGTGCGGGTAAAGGTCTAACCTTTGCCCTTTTCTTCTAATCCCTACTTTCGGAGGTGTAAAAGTGGAACGAGAAAATAACAATGACGAGCGTAATATCAGCCAACAGCCAGCGCTTGATATTCTAAAGGGATTACAATATAGAATCCTAACACCAGAGCAAGCGGAATCAATACGTGGTAGTCTCTATGACGTTTTGTTGAAAACGGTATTGGAAGAAAAATTGAAAGATTTTAACTCGTATGAATACAAGGGAGTTACCTATAAATTCAGCCAGACCAATATTCAGCAAGCCATTCGGGATCTTGATGAGCCATTAACAGACGGACTCGTGAAAACGAATGAGAAGATCTTCGAGACACTGATGTTGGGGCGAAGCTACACGGAGTTCTTACCCGACGGCTCAAAGAAGTCATTCACGATTCATTACATTGATTGGGATAACTTCGAGAATAATGTTTTTCATGTGATTGAAGAATTTACAGTAGAACGTATGGATGGGCGTGGTACTATACGTCCCGATGTTGTGTTGTTCGTGAATGGGATCCCGTTTGCTGTTATTGAATGTAAGAAGGCATCAATCTCGATGGAACAAGGCATTAGTCAAATGATTCGCAACCAGGGGAAGGACTATGCTCCACAGCTCTTTAAGTATGTACAAATCGTCATGTCTACGAACAAAAATGAGACGAAGTATGCAACGTGCAACACGCCAAAGAAGTTCTGGTCGGTGTGGAAGGAAGAGAAAGAAGAATGGTTGCATTCACTATTGGATGAAACCGTCGTAGGTCGCTTGCCGACAACGCAAGATAAGAATATCATCTCTCTGTTTCATCCTGAACGGTTGCTGGAACTAACTCACTTCTTTACCCTTTTTGATAAAGATGTTAAGAAGGTAACTCGATATCAACAATATTTTGCGATCAAGGAAATCATCAAGACCATCCAAGAACGTGACGAAAATGGGAATCGTCAATCTGGTGTCATATGGCATACCCAAGGTTCAGGCAAGAGCTTAACGATGGTGATGCTGGCGAAATATATCCTATCCGAGATGAATGATTTTAATCCAAAAGTGGTTATCGTAACCGATCGAGTGGAACTGGATAAGCAGATACATAAGACGTTTAAACATACACGATTAAAAGCAAGCAGGGCGACTAAAGGGTCGCATCTTGTCGATCTCATTAAAGACAACAATGCGGATATTGTGACAACATTGGTTCATAAGTTCGATACGGCTTCGACACAGCTAAAACCTATAGAGTCCAGAGATATATTCATCTTAGTCGATGAATCGCATCGGACACAGTATGGTGAACTTCACATTAAGATGAAAAAGGTTTTCCCCAACGCCTGTTATTTGGGTTTCACAGGCACGCCGCTCATGAAGAAAGAAAAGAGCACCATGATTAAGTTTGGTAAACTAATTCATACATATACGATTGCTGACGGTGTAAGAGACAAGGCGATTGTCCCACTTCTATACGAGGGGAAAATGATCGATCAAACAGTCAATCAAAAGGCGATTGATACCCGCTTGGAGATGATCACTCGTAACTTAAATGACAAGCAAAAAGATGAGGTCATGAAAAAGTGGAGTCAGTTTGAGCGGATTGCCTCATCTAATCAGCGGATTAGTATGATTGCATTTGATATTAATCAGCATTTTTTGGACAACTATAAGACACAGGGAAGCCAGTTCAAAGCAATGCTTGCGACCAATAGTAAGATTGAAGCTATTCGATATTTAGAAGCCTTTGAGGAGTTTGGTGATCTTACGTGTGCTGTTGTCATTTCTCCTCCAGATCAAAGAGAAGGGCATGAAATAGTCGATGAGGTGTCAAGAGATAAGGTGCTCAATTTTTGGAATCGAATGATGAATCGCTATGGTGATGACGAAAACTATGAGGATGCGATTAAAGAGGATTTCATCGAGGGTGATGAGATTGAGTTGTTAATCGTTGTTGATAAGCTTCTTACTGGTTTCGATGCACCAAGAGCTACTGTTTTATATATTGATAAGCCAATGAGAGAGCATACATTGTTACAGGCAATTGCCAGAGTTAATCGATTGTATGATGGTAAAGACTATGGTTTCATTATCGATTACAGGGGATTGTTGGATAGATTGGACCAGGCATTGGAGATGTATTCAGGTGCAGGGCTTGAAAACTTCGATCCCAAGGATTTGCAGGGAGCCATTTACGATGTGATCAGTGTAATTGGTTCATTGCGGCAGTACCACTCCGACTTACTTCAAATTTTCGCTCCAATTAAGAACAAACAAGATGCTGAAGAATATGAAGTATGGCTGGAAGATGAGGAGCGTAGGCAAGAATTTTACGGAGTCCTCTCAAAATTCGGGCAAAATCTTGGTATAGCATTAGAGTCTGAAAAAATTTATAACGCATTGCCGCCAGAGGAATTGAAAAGGTTTAAGAAGGACTTGAAATTTTTTCAAGAACTTCGTAAAGCGGTGAAGTTACGCTATTCCGATACCATTGACCATAAAGAATATGAAGCGAAAATGCAGAATCTAATGGACCATTATATCTCTGCTGAAGAGGTTATTCGCATCACTAATCCAGTGGATATTCTTAATCAAAAGGCATTTGAAGAGGAATTGGAGCGGTTAGAATCGAAACGCGCCAAAGCAGATGCGATTCGTACTCGTCTTACTAAAAGCATCAATACAAAATGGGATGAGAATCCTGCGTATTACAAGAAGTTTTCTGAACGGGTAAAGGAAGCAATTGAGGCATATAAGCAACAACGGATTTCTGAAGCCGAGTATTTGCAGAGAATGAATGATCTTAAAAAGGAATACCAGGAAGGGGAGCCTGTTGAGGATTATCCTGATAGCATCAGGAAAAATGGAAATGCTCAGGCTTTCTATGGTGTGACGAAAGACATTATGAAAGAGCAGAAGATGAGTGAAGAACTATTAGCCGAATTAGCATTGAAAATGGAAGATATCATTCGTGCTTACACCAAGGTGGATTGGCATGATAACATGGAAGTACACAATCGGATTGCACAAGAATTAGATGACCTTATCTTTGACTTTACGAAAGAGCATAATGTCAGTCTTGGCTTTGACCAAGTTGATAAAATTATTGAACAGATAAAGACAGTGGCATTACGTCGTTATTAAGGTAGTGACATTATGGAAAAACATCAGATAGTATTTGCCGATCGTGTAATCGAGTTTTTCATTGAACGAAAAAATGTTAAGAATGTAAACCTCAACATTAAACCTAATATGACGATTATGATCTCTGCTTCGGAGAAAGTACCACTCAGTTTTATATACGATTTTGTAAAGAGTAAGGGCGGCTGGATCTTGAAGAATGTAAACAGTTTTGAACAAGTACAGCCGTATAAACAAAGCGAACGTGAATATGTTAGTGGCGAATCATACAAGTATTTAGGTAAGCAGTATCGTTTGCGTTTGGAAATCACTACTGAAGAAGAAAGGGTCAAGTATTACCGAGGTTTTATTGTACTTATGGTAAAAGATCCGAATAATTATGCTCGTAAAGCCAAGCTGATGGATGAATGGTATCGTGATAAGGCAATCAAAACATTTGAAGAGTCTTTAGATAAACAATATTCGCTGGTGCAAAAATACGGCATTCACAAACCGAGGATTGACCTACGTACTATGAAGGCAAGATGGGGTTCTGCACTCATTGATTCGAATACCATTCTTCTTAATTCAGAGTTGATTAAAGCACCTAAATATTGTATCGATTATGTGGTGCTACACGAGTTGATTCATTTTCAATATAATGACCACAAGGACGGCTTCTATAATATGCTTTATTTGTTAATGCCCGACTGGGAAAAGAGAAAAGCTATGTTGGATGAAGAAATAGTTAGAGAATTATAGCGGAATACGCTGAAATAACGCGAGGAAAACCGATTAGGTTTATGTAAAGTTGAAATAAATAAGAAATATGATCAATTCCATCTCCGTTAAACTTGCCTGAAATGTAAAATGCGAGTTGTCAGGTTGTGAAAAGGTGGTTTTCGTACAAAAGCAGTATAAAAAGGAGTTGTGGAAGATGTTGAATATGTTCGACCCCAAAAAAAATGAGTACTAAAGATAAAGTATTGTTTGCATTAAATCCTTCAGTTTATTTAATTACTAAGGGAGCAGAGAAGGCGGTTGAGAAAATACAAGGCATGTCAGAGTCACCTGTTTTCGAGTTGCAAATAGAAACTGCAAGACAAGAACTTTTATCGCAAATGGCTCAAGCTCAAGCCCGAGTTGCTCAAGAACTTGCAATTGCGACTCGAATAAATACGGCTGAAACTGTGGAGATAGAAGAGTTTTATGATACAAGTGGAAAAGGTGGGCTTTCTGCGACAATAAACGAGGGGGCTATTACTTCGTGGCGTTACAGGTGAAGGCAGGAAAGTAACCAAAAGGATTTATAAGTTTACTGGTTGGCACGAAGGGGCAAAAGAAGTATTTGAGAGTCAATTCAATAATGAAAAAAATGGAACGAATGAATAGTACACTTTTTTCTTAGATCAATACAAGTCTTAATTCCAAGTGTGGACTGAACATGAGGAGATTACTTGAGAATCTCAGTCACTAATATAACAATTTCGGATTGGCGGTTTTTTCTTAGTTGTGGGGTCATTAGAAGGTAGGTTTTCTGTCATTAAAGCGATGATTATAACGAACGCTTTCTCCATCCCCGATGATTTCGTATTCAGATGTATAAGAATAATCAAGAGATAATTAGGGGGAATCAATAAAAGTACCGTCGATATCGGTGAATATAGCCGATTCTTCGGTACTTTTACTTTGAAAAGCGAGATTTTAGAAGAGTTGGGTAACAGATCGACATCTTCCTCTGAAATCTGTGTTCAGGAGAGGAGGAGGTTTAGATATTGTGGGAATCTTTAAAAGAGGCAAGGGAAACCGCGCAGGATTGTGTGGCACGGAATTCATAAGGACGTTATCAAAAGCATGCCCAGTTGACTATATTTCAAATTCCAATATGCAAACAACTTTCATTGCCGACAACAATGCTCAAATAGCCTATCTGATTGTTGCTCGGTTTTTTTATATGGATAGATGTGTAACAAATTCATAAGAATTACGAACATGTTACCGAATAGGTGTGAGGATGTTCATAACTTGTTCATAACAATTATGAGGTTGTATGAAACATGTTCATACAATGTGTGATAAGTTCTTATTTACTTTTTATACTGATTTGTGTTAAAATAATTAACTTTATTTTGGTATTGACTTTTCACGGATATTAACGGTAAACTTACCATCAAAATAGGGTGGTGAAAGACTAATGACTATCGCAATCAGCATTAGTAGTACAATTGGCGGCTCTGGCAAGACAACGATTGCCTGCATGTTTGCACACTTATTAAGTGCCAATTATAAAGTGTTGGCACTCGACCTATGTGGACAATGCGACTTGAGCGAGGTGTTATTACACGATAATACGGTGAGAGGAACGATTTGTGATGTATTAGAGAGTGGCGATGTTGCTTCATATATTGTTCCTATCAACGAAAATCTTCACATTATTCCTGGCGATCAGTGGATTTGCTCTTCTCCATTCAAGTTTTACATTCAAGGCTATAAAATGCCAGAGGTCGTTATTGCAATGAAAGAACTGCTAAATCAGGCAAAGACGGCATATTATGATTTTGTCGTTATAGATACTCCCAGTACGTCTTCCAAAGAAGTGTTTAGCCTATCATTGTCTATCTCCGATTTCGCAGTCATGACGTACTCTCCTAACAAACTCCAACTAATCAAAAGCTGGCTGAATAAAATCAAGTATGTACAAGACGAATTTAACCCCGAATTAAGGGTTGGTGGCATTTTAAGGACAAGATTTAACGATATTGAAGCTTCGCACATATTTTATAACCAGGAAGCGTGTCGGCTATATCCTGATTATTGTTGGAATAGCGTTTTCCCCAACTCGCCTCTTTTCGCTAATATCGACTCTCATTCTATTCAGAAATCACAAGTAGCCACTGCTTTTAAGCCTGTTTTAGATGAAATGATTTTTCGACTTTTGAAGACTCGAAATGGAATTGAGTTATGGCAAAAGTAAACAGAAAAAAGCTTCAGAAAAATACTCAGTACGATATGAAGACTAAGTTAATTGGGCGAGATCAACTTGAAATATCAAAAATGGCGTTAGAACTTCTATTAAACCCTGACCACAGTTGTACTTGTTTAAAGTGGAAGAGGAAAGAATATAATACGGAAAATAAACTATTTCGCTGACAAATCAAGAATCGGATGAATAAGATAGGTTGATCCAGTGTTGGTGTGTCAACTACTCTAATAATGCTTCATACCCAATCTAACAATCTAATTGGGCATGCATTTGCAATTACAGCATGGGTTGTCGCACAGCATCAACAACATGAAAACCATGCTTCTCGCGAGCGAGAAGAGGCTCCTACGCCCAAGGGCGTGGAGCCTTTTTTTTGCATTAATCGAGAGAAGGTTATAATTCCTCCTTCAAAATCTATAATGCAATCATCAACGGGAACAGGGGCTTCGTTTCCATGGGTGGGTTCTAAGCTCGCCTCTTCCTACGGAAAATCGGCTCACTAAGAACCACCAAGCCCCGTTGTGCTCGCCTATCGCCGACCGCTCGGCCTACGGCACTCCCTGCAAAACGGAGCCATGGAAACTCGCCCCTTGGGAAAAGCCGTTGCCCCATTTGCCAATGGGACAAGTGTTTCTGCGAAACACAAAAAGGCATTGCCTCATCTTCTGATGAGTCAACAAAGCATGTTGCCGCGAAAGTACGTCGCGACAATCGTCTCTCCGAGACGCAAATGCCACACTGACCATCTACGATGGTCAAATTATTAACTCATCAAAAGGAGGTGCAAGCAATGGCAAGAAGAAGCAAACCACTCGTTACCCAATTTTTCAACCGAGATCGACTCGCATTTACGGCAATGCACAGAGTTGGTCATGTCTCTTCCGATCATCTTCACTCTTGCGGCTTAGCCGATAGGCGTATCAAAAATCTTGTAAGAGATGGTCTTATGGAAAAAGTCGCGTACAAGCAAAAAGGGAAAAGCGAGGAATGTTATAAGCTTACGAAGTCAGGAAGAGAAACAGCCGCTCGCTTATGGGCTTTGAGTTATGCATACCATGCTCAAAGCCCGATACACGACCTTGCGATAGCAGAAAAATATTTCAGCTTATCAGAAGAGTCGCGAGAAAGCTGGAAAACGGAAACTCTAATTCGCAAAGAATTTGAAGATCGTATTTCCGATATGCGAAAAGAAGGAAACGAGGTGGAAGCAAAGCTGTATCAAGATATGCTCAAAGAGAAACTAATATCAATGCCAGATGGCTTATATATCAATAGCGCGGGAAACGAAGTAGGGGTTGAAATCATCACCAATTCGTATGGGATCGAGGAAATGAGATCTAAAGAAACATTCGTCAGCATGATTGGATGCCAATACGAAACAATTAGAGTTTGAAAGGGGGAATTGAAATTATGACTATATCCAATGCTAAAAAACAAGCAGTTTGCGATAAGTATCGATTGTATCTTGAGATTATCTACTGTTTCGGCAACAAAGTCATGTTGATGAAACAGTTATACCGATACGCAGAAGTGATGGGAACAGTAAAAAGCTTCTCAGCGTTTTACAGCTCCATAACAGAACTTGTTGATGCAGATATTTTAAGAAAAGAGTCATTCACGGCTTACGGAAAGAATACCCAACTCTATATGCTTGTAATGCGAAAATATGGTATTCGCTTTTTGGAGGGGAAATCAGACAGCTACAGCGTTGCATCTGTCAAGAGAGCTTTGGGGAATGAAAGGATTTTGGTCAGCATTTTTAAAAACCAATATATTCTCAACAAAGTCATTCCCCGCATTGAAAAGGAAGGCATAGGGGTAACGCTTGGAGCAATCATTGATCTATTGGAACGCTACCACAGCACAATTTTATATAACAAGAATCAAGGGCTTTTCTTCCTTGAAAAAATGAAAAATGAAGCAACTCTCCAAAAGTATTTGGATATGCTTTCGGTTGAGCAAGATATCGAGAAAATGCAGGAAATCAAGCAGAGAATGGGAGAGGGGTTGAGGAAGGGATCAGAAGCATCGGACGGGAAAGGAGGAGGGAAACATCGCTCGCCTGAAATGACCTCAGTTGATCGTGTTAAAAAAGTCGCTATGAGAAGTCAGGATTTAAACAAGGAAGAAAGAGTCCATAATTATACACTTGATACGATGCTCTCGTTTAATGCATACATTGCTCAAATTAAGGTTAGTGAAGGTCAGGTTAAGATCACAGCTCTTATTTTCGACATTTTCAATAGATCAAACATTTATAAGATAGCGACCCATATCGCTTGTATGCACCATATGTTCAGCCGTTATTTCCAGGATGAGATTGAGCTGAAGGTTGGTATCGTATCCATTGACGAGTTCGCTTCCAACCATCTAAAGTCACAGGCTGAATCGGCAACTATCGACTTTGTTTCAAAAGAGCGTGGAGATACCCGACTATCCCATATTTTGAGTAAATGGCATGTTTATCAAATGATTCAGAAACAAATCGATGTACGCTTTATACATTATGACATTACGAATCAGTTTTTAGATGGCATCAAGCACGCGAACCTGGTCAGACGCTAATTTTTATCGGATGGTATTACCATCCATTACATAATTCAATGCTTTTCAAATGCTCCGACATATCGAGTCTCCTTTCAGTATTTGGGACTGATGTTAACACTTTTTCCGCTTTATTGCATGCGGCAATCCTATATTGTTTACAAGGAAACACCATCCAAATTTTGGTTGACCGCCTTTAGATTTAGCTGTATGATTGTGCTCAAAACAATGTTAAGTGAGGTGCAATACGATGCAACGACTATTCTTTGATTATATCTGCATAGATTGCGCCAAGGGTCAGCCAAAATAGGCTGGCTTTTTTAATGTCGTTATGAACGCAACATCATTGAAATATGGAGTTGGATAGGGTGCAATTCATACTCAACAAATTAAAGAGAGAAGCTTCATCCAAAACTTGATTACCGAATTGATTGCTGGTCTTTTAATGGTTGTCATCGGCATCACCTTTGGCTACCTATTCAAAATAATGCTATTTAAAATCACAGTAAGAGGAGGAATATTAACATGGGACAATATCTGCAAATGGGAATTTGCCATCAAATGCTGATTGGAAAAAGAGAAATTGAGAAAACAACGATTGAGAAAATCACAGGAGAACTTGGCAAGTTGGTAAACCTGGAACTCTTTGATTTCGAGGAATCAGAGGAGAATGTCTCCTTTATCATCAAGGAATCGGTTGTGCAAGAGCAGTTGCATATGTTCTTGAGTGAGCAGTTCTCTCTTTACGATCAGAGTTATGCGGAAGATTTTTCTGAACTACTTCCAGAAATTGAAAAAAGGAAATTGCTTGTTGAAATTATTGAGCTGGCGGAAGAAAAGGAATTTCGCTTTTTCCAGCACAACAATGTGTACGATAATATCGAGATTTCGCCATGGCAGACTGCTCAGGTAGATACCTCATTGCTTGCGATTTTCATTGAAGGCAAATTGCTGATGGAGAGCTACAATAGCTTTCTTCGCTACTGGGAAAATTTGGTGCGTGCCAGCTCCAGTCAAGCCATATCGGGTGCATTTCGAGCTTTCATAGACTGAGAGGAATTAAACCTATTTTGCGTTATGAATTAACGGAACTTTTGCTATATTAACAATAAAGAAATCGAGAAGAGAGGGGGGATTTATATGTTGAAAAAATGGATGAGAAACAAAATGGGATACGTCTCAATCGAGACAGTAATCGTTGCTGGTTTGGTTATTGCATTGGGGGCATTCTCTATGCAAGAGTTTTATGCAACTGCTCAAGGAGTTGTGAAAGTGTCAATGGACAAGCTGGACTTAAATGAAATGGAGTTTCACTTTCACACAGGTGACGTTGTAGAGGTTGAATTATAGGGGGCGGAGTCTGTTGATCTTCAAATACGATTGCTTCAAAAACAAATTAACACTTAGGCTATTTGATGCCTGAGTGTTAATTTGTTTGAAAGGTAACAGTATTGATTTAAAGCAGTCAATCCGATTCGGTATTTTGCTTTGCCTGTAAGTCTGCTAATTTGCAAATCTGCTCCAGAGCAAAATCTTGTTACTCAGGTTTTAGTTCTTTAAATATAGCAATCGCTTCATCGAGTTTTTTGTTTGATTTCCAGCCGTTTAAAAACATATCGCCATCGCCTGTAGTAAGCCAGTTTTCATTAAAGCCATACCGTTTACAATGGGATCGATAGGTACAAACAGTGTACCAGTCCGAACAATAGGTTGTCCTTCACTTTTGGCAACTTGAACTTCATCTACATACATACTGTGCAAATTGACATCAGAACTCAAGGGGACTTCACCTAATGGGTAGTAACTCCCTTTTCCCATTTTCGTATAGGTTTTCAATAAACTGCACTGCTTCAGCACGAGTAAGCAACTCCAATGCTTTAAACCCTGTAATAGTAAGCGTATTGGGATCTGATCCACTTGCTAACTTATTACCGTACATAAATTGTATTGCATGATCCCCATCGTAATGTTTGCCTTGGGTTGAGGTTATTAATTCTGTTACTTCTAACCGAGTAATCAGTTCATTTCTTTTTTCGATTTCCTCATAACCATCAAGCAAATAGTTATTTTGATTAGCAATCTCACAATAACTGTCAGCCCAGTTACCACTCTTACTGCTTTGAATTTCTGGCAAATAGGTGCGAATTAACATCGTAAGAAACTCTGCTTCGGACACAAACTTGTTCGGTCTAAAAGTTCCATCCTCATACCCTGTTACAATATTTCTGCTTATTGCCCATTCAATTGTCTCTTTTGCCCAGTGAGTCCTAATATCTGCAATATTAGCCCCCTGATTTGCAACTGCATTTTGTGGTTTATACCCCCAAAAACAAAGTGTTATTACCATTAAGATAATCATGAAAATTGGGATTCCTTTTCTTAACTTATTTCCTCCTACCATTCTCTTCTATATTGTCGTAAACATTAACACGTAGTTTAACGTCTATAGTTCGAATATCCTACTACAATCCCAAACTTTAGACACACAAAAGACACAAATAATCAGGGGATTAATGGTGTTCACCCCTGAAATCCCCCAACTCCTCTGCCGATAATTAATAGTATAGGTCTTTTTACTTATATAAGGACACTATATGATACTTGGACCATTCTTGGTAGGAGGTGGGATATGGTATAGCAGTAGATTCAAATGTTTATACATACCCAGTACGAGGGAGAGAGTATTTCAAATGAAGAAGTTCAGTAAAGTTTTTACATCAGTTCTCGTCTTATCAATAATTATCAATTCACAATTAGCACATGCAAGTGATAGTCAGGTGGGCACTGAGCAAGAGGTTATTGTTGTGTACAAGAACGAAGAGGGTAAGGAAAAGGTACTGGATGAAGTCGTTGATGTTAAACATGAATTCGAAACGATTCCCGCAGTATCCGCTACGGTAACGAACGCTGATTTACATGAATTGGCGAGTGATCCGAATATTGCGTATATCGAGCGAAACATCACATTCCGAATCACTGGTGGAGATTTCAAAGTTACTGCCGTTCCAACGGAGCAAACCCAATGGAACTTCC
The DNA here is from genome assembly GCF_037974265.1 of Paenibacillus sp. FSL R5-0623. Lineage (NCBI taxonomy): Bacteria > Bacillati > Bacillota > Bacilli > Caryophanales > Paenibacillaceae > Paenibacillus > Paenibacillus sp. FSL R5-0623. The sequence goes on along the minus strand of NZ_CP150233.1, from coordinate 5,756,094 downwards.
AAGCTGTTCAACCAACGAAAATGTGGGATGAAGGCAATACGGGAGCAGGCGTTAAAGTAGCAGTTATCGACTCTGGTATTTTCGCACACAGCGAATTGACGATTGCAGGCGGCGTTTCGACCGTAGACTACACATCCAGCTATAACGATGATAACGGACATGGTACTCATGTTGCTGGTATTATTGCCGCTAAAAGTGGAAATGGCGGTTTGGTAGGGGTCGCACCCGACGTTCAACTCTATGCCGTGAAAGCGATGGGTGAAGACGGTGAAGGAACGCTTATCGACGTTCTTGAAGGCATCGAATGGTCGATTCAGAATGGAATGGACATCATCAATGTTTCCCTTGGTACGGATACAGATTCGTCACTCTTAAAGGAAATGATTGATAATGCCTACAACGCAGGAATCGTCGTTGTTGGTGCGGCAGGCAATAGTCAGGAAGATGCTAATGGAAATCCTATTCCGATTAGCACTCCCACTGTCAATTACCCTGCAAAATACGATAGTGTCATTGCGGTTGCGGCAGTAGACAACTTGAATCAACGTGGAGGTTTCTCTTCTGTTGGTGAGGAAGTCGAACTTGCGGCTCCAGGTGTTGATGTCATTTCAACATATGTGAAAGCCGATGGCACTGGCGGTTATGGTAAATCAAGCGGTACTTCACAGGCGGCTCCACACGTAGCAGGCATGATTGCTCTGTTGATGCAAAAGTATCCAAACATGAGCAATGTTGAGCTTCGTGAGGAAATTAAAAAATATGCCGTTGATCTGGGAGCACCAGGACGTGATATCGAGTACGGATTTGGTTCGCTGTCATTCAATAAGGATGTTGCTCCTCCTGCGAATGTAACGAATCTTGCCGTTGCTGATAAGTCCGAAAACAGCATCTCGCTTTCCTGGTCGAATCCACAAGATGCAGACTTCGCAACAAATAATATTTATGCGAACGATGTAAAAGTTGGTACGACAAATGGCGAAGTATTTACGTTGGAGAACCTTCAATCGAATACTTCTTACACCATTGCGGTCAAATCTTTGGATCAAAACGGAAATGAATCGGCTGGTGAAGTGGTTGTAGCGAAAACAGATGCAGACGTTACCGCACCTGCGGAAGTAAGAAACCTTGCTGTTGCTGAGAAAACTACAACATCAGCGAAAATAACATGGACAAACCCAACTGATTCAGATTTCCTAAGAGTTAATTTGACTCAAAACGGAACGTCAGTGGGGAGTGCCACGACTACGGAACATGAGTTCACAGGTCTGACTCCAAGCACGACTTACGTGTTTGATTTCAAAACCGAAGACGCATCGGGTAACGTATCCGCTGGTCAATCCGTAACAGTGACGACAGATGATCTTCCTGTTGCAGACACAACGGCTCCTGATGAAGTTTCTGGACTGAGTATTGGCGAAGTGACCACAACGTCTGCGGAAATCAATTGGATAAATCCAAGCGATGCAGATTTTGAAAAGGTTAACCTTTACAAAGACAATGTTTTTGTTGGGGATGCTTCTGGAACACGTTATGTATTTACTGGATTGAATCCAAGCACAAACTATGAGCTTAAAGCGAAAACGGTTGATGCAAATGGAAACGAATCTGCGGGTGAAATGGTCACTGTAACAACAAAGGACAATCAACCTGTAATAGATACAACCCCTCCAGCAGAAGTAAGTAATCTGACGGTTGGAGAAGTGACTACCACGACAGCCGAAGTATCTTGGGTTAATCCGAGCGATCCAGACTTCGTAAAATCGAATCTGTATGTGAATGGAACGCTCGTAGGTGAAACACCAGGAACAAGTTATGTATTCAATGGTTTGACTGCGGATACGAACTATGTTCTTCAATTGAAAACAGTAGATGCTAATGGCAATGAATCGTCTGGACGTTATGTGATGACGAAAACGAAGCCTGTACCTGATTCGACACCTCCAGTTGACAACACGGCACCAGCCGAAGTCAGCAACTTTACGGTGGTCGGAGAGACGAATTCTTCCATTGATGTTTCTTGGACAAATCCAATAGATGTAGATTTTGCGAAAGCAAACGTCTACTTAAATGGAACGTTTGTTTCTAACACAACGAACCCGTTCTTCAAATTCGTTGGTCTGACAGAGAACACGGATTACACGATCGTTGTGAAAACAGTAGACATAAATGGTAATGAGTCCATTGGTACTTCAATTGTGGGCAGAACGAAGGCAACACCCGTTGTAACGCCTCCAGTTGATCCACAACCGCCAGTAGATGTAACACCTCCTGGTGAGGTTTCGAGCTTGGAAGTTGCTGATGCGACTGTTAACACCATTCGTGTTCGGTGGGTAAATCCAATGGATGCAGATTATGCGAAAGCAAATCTCTACCTCAATGGAACTTTTGTTTCTGACACAACAAACTCGTTCTTCGAATTCGCTGGTCTGTCGGCGGATACAGATTACTCTATTGTTATTAAAACAGTAGACGTAAACGGTAATGAATCCATCGGCACTTCAGTTGTAGGCAGAACACAAGTAATACCTGTCATAACGCCTCCAATTGATCCTCCAGTAAATCCGCAACCGCCAGTTGATACAACGGCTCCTGCGGAAGTAACGGGATTGGTAACGGACGCTACAAGCCAAACAACGATCACAGCACGTTGGATCAATCCATCGGATAGTGATTTTGCAAAGGTGAAGCTGTTTGTTAACGGCAACTTTATTGCGGATACTACAAATTCGTCCTACGAGTTTACTGGATTGGTTGCAGATAAACCTTATACCATTGTTGTAAAAACAGTTGATGCAAGTGGCAATGTTTCTGCTGGTGCTACGCTTGATGCAAGAACTCAAGCCGTTCCTGTAGTAACGCCTCCAATTAATCCGACAGATCCAGACGACGATGTTGTAGAGATTCCTACGAATCCAACACCAGCTCCAACTCCAAGTGGCAGTGGTAGCGGCAGTAATACAGTTATCGTTACTCCTGCGCCAGAAAAAGCGTCTTCGGATGATGAAGTGAAAACAGCTCTTGAGAAAGCGAAGGAATCGCTGACTATCGTTGATTATGTTGGTGCAAAGTCAGCAATTGACTCCCTGACTGACAAAGAGAAACGTGATGAGTTCCAAAAGGAATTGGAGACACTCAAAAAAGAGCTGAAAATCGAAGATCTTCCAACGAAAAAGGAGCTTCGCACTTTTGTTCCAGTTGGTATCAGTTTGCAAGTAGCAATGAAAAGCGAGAATTATAAGTACATTGATGAAGCTTCTATTCAACCAGGTAAAAATGTCTTTGTTCTAAATAGCAAAGGCGAGTTGGTGGAAGACGTAGAAGTCAAAGTGATGTTCAATCGTCTTGTAGTAATGCCGAAGGATGGTGGTAAGTTCGATTCGAAAGAAACGTTCACGATCATTTTGGATACCACGGTAAAAGGCAAAGCGAGCAAAGACTCGAAGGAAAGCTTTGAACTGAAAAACCCGTTGATTTTGGAGTTTTCAACTCGATAAGCAACAGGGGGGAGTTGTTAATGCAACTCCCCCCAATAATAAAGCAGGAAATGGAGCGTACATACTTATGTTTAAAAAGCAGTTTAAGTTCCTCACAATCGCACTATTTGTCGCGCTCATCGCAACATCGATTCCACAAAGCGTAGATGCCGCTGAAAAGGTAGCGTTCTCAGACGTAAAAAAAGGGGCATGGTACGAAGCAACGGTGGAGTGGGCAATTTCAAAAGACATGATCAAAGGATACGAGGACGGAACGTTCAAGCCAAACAAGAACGTAACCGAAGCCGAATTCTTGACGATGATGCTACGTGCGTTTGAACCAACGCTTTCTTCTTCAAAGTCGGAGAATTGGGCAGAAGTGTACTACAAACGTGCTAAAGAGCTGAATTACCCTGTTAAAAGCTACACTGATATTGCATCGAGGAATAAAGTAGTCCTCCGCAAACAGGTAGCAGAGTTGATCTCTTCGACAGAAGGTGTGAATTTCAGCGGTAACAATGCGATTCACTATCTGCTTGCATTTGGTCTTGCAGAGGGTAAGAATCCAAATGAAGTCTCCATCAAAAGCTTTGAAGGCGATAAAGGTTTGACTCGTGCGGAAGCCGTACAGTTCGTTAAGAACTTTGTGGAATATGGCATTGGTGGGCTACTTGAAAGACCGACTGAGCCATCGAATCCAAGCGAATTGCCGCCATTACGTCTTTAACCTAAAACGACTATCTACTTTCTTGTACCGTGGAGTAGGTTTGTTGCCTCTTGCGATTTGGATTATTACTTAAAGCAACTATTTTATTGGGGGATACTATGAAAAGAAAAGCAGTGCCAACCTTGTTGATATTTTCTATTCTATTCATCACGCTCTGTTTACCTGTCTCCGCATCTACTGTCTTCCCAGATGTAGAAAAGCACTGGGGAAAGGAAACAATACAATGGGCATTGGAACACAACATTGCCAAGGGATACGAGGATGGAAGCTTTAAACCGAACAATTTAGTAACAGAAGCGGAATTTCTCGCCATGTTAATTCGTGCTTTTCAACCAGAAATTAAATCCGATGAGAATGGGCAATGGGCGAATAATTACTACAAGCTTGCCGATCAATTGAGCTATCCTAATTCAAAAGAAGGTGATAACCGCACACGTAACCGTGAAATGACTCGCGTCAAGGTTGCCGAACTGATTTCTGCAACGCAAGGAGTACATTTTAGGGGGAACGAAGCTGTTAGATACATGCTTGATAGCGGTCTTGCCAGAGGTAATAATCCTGCTCTATTGTCCGTAGAGGGTTATAGCCCGAAAGGGTATTTAACGCGTGCTGAAGCGGTGCAGTTCATAAAGAACCTGTTAGAACAAGGGAAGGGAAAGTTATTAAAAAGCCCTCTTAATCCTTCGGATCCGTCCTTTTTGCAATATATCCCAATCACTTCCACTATGGAATCAGATCCATCTCGTCTGAATGTAAATGGAGATCCAGTGGCATCGATCTTAGGGGAGCCTTTCTACCTGGCGGAAAACATATATATTCCTGTTGAACCGATTGTTCGTGGCATGGGTGACAAATTCATGTGGATCAATCAGCCTGAAAATGGAGTCATTGAGAAAAAAGACGGATCTAAGATCAGCATTTATGAAAACAAGGGCGCGGCACTCCTAAATAACAAGTCTGTCCCCATATCAAAAAAATTTATTGCCGATGGCGCAAATTATAAACCGTATACACCGATGGTGGTCAACAACAAGCTATTTGTTCCAATCGATTTTTTGACTGAGGTATTGGGCTATCCAATTCAAACCGATGTCAGGGAAGCAATGCCTGTCGTTCATGCAGGAGAACTAAACAAAGAGTCTCAATCCGTAGGTGACTACGAAGCAACACCTATTCCAAAACCAAAACCGTTGCCAAATTGGAAGCCTGATCTTCGGTTCCTTCCTCCTGCGGATTGGATACCCCCGCAAATTGTATCGGTTGCTACCAACGACCATCGTAGGAACAGTGAAATACTGGATGCAGAACTTGGTTTCACGGACGGACGCTCTTTTAATCCTTATGGGAAGAATGCGTATTCGAACTATCCGCTCTCGGTTATTTACTTGGGCGACAATTCAAAATACATGTATGATATCCAATTCACAAGCTGGTATGGGTCAAAAACAGAAGCAAACAATAGCAACAAAATACCTTATGTCTCGCGCGAACTTTTTAAGATGTTTCTTCCTCATGAGCATATGAAGTTGTTTAAGATTATGTCGGATGGGTTCGATGGTAGGGATGTATCTCAATATATAAATAAACCTTTTAAGCTGGAAGGGCGCGAGATTAAGATTACTGAGGGTTCAGGTTATAATGGTGTAACTTGGGTCACTGTTTCAATCGGCAAAAAGTAAAGTGAAATTGATGATTTACAAATAAGCAGGTTAATTTGTTTTAATGGAGTTATAAAAGTAACAATATAGAAAAAATGTTTGTTATATACATTTTAAAATAATATAATGTATCTATAACAATCTGTTTGAGATGCCTACAATGATTAACGTGTATTTGCGAAAATAAAACTGTGTCATTTTAAAGCGCTCGGTCAGAAGACGACTGAGCGCTTGATTTATTTAATAGGGTTCACATCTAAACATTATAAAAATAAGTGAGTGAAAGGGAGGGAAAACAGTGGACTATCAACAACAATTTATTAAAGTCATCGCCGATGAAGAAGAGTGCGTATTTATTATCCCGATTGCCACATTGAAACAAGCGAACATTGCTATTGGAGACAATTGCATTGTCGTTGCTGAGCAAAACAAGATAATTATCAGAGCATCAGGAGAACATTAATCAATGGAAGTAAAATGTGTATGCGGAGGGCTGGCTCAGTTGCAATATAAGAACGAGTATTAATGAGCTTGAGTTTTAAGGGGAGGTAAGAAGAGGATGCAATTTGATCAAGAGGCATTCGGCGAGTATCTGGAGCAAATGTGGGAGCATCTATTTGAGACAAAAACGATCAGCCAGATTATGGCCAAGATTAATACTAATCATCGAGCCAGACGCTTTCTTGCTATGTATTTGCTGAAGAATCGAGAGACGTTTCATTTGTATTATCAGATGAGAGAAGAGCTGGGTATCGGCTATATTTTTGACACTATCATTTCCGCTTTGTTTCATGAAAGAGAAAAAAAGCCAGTGAAACAAGAGTTGATCGATCTCTTGCAGATTAATTTGGGCATGGCGGATCAGATAATTGAGGGCTATGCATTGCGTGAATTCAACAAGGATTTGAATTCGTTTTTAGTATATTGGCGGAAGAGGACTGGAGAATGGGAGCAACTTCATCAAAGTTATGAATGAGTTAAGAACAATTTCATAGATGCTGTGCATTTAGTCATTACTTTGTATGAATGAATGTGTACAAACGGTGTATAACATCATAAAAGTAGCTCGGACGTGGTTCGACACAAAATCTATGTCCCTGTAGTGCCAGGCACTTTACAATAAAGAAAAAATAAACGGAGGGCGATGAAATGAATAAACAAAAGAAAATGATTACATCGGTTATATTGTCTGCCATCTTATTATTAGTATGCATTAATGTGGTAATGGCCGCTCAAAGCACTAAGACGCTTTATGTAGATGGTATAAAAATTGCCAAGACAGAAGGACAGCCAGTTGAGCGGACAGAGACACTGTTTGTGCCCATTGAGGCTGTAGTTGGGGGCATGGGGGATAAGCTGATTTGGATTGACGAGCAACATTCTGCTTTAATCACGAAGAAAGATGGTACAAAGATTAATGTTTATTTAGGTAAATCATCTGTCATTGTCGATGGCAAAGCTGTTCCGATTGCGACCAAGGTGATTAACACCGTCACGGTTCCAGTGGCGATGAAACCCGCACAAATCAGCGGCAAGCTCTATGTGCCTGTTGAGTTTTTGAAAGAAGTAATGGGTTACGATGTTGAAGTCACAGAAGAGGGTAATGCGGAGTTTGTTATTGTGGGCAAGACTCCAGCAAATTTAGAGCCTGTTGAAGATGTACCAGTAACTCCTACTCAAGCGCCGACGCCGACATCAACACCGTCTGAGTGGAAACCTGATTTAAAATACCCCGTTTCTGCCGAGTGGAGTCCGCCACAAATACGCTCTACATCGACAGATGACTTTCAAAAAGACAAAGCAATTCTTGAAAAAGAGCTTGGCTTCTTGAAGGGTTACATGTACAATATCCACGGTATCACGAATATGGAGGTGGGAAACAAAATTATAGTAAGAACCCATTCGGAATACTACGTCGATATCCAATTTTCCGCCTGGTATGGAGACAAGACGGCTGAAAATGATGCAAATAAAATTCCATATATTGGAAGAGAACTTTTTAATTTTTTCCTTCCCGATGAATATATGAAGCTATTCAACATTGTCCAAGACGGTGCCGATGGAAAGAATATTGATAAATACATGAAGCCGTTTACTCTTGATGGGAGGAAAATTAATATTGTGAACAGCGAAGGCTCATTCTCCATCCAGATCGGACACAAGAAGAAATAAGTAACTGTAGTTTAACAGCAAGTAGGAGTTACGGAGAGATCCGTAGCTCTTATTTTTTTTGCTGATTTTAGCATATAAGATATTGCAAGCTCGAACAGTATAGAACAGATTATCCCTGTTGTATATTCTGGATAAATATAAAATTAAAGAAAGAGAGGGGCTGAAAAAATGAAGAAAAAGAAGAAACTTTTAGTAGCTGGAGTAGCATTACTGTCGATTGTACTTATTGGGACACTGAATATCCAAAACTCTTATGCCGCCCTTGGCGGAGGAGCAGGGATTCAAGATCTTGCCACCCCGCATTGGGATGATGGGATAAATATGGGCATTAATGTTCGAGATCCAAACATTGAGCCGCCTACGTATATAACTTTTAATAAAAATACGGAGCAGGAAAAGTGGTATAGCAAATATGGCATCACTCAAATTTGGGAACAGATCCACATGAACAAGTTTTCCTGGTATTCCATCACGGAGGACACTCCCGCTGAACAGCGAAACGACAATCAGGATCACTCCTTAATGTATGAAAATAATGTGGAGCGTCCAAATCTTGACTATTGGAAATTGGTAAGAGCTGATAAGGGCTTGTGGCAAAATCTCAAAAAGGGTTCGGTTGATCCTTTTAATTCAGATGTCATGGATTATCAGGGTGATAATACAGGGACAACTACAATTACGAATACCAGTCGATTGTCAGCATACTTTGGACAAAAATTAGAGTGGAGGTATTTGGGGTATTCAGGAGATGGAGGCGGGATTGTTGTGGACAACCCGTACTTTCCAGCGGATTATCCAAGTGAAAATTGGAATCCTCTTGAAAAAGACTGGTGGAGAGAGCCTTGGAAAGAGATTGATGGTCATCCTCAAAAGGTTGATGCGTCCCCTTACGATGTCAGCATTAGCGAAAATAGGGAGGTGTTTGAACAAAAAGTTCAATGGTTTATTCGCTACCTCTTTCCACAGCACCCAGAGCTAAGAAGAGCTAATATGGATTTATGGTCTGATGCGGCTGACTGGGCGACCAAGCTCACTCTCAAAAACAATCCTGATCAATCGACAGGCATTGCCGTGGGATGGCATGGCTCTGGATACTACGCCGTTTTTGTTTTGAAATCGCCTCCTCGCAATAATCTTAGGGTTGTGGAATTCAAAGTTTCTGATAAGAAATCGGGTAAAGTCGTAGGTCTAATGACTGCCGATGCAAGCAACAACGACAACATCGCAAAAACGTGGGCAATTAACAACCAAGAGGTTGCCGCTGGCGAAAAACTAATCATTACTGCCAAGGTCAAAAACATGGTTCAAAAAGACTTTGATGGTCGTCCAACTCGCTATACGCCGATTAGAATGATGCAGATGGCGGCATTTGACGACGATTCGACGATCCTTGGAAAATGGAATACCGCTGTAACAGAAGATGTTATCCCAGGAGTTAACACGAATACATCGACAGCCATAAGCAAAATAAATGTAGGTCAAGTTGTAACCTTCGACAAAACAAAGAACGATACTACTGGAGAGATCCTACAATGGGAATTTACTGTCCCTTCAACGGTTAAGGAGCAGTTTGTATTAGGGGCTGAGGTTTCCCCAGGATTCAAGCTCTACAATGACAATATCTACACGGGTGATGACGATGGGCGACTTCGATTTAAGATTAAAGAAGAAGATATCGGACTTGTAGAAAGTTCTATCGAGCTTCTTGATAATCAAGGAAACGTTACAAATGATGTTGTTCCAGGAATGTCTCATGGTGTGAGAATCACGGTGAAAAAAGTAACGGGTAACAAACTCGTTGGTGATCCAAACGATTATTACAACCCATTTGCGGCTGTTTCTATCGCTCTGAACGATACAGGAACCGTCTATATTGACCATGACAAAGTATCAGCAACGAAGGCACTAACCTTTAATGGTAATACGGCAGTCATTGAGATTAGAGATGCGATTACACCACTTGTACCGAGCATTAAGGCGGATTTCCAAATCCACTGGTTCAACGCATCGCCAAGTTTCGGTAATCAAAGTTCTGATCCTTCAAACGATAAAGCCTCAAAAGTATGGAGATCAACGAACAATCTGAGCGTAAGCAATTTCACAATTGTTCCTACATCGATTATTGGTCCATCTTCTACTTTGAATGAGACACTGACATTCGAATTCATCGCATCGAACATTAACCCTGAGAACTCGGATCGAGATGTAGAAATTGAAATTCGAGATCGGAATGGTAGAGTTGTTAAGGAAGAAATCGTTACACTTCCAGCAAACGTTGATTATCCATTCTCATGGACTGTACCCAATGTATCGCTTAGTGCGGGATCAAATGGTACTTCAAATGCCTTTACAGTAGAGATTAACCCACCACCGAGGCGGATAATTGAAACATCTACAAGCACAACGAACCCGTATGCAGACAACATCGATACGAGTGCAGTAATGGCATATATGACGAATTCAAACCCTGAGACATGTTTGGTTGTAAACAACCGCAATACTTGGTCAGAAACTCACTATATCCATGATCGTGAAGGTTATCGTTATTACTGGTCAAACAAATGGGGATCGGGTAGTTATTGCATCACCACCTATGACAATACGTGGACGGATACAAGAAGCTATTACGAGGAGTATAAGATCACAAATGTCATGTTCAGAAGCAAACTGACGAAAGATAAACTTGGTGGAGATGGTTGGGTGGATATTTTAGCTCGTCCAGATCAAGCAAAGGTCAAAGCTGGATATGGATTTGAGATCAAGTATATCGTTAAGTTCGACACAAACACGTATCGTAACTCGCCTAAAGGGTGGCCTGGCGATTGTTCCTTTAGAACGGTTTCTCGTCAGTATGGCGGAACTGTAACAGCCCCTACCACTCTTAGTGTTCAAATGCCATTTGCCGATAAGTTTGGGAATCACGTGACTTATAACTTGACGAATCCATCTCAGTCAGGTTCATGGGACTCGCTTAGTCAGGTGTATGAGATGCCTGAAAAAAATGCATTTGGATTGAAAAATACGCGTGAAGTTTTCACAAATGTTTCCGCTAAGGATGGAAGATACAATTTAAAAGTTTCCACATATCGTTACTTTTATGGGAGTTCCTACAAACCAAACCAGTCCATTTATCTTTGTGATTCTGTAGATATTTCGATTTTTCTGATCGGTAGCTATACCGATGATGTAAAATCCCATATTACTCAGTAATAAAACGCAGGAGAATTATTAATGAAATTCCCCTGAAGCCATACGTGAGGGGGAAAAGTAAAAGAAGCAAGCCTAATGGCTTGTTTTTTACTTTACAAATATTTCGATTTTTACAATACAAAAAAAGAAGAGCCATCAATCAGCACTGCACTTCGACATTCAAATATACATCAATTCCCTTTAGTATTCCCCGCAATTTTAAGAATTTCTTCCATTTCCTCAATTAAGTCTTTCCAACGATAGCAGTCGATTGGATCATCCAAATCACCCTCCGCTATGCCTTTAAATGCTTCTTGGTAAGTCTTCTTGCCATACCGCATTTGCAACTCAGTCAGTTCTTGATTAATTTCGAATAGACGCTCTTGAGGAGTTTGTTCTAATTTTTTTTTCTTTTGATAATTCATTTGCATCCGTATGGCATAAACCGTATCCCGCATCAGTTCAACTGCATGTCTTGGAATCTTTTTGTGAGAACCGTTGTTGTCTTGGCATTCTAATCCCTGACTTACATACTTTCGCAAAGTCACCCTTGAAATGCCCAGCAGATCTGCGGCTTCCGAAGCGGTAAATAGGTAGTCATCATGGTAGATATATTCAATAGACACACCGCCTAATTCATAATACCAAGTGTCAAGGTCAATTTTCCATTTCCCGAAATCTAAATCACTAACTGGCGAGTTGATTTCGTAGACTCGATCCAGCCATGTTATCAGATTTTTTTTGTGAGTCGGAGATAAGAGGTATTCTGCCGTGTATGTAAATTGTTCGTTCGAAACCTTGATGCCTACAACTTTATCCTGAAAGGATATTGCAAAACTGGCTAAAACTTTGGATAGGATATAATCCGTCTCTTTTTCAATCACCACAGGATTTTTTTCATTGAAGCCATAACCAATTCGCTCATGGGTGTAATCATATACCGTTCTATTCATCATCTACATCTCCCTTGTACATTCTATTCTAATGCAAGGTTAACGAATTATCAATTTCGTTAATGTTTGTTTTGTTGGTTTAGCTAAATTTCATATATGAGTCGAAGAATTGTGGCAAAACAAAAGACCTCCTAATGTATGTAGGAAGTCTTCTTTGCCGAAATTATTGCTTGCTACCTCAAGGCAGGATTGCATCCATCACCTCGCAGGGAATACTCCATTTCTCCTGCATCATGTCCATTAATTCGGGAGCGGAAAATCCAAGCTCGTCCGCCGCCTCGACAGGATGAAAAAATTCAAAAAGAAACTTGAATTCCGCCTCAATTTTGTGTGACTCGTCCTGCACCCACTCCATAAATTGATCTGTTTCTACCTCATTATCAAAAGGATTAGCGCCTTCATTAAATCCGAAAAATGTGCTCCCAATCTGCTCATTAGCAAGGTTGTAAATACCAAATTCCATATCATATTTATCAAAATTAATTGATTGCAAAAAAAAGAATTTGTCCTTATACATTACCAATTTTTCCATTTCGAAATACCTCCGTATATAAAATATGTTTTTCTGAAATTTCTCGATTTTGAGCCTCAGCGATCCTCCTTAAAGTTGCTGTTTTTGATACACATAATTGCTCATCCTTTATTATTTTTAACTCTATATTATAAGCATTTTCCGCAACATAATTCGATTGCATCCTTCTTTTTCTGCATAAAATATATAAACAAAAAATCAAGGGGGTGCGGCATATGTACGAGCATCAAATCTATCGATTATCGGTTAACGAACGTGCGACATTTTTAAACGGAGAGTTGAAGAAAGAGGAATATCGGGAGTTTGACCAATTGGCGAGTGAACTGATGGTTGACGAGGCTGATCTGAGAGAGGATATGGCGGTTGCAGGTTGGTACTACATTGTGGAGCTAAATCGTTTTGTGAAGATCCAAGGTGACCAAGCATCTTAAAATTGATTAATGGTCGGACTTGCTTGCAGGCATTAATAGTTATCAAATCAGTTGCCCTCGACTACAACAATAAAAAACAAAAAAGAGAGGCTTCAACACTCCCCGCCAAGTTTGTGTTTACTATAAGCGCTCTCTTCATTCAACATATGTCATGATTATACTACGGTTTAACAAGAAATATAATCTCGCAATTGCTTGAGATGGTTTGATATTTTCTTCGATAATTGGATGAAAGAGAGAAAGGGTCAGTTGAAGCTTCCTGCAAAGGGGGCTATTTTTCATGAAAAAAATGAAGATTTTTAACCAAGTGCCAGTCTTGACGGATGGACAAATCGACAAGCAGGCAGAGAAGCAGATTCGATTCCTGAAGGCTATCCATCCGCAGTTGGAAGAGAGTCATTGGAATGATGGACGAATTGAACTGCGGCCAGTCAAACGCGAACAGAGAATAGAGGATTATTTGCGGAGTTTTGGATCCTGGCGTCTTGGGCAAAAAGATGTTGTTGAACTAAAAAAATTCCTCCATGCAATCAACGGCAAAGGGGTCGATTTGTACTATTCTGCATTTGCCTTTGACTTCGACATGGTGGTATACAAAAAGAATGGGAAACCATATGAAAAAGGAAAGGTCAATAAAGAGAATGCTTTGTTTACAAGCATTTTGGCGGCAGATTTCGATGATATAACCGAGGAGCAGTTTTTACAAGAGAAACAGAGATTGTTAGACCTGGATATTGAGACAATTGATGTTTTCAGTGGTCATGGCTGGCAGAGTATTATTTTGCTCAATCATCGGGTGACGGACAAGGGAATTTTAAAGAAGTTTACAGGACTGATGATGGCAAAAGGTTTTCGGGTGGACTCGGCTATTGTTGATGCTTCGAGGGTGCTTCGGATGCCTTATAGCTTCAACTGCAAGGCATTGGACAAAAAGAGCAAGTATTATGATTCGATTAATCCGAAAATCATCGCCACAACCGATCATTTTTGGACGGAACGTCGCTATCACGTTGCAGATGTTTTTGGGAAACTGAACAATCTCCCCGATGTGGTTGAGCAAACCACCCCTTTGACCGAGATTGATTTGGAGACTATTCCTACTGCACCAATTAGCAATGCTGAAAGGAAAGCTGAAAAAAACAAAGCAAAAAAGGAAATTGAAATAGTTGAGATAACTCAGATTGACGTAGAGCACTTGAAGGCTGTTTATAGCATGCTTGATTTTAAGCGGCTCCCGCTCGCGATTCAGAAAATCCTTGCTGGAAGTCAAGCAGGACTTAGGAACAAGGTTATGTTCTTTATTATTCCCTTCCTGCGTAACAAGCTGGGCTTAGACATTCAAACTATAAGAACAACCATGACTTTATGGGGAGAACGATGCTCGCCAATATTGGACGCTGATGAGATCAGGAAAGAAGTCGGCAGAATTTACGGATTGGGTTTCAAAGGAGGACACGGGGTATACACACAAGAGCTGTTTCAGGCATATGGATATCTGGATTTTGATCAGTACAAAATCAAGGATGAGATTAAAATTACAAATTCCTTTTTTGAGGAATTCGCAGTGCTCCCCGATGCATCTGTCAGGATTTTTCTCTCAATGAAATTAGCGGCAGAACTTGGTGAGGTCAAGGAATTCAGTAAAAAAGATATTCAACGATTTGCAAATATATCTGAGCGAACAGTCGAACGAAATATTAAAGCTCTGGTTACAAAGAAGTATGTATCCAAGCGAAGGTCGAATCGAAGAAAGGGAGAAACTTATGTTTACTATCTTACCCCTTATTTTAGTGCGGCAGAAGGTTATACTACACTCGGGAATGCTTTGGTAGATAAAATGCTGAAAGAGCTTACGGACGGTGAGATGAAGCTGTACTGCTTTCTGCGCCGCAAGTCAGGCAATCAAGAAGATTGTTTCTGGGCGAGCCAGAAGTATATTGCTGATCAGATCGGCAAGACTCAACAAGGCTTATCATTGATGACAAACAACCTTGACAATAAAGGATTTCTAAAGAAAACAACAGAGGAAAACGGTAAGATAAAGCAAAGCAAATACGTTCTGAAATTCTAATGACCTGATGTTCAGGTCATTTTTTTGTAAGGATTAACCGTCAATTATTTGTGTAGTTGCAAACGTCGAAAAAGCCTTGATGCGTATAGGGTTTTAGAGATTAACCGTCAGCTATTTGTAGTATTAATAAATACAGGAGGGGGAGAGAAGCGAGAGGATGCGAATATGGAAACAATACTCTAAAACTTCGATACAACATTGATTCAATTTAATAGATTCGATACTTGTTTTTGATAGGTTGCATGCATATAAGATATAAACCAATTATCAAGGAGGCATATGTATGCAATTTCGTTCAGACGAGCACAAAAGACGATTCAATGATTTATGCGAAAGAGACAAAACGAATATCAAGGACATTGAACGGTGCTCACTCTTTTACATTTTCTCAGGAACAGAACTGTTGTACAAAAATATCGAAATGCTTTACGACTTTGAGGATCATACTATAAGGCTGGAGGCTTACAATCAAGCTTTCCTAACTGGCGGCACTCGTAGCTTGATTGACCTGGCATTTAGTCTGTACGGCTCGGAGGCGGAATGCGAGGTTCGCTTTTTGTTTAATACCCTTGATAACCGCAACAGCATACTTGCATTGCAGGCAATTAAGTATCGATTTCAAATTCCAGTTGAGATTGTTGATTTAAAATGAAGCAGAAGAAACATTAAGATGGCGAGGGAGCTACCGAAAAATTTATACTCAATCACTATAAGGGTTTATTTACTTGACTAAAAGTAATGAAGTATAATGGAGGCAACTGAATCGAATATTTCAAATCGGAAGCACCGATCTTACCTTAAGGGAGATCTGTGCTTTTTTTTGTTTGATGGGAGTTAAAGGGAAGGAATCAGACTAAACAGATCGCTGATTTTAGGAGGGGAACGAAATATGGAACCAGAGAAGCTATTTCTGGCAGTTCGGCTAATGGTCGGAGGAGGTTTATTGTTTTTAAACCGAAGTATTTATCAAATGTATGGTCACGATCCGCTAAACAGACCTTTTATGCAAATTGTTTTCTTTCTCATATTTGTTGCGACGATGCATATGTTTCGAAAATTGTCGCTTTTTCAACTTGCTTTGGAGATGTTAAAGGATCTTTATCGCTTATATAGGGACAGTCATAGTAAGGATTGATAATAAATCTCTCTACATTACACAACTTAATTGTTTACTGCTGACTTTCACGGTGGTAACCTGATTAATCAGGTGACGGAAAGCAGAGAAATCAGTAGGTCAATCAAGTTGCTAAGCAAACAGTATTTGAAGAACTTTCATACCGTCATTGGCTGAGATGATAGGCTAAAAGTATAAATGCATTAATGGACAACTTATCTGTCGGACAATCAGTACAAGGCTAATGGAGAACGAATCCGAGAACAATGGATTTGCTCTCCTTTTTATACTGTTATAAGGGAAATATATCCAATATTAGATGAAATAAAGCTGGTAAAGTAGTAAGGTTTAGGAACATTCTTTAACTTCCCCCTCTATAAAATTATGATCAATCCTATTGGCGACTATGATGTAGGGTTAACAACAAATCAGGGTTCCTAACAGGAATAATAATGGAGGGCTAACATGGACGGAAGCATAACAGGGGAAAAGAGTGAACAAGGAACAGGTGGTTCTGATAAATTCGCACTTTTGATTAAGCACTACCGCAAGCTACGCAATTTTTCGTTAAAGGATCTTGAAAATGCCAGTGGTGGGTCAGTTAGTGCAGGCTATATCCACCGACTCGAAAGCGGAGAGCGAAATTCTCCGAGCATAAGCAAGATACTTGCGCTGGCTAAGGCATTACGGATTAGAAATGAGGTGTTGGTTCCAATCTTGTTTTACGAGTTGGATGAAGAGGACAGATCATTTTCTTTGTCGGAAGTGTTGATTCAGAACAGCTATTTTTTAGGGAGTGGTATGCTTAGTTCTGAAGCTAAACAGTCGCTTATACGTATTGTTGAGTTTATTGATCATGCCGAATGGTCGCCGACATCTAAAATGAGAGAGATGTATCAGCTATCGGAGATAATTGACGATTTTAAAAAAGCCGTAAGCTAAACAGTGAGAAGTGGGGGAGCGGGAAATTGGCTCCTTTTTTTTTTGAATTTTTGATCAGTCGATGGTGTTTGTATTTAAACTCTATTGCATTAGATGAGTAGCAATAGAAAGCGTGAAATAGGAAGATATAGTTTTAGCAATTTGATATAATCAAAATGACGATGGAGGTGAGCAAACTTGATTTTTGATCTCTTTTCCAAAAGAGGAAAGAAGCCTGATAAAGAAATTTTAATATACGACGATCTACCAAGGAATTTCCTAATTCAAGTTATACATTTATGGTCTGATGCTATTGGTAGATGGTATTATGAGACCGATTTTTATGGAAAGACGCATACCAGTCCATCTAATAATATCTGGCTTCAAATTCATAAGCAATTGTGCAAAGAGTACGGAATCTTTTCTCTTAGCAAGCATGGCGATAATCCCTATGCTAAATGCCAACATTTTATTCAAAATACTACTACAGAGCAAGTGTTGGATATTATCGAAATGAGTTTTTTGTGGATCGACAAGGTAGTACGAACTTGGGATCAATCAGTATTGAAAAAAGCTAATATAACGCAAACAGCTGAGGACGCTATTGAGGAGCTTAATCAGCGTTTCCGCGAACATGCCATTGGCTATCAGTATATCGAAGGGCAAATTGTCAGAGTTGATTCGGAGTATATTTACGAAGAAGCTGTCCAGCCAGCAATTAGTATGATGTCTGAAGAAGGGTTTGAGGGGGCATCTCAGGAGTTCATGTCTGCTCACGAACACTTCCGTAAGGGACGACATAAAGAAGCAATTTCAGATGCTCTGAAGGCTTTCGAGAGCGTCATGAAAACGATTTGCAAGCGCAAAGGATGGGAAGTTCGAGATAATGCAACAGCGAAACCTCTGATAAATACACTATTTCAGAATGGATTGCTATCCATAAGTCTCCAAACACAATTTAGTTCTTTAAGGGATACACTGGAAAGCGGATTACCCACCATTCGTAACAAAAACAGCGGCCATGGGCAGGGTGAAAGTATAGTCCATTTGCCTACTCATTTGGTTGCATATGCTCTACATCTCGCGGCTACAAACATTTTGTTCCTAATCGAATCCTACAAGGCTTTAGATTAAAAGCAAAAAGAATTCAATACAACAGGAAAAGGGTGGGGGAGCAGTTTGCTCCCTTGCTTTTTATTCTGTAGCAATAGAGTTTAGATTCAAACTGTATTGAAATGTCTCTTCTGAGCCGATATAAATGTAAATAATATTTTACAATAATCGGAGAGCATATGGACATCAACAGTATATTTAAGGGTGGGAGCGTCAAGCCCAATACAATTGAAAAGAACATTATTCGACAATATTTGCACAATACTGATCGCATACAGCACTTCCAGATCAGAAGCTATATAGACAACGAGGATTTCTCTGCTATAACGACAACACAAGAATTCGAACACTACATCCAAAGTCAGAACGCTTTTGGCAAAGTGTTTGGTAACTTGGACATGGCGGAAGATGAGTGGTATTATTGCGATTTTGTATCTGGCAACGATGCCTGGATATCCAAAGATGAAGCAGGGGTCTATCGCTATTTCTCCAAGACGAAATTCGGCGGCACGATTAGCCTTAATATATTTGATGTCGTCGAAATTGTTCTTGGAAACGCTGATGAAGCGGAGAACGCATTCCAGAGCGCTCGGAGCCTACTCGCCAATTTGTTTGAACTGGAACTAAAGGACGAATGGGTATTACAACAAGCTCAAAAGTATCAGAGCAATCTGCAATACATACGTGGAGAAAGAAAGGATCTGGAGCAAGCATATCCCGCAGTGTTTCAATTTATTCAAAAATACTATGCCATCTTAGAGTATTTCAACGATCACCAGGAGGATAAATTATATCGGGTCTTCAGCTACGAAAATCAGCATGTGTTTTTCTCCGCAACCAATCGAATTAAGGAAAAATTGAAAATTAGTCAATCAACCGTGACCAGATCCATTAATATGCTCGCGCTATCAGGATTAATTGTAAAAATTCCGCATCAAAAACTTCCAAGCAGAATGCTTGAAATATCTGATGCGATTTTGAGTTATCGGATGAATCAGGGCTATATTAGGAGGCAAAAGGATTACGTTTTACACAATCCCAGAGTATAGTAATGAAACATTGCAATTGGCAGAAAAGGTCGTTATCATACTGCAAGCCGCTGGCGTATGGGGAAGTTTACTTACAAAGGAGAAAGTGAGTAAGCACTTTGGAGAAGCAAGAGCAAATCAGGTGTATTTAGCTGAATATACCGTGAAGAAAATTAACTCAGCAGATAATTCTACGTTGGTTGATGATGCAGAAGACATCCTAATCGATATTGAAGATGATCCAATTCCATTTTAATAGCTATAAATTTATATAATTTACACTACAGTTATCGGTTTAACGCATTAAAGTTGTGTATCTCATGTTTGGAGGAACGCAATCTTATATCAAGCATGTATCCCTGAGATGGGATGCTTAGTTTTTTACGCGTATCACCAATGAGGAGTTTGCATAAAAACCAAGGTTTATCGCGCAGGCGAATATTGTAACCATGTTTTGCGCTAAGCGTCCGTAGGGACGCACATAAGAAGATTGCGAAGTAGTATAACACTTTTATTTGTATTTTAGCTTGATAATTTAAAGACATTTTATATATGCAACCATTTATTTACAACTATTTCACAAACTCACTCAAGGCGCACATTTTTCATGACAAAAAGAGAGGAAATCTCCTCTCTCTCCCTCGTCAATATAAACTACCAGACACTTTTCAAAGCGACTGCAAATGAAATGATCTTGACTTTTTTTGATTTTAATAGAACATATCGAACCGATTCCCAAGCTATCAGCATAAATATCATTCCCCCAGTCACGTATCCTAATATTGCCGTTATCTGCCCATAGCTAAATCCAACAACAACAACAATTGCAATCAAGTAAAATGTCAAGCGTGGCTTTCCCCATTTAGATACCTTCCTAAATATACTCAGCCACTTTCTCAATCCACTCGTTTCATGCGTCCAATTTTTATGTTGACGGAAAGCTCCCCAAAGCGGCAAAAGAACAACTGAAAAAACTGCTACAAACAGCAAAACGTCTAATAGAATTGATACAATGAACGCCAAAATCGAACTCAAAAATGCAATACCCAAGATATAGCCTAATGTATCTTTGCTCATGTCTGCGCACGCTCCTGTTTTTAATTTTGCCTTGTAAATATGTCACTGCTTAATTTCCTGCCTATCCTTTAGATGAATACAATCATTCTCCATTTGTTTATAAGTCTCTATATGATAGATTTCTGAGTTGAATATAATCGTGTTTTGATCAAAAGTGCGCAATGATCATTGGTTGTTGATTAGCCCGCTATGAGTTATAATACAACCAAGAATACCGAAACCAACTTTAAATGCATTGGATATATGCTGTTTCCTTTAAAAAAAAGGAGACTTGTCGCATATAGGCAATGCATTTTTTTGTGCTTTAAATAAGAAGAAAGAAGGTTGAAAAAATGGAAATCGAGTATAGTTGCAAAATTGTCAGATACAATTCAGGTGAAGATTTTAAGACAGATGTTGTGATCATCTTTGATTTTCTATTGGACTTAGGATCGCTTCGGAAACTACTAAAACACTTAACAATCTCATCTATGTATATACCAATTAAAACGATTGCATTTATCGATGAAAATATCGGGAAGTTGGCTGAGTTTTACCACGGTGACATCACTTCTCGAGCTAAAATAGAATTCATCGATTGTAACAACTTTAGCGTCAATTTCAGAAACGATGCTATTCAAGGCTTTATTTCAAACAAAGCTTTGAAGCAGTGGGATGTCAAAAGTGTTGAGGAGATGCTTGCAGGAGATGCATTGAACAGCGTAATACTGACGAATTACACATACGGTCAAAAACATGCTGAAGCGACGGACGCCTATCATATCTCTTTAAGATTGCAGAATGGGGGGAGATCTGATGTCTAAATTTAACTACGATGCTTCTGATGCCAAATTACAACGATTCATTAAGGAAGGAAGAGGTCAGGGGCGTGGGGCAGAATACCAGCCATGGCTAAATGTCCATAGCATTGCATCCCGCGGAAGAGTGAGCAGAGTTTCGGGCTGGAAAACTGGCAGGGTGCATCATTTTCTATCCGATAATGAGACGCGCTATTTCTATTTATGCGAGTGGTCAGATGCTGTGATCGACATCCGCGAGCATTATCCCCTCATGGATTTGTACGAGATGACTGATATTCTCGATGACGACTTAGCCAAAAAGCTTATGGATCGTAAAACAGGTACTCCACATATTTTAACGAGCACCTTCCTGATTACGGTAAAAAATGATGAGGGACAAGAGCGACATTTTGCACGCAACATCAAAGAGGCGAGGGATTTCGAAAAAAACTCAGTCATTGAACGTTATGAGGTCATTCGCCGATATTGGCACAAAAAAGGTATTCCCTGGGGACTGGTTAGCTCCTCTGAAATCAATGCGGTACGGGCAAAGAACATTGAATGGTTGCACGCCGCAAGAAGACTAAGCGATTGGGGATATTCAGATCAACAGATTGCAGGCGAAATCCGATTTTTAATGGAGTTGTTAATCGGCGGGCAAGGATCGATAAAAAACGCAATCGAACGTTTTGACAGTCAGGTTTCAGGAGAGCAAGGGAAAGGATTATTAATGCTCAAGCATCTGCTTGCGGCTAAACAAATCAAAATCGATATGGACAAGCCTATTGACCTTAATCATTCTGCTAAAAGCATTGAGATTGTGGATAACAAAGGAAGTGATACAGTTGCTAAGATTAGCGGTTAACACGATGCTCCAATATGGAGGAGATACAAAGCAAATCGAAAGAATTTTGTGGATCGATGCTGGACGAGTCCATTGCTATATCATTAATATCTTTACGAATCGATTCCCTGAACTGCGATTAATTGAGGATATTGAGAGAGGAATACAGGAAGAAGTAATTCATGTGGTCGAGGATCAATGGTTTTCTGTTGTCTGTGAGGAGCTTTTATCTGATAAGGCAAGGGTGCAGATGGAGAACGCATGGGAGGCTGTAAAACAATTAGGGGATCAGGAACCAGCCATATTCGACACGGCTACTCGTATGAAGCTAATCCAAAAAGCATCTGACTTTTCAGGAGTCAGCACAAAAACTATTGGACGATACCTGAAGTCATTTTGGGTCAAGGGGAAAGTCAAATACGCCTTGGCTCCATCGTTTGATAAAAGAGGAGGCAAGGGAAAGACGAAGGCTTCAGGGCAAGAAAAGCGTGGAAGACCGCGAAAATATAGTCAAGAAGAAGGGATTAATGTTGACGAAGAGGTTGAACGGATTTTTCGAGTCGTCTTGAAAAAATACTATTATACCTCAAAGAAAGCACCGCTGAAGTTTGCTTATCAAAAGATGATTCAGGAGTTCTATAGTCATGACAGCAGGATGGAAAACGGTGTGAAGATGCCTATTATTCAAGGTTCGAGCAAATTACCAACGTATACTCAGTTCAAATACTTCTTTCAGAAGGAAAACAACATCAAGAAGGAAGTCTCAACGAGGTTTAGCTCGAAAAAATATGAGTTGCTTCACCGTCCAGTCCTCGGGAGTGCTACAGCAGAAGCCATTGGACCAGGGTCACGCTACTTGTTCGATGCGACTGCTTTCGATGTATATTTGGTCTCAAGAATTAATAGGAACTGGATAATCGGACGTCCCTACCTTGTATACACCCAGGATGTCTTCAGCAGATGCATCACTTCGATCCATGTCACTTTGGAAACAAGCTGGTTATCTGCGGCAATGGCAATTGCAAATTGCTGTGAAGATAAAGTTGAATTTTGTAGGCAGTATGGAATCGATATTCGACCTGAAGAATGGGAGGCAAAGCACCTACCCGAAACCATTCTCGGGGATCGCGGAGAACTCTTTACAAAGGATGCGGAGACCCTCATAAGCAGTCTGCACGTTAAAATCGAGAATACATCCAGCTACAGAGGGGATTTGAAAGCAATTCTTGAGCGACACTTTAGGACAACAAATGATCTGACTAAGATGATGCTTCCTGGAGTAATCAATCCAGATTTTAGGCAAAGAGGTCCGAACAGTCGCGATTATCGCTTGGATGCAAAATTGGACTTATACCAGTTCACACAGATCATCATCCGCTGTGTGCTCTACCATAACAATCATTATTTGCCCAATTATCCTCGCGAGGAAATGATGATCAGTGATGATGTAGAGAGCATCCCATCAAAAATCTGGCAGTGGGGAGTACAATATCGTTCAGGAAAATTGAGGGAAGTTCCGAAGTCAGTTATCTTGCTAAACTTGCTTCCAGCGTCTGAATGCCTGGTGACTTACCAAGGATTGAAATTTAAAGGTTTATTTTATAGTAGTCATACAGCTCTGAAAGAGCGGTGGATGGAGAAAGCACGCGTAGGAACTTGGAAAATTCCTGTGAGCTACGATCCACGAAATCTCGGGACGATATATCTGCGGGGAGTGGGCGAGAATGGTTTTGAACCTTGCTATCTTCTAAGCCAGTATAATCAATTCAACGGTCGAACGCAGGAGGAAATTGAGTATTTGCAGGAGTTCGAGCGGATGCAAAAGGCGCAACATACAGAAAAAGAGCTACAACCTCAAATTGATCTCATCACACACATCGAAGCTATTGTACAGGAAGCGGAAAAGCAAACGAAAGAGCAATATGTCTCGGGTACAAAAGCTGAAAAACTTCGTGGAATTCAAGACTATCGGAATTTTGAAAAGAAACTCATACGGAATGAGGAATCCATACATGCCCAACTTGGGTTCGGAAAACCAACTCATTCTGAAGACAGGGCAGACTCCTCTGGGAACATTGATTATTTTGATGATTTCGAATTGTTGAGAAGGAAACGAGGGGAGGAATAGCATGGAATGGATAAAGATTCCTAACGGGACTTTGGCACAAGTGGCTCAATATTCACAGCAAATTGTCAGTCAATACGAGGGCAATATGCTTATCGAAGCACTACCTCCCATTATGTCTAAAGAAGAGGTTGTTCAAGCCTTATCAAGTTATCCTCACTTTGATGTGGAGGAGCGCTATGCCGACAGTCATTATCGTTTCCACATGATTCAGCAACTGCTTGGTTACTTTCAAGTAATGCCTCTGCATATTGACCTTGAAAATCGAATATCGAGACTGATTCGGCAGGGCTATGTCAATCGAAACCCTATACAGCCTAACTATGCGAGCCAAATGGTTCAAGGATATGCAGATATTCAAAGGGGGCAAATCCGTCAAAACATACAAATTTCTTCTTCGGGACTGACCATTGTTGGCGTAAGTGGTATGGGGAAGAGCACGGCTATCAATCGCATCCTCTCTACGATTCCACAAATCATTAGTCATTCGGAGTACAATGGTGTTGAATTAAGCGCCTATGAGGTTGTATTTCTGCGTTTGGAATGCCCTCCAGACGGCTCAATTAGAGGGCTAATTAATAATTTTTTTGTAGAGTTGGATCAGCTCCTCGGGACAAATTACATGGATCGCTTTGGCAAAAACACTAAATTATCTGCCGCCTCTTTGATGCCGATTGTCGCCCAAATTGCAAGGGGCTGTAACTTAGGGCTTCTTTGCGTAGACGAGATCCAAAACTTATCCGTAGCAAAAAGTGGCGGTGCGGAAAAAATGCTCTCCTTCTTTGTTACGTTATCGAATTCTATAGGTCTTCCAACTATCCTAATTGGAACTCCCACCGCTCAATCCCTTTTCTCTGATTTCCGTATTGCACGACGAGGTAGTGGCCAGGGTGACGTTGCCTGGCTACCAATGAAGAAATCTGAGCCGAGTTGGAGGCTTTTCATCGAAGGGATTTGGGACCATCAGTGGGTTCGGAATCCAACGGAATTAACAACAGAGTTGAATGATACGATATATGAAGCGAGTTGCGGAATAACGGACATTGCCGTTAAAATTTTTATGTTCTCTCAGATACGTGCGATAACATCAGGGACAGAAACGATAACCCCACAGATCATTAAGGGTGTCGTTAAAGATAGCCTGAAATTAGTTGAGCCGATGTTGAACGCGCTTCGCTCAGGCAACCTGAACGG